>JAICWV010000001.1 GCA_025966365.1 Chloroflexota bacterium | reverse complement strand
GGTGTTGCCGAGATTGTCAGTGGCGCTCGAGGTCTTGGTGACGCCCGTGGTGTCCGCCGTCACATTGTCGCTGGCCGGGCTCGGGCCGCTGGCGATACCGGAGCCATCGGTGTTGTCGGTGGCACTCCAGGTGATGGTGACGTTGGAATTGTTCCAGCCGGCGCCATTGGGTGCGGGAGCAACAGCTCCGGTTACCGTGGGACCGGTGTTGTCCAGCACATAGGACACCTGCTGCGTCTTCGTGCCCCCATTACAACCGCTTCCATTGTTTCCGTTCCCGGCTGTGATGGTGACAAAGTGCGTGGCGTCACTGCCCGTCGCAGCGGTAAACGTGAACTTGAATGGAGTCGAGCTGCTGGGACTTTTTTGATGGAGGAATGCGCCATCGTCAATGGCGACGCACTTCGTAGTGCTGTCGGTGTTAACCGTCAGGTTCAGCTGGCCGCCCTGCTTGGCGTAGATCGTCCCGCCGACGGTGGCCGTATCGGCGCCGCCGGTGAACGTCACGCTCGAGATCGATGCGGCATTTGTCGGCGATATCTGCATCAGCGGCGACAACAGCGCCAGAAGGATGCTGAGGATCCCCAGCATCCGGAGTGAGTGCGAGCCACTCAGTCGTGTACTACTTCCCTCTACCATCCGATTTCACGTCCCTTCTCAATGTCAGTGTTTCCTTCAATCCATGGGGCTACGACCATGCTTCTTCCAGTCCCTTCTTTCACCGTTTCACTCCCGCCCATAAAAAAACCGGCTCGATCGCTTCCTATAAAGAAGGCGATGGCCGGTTGCACCACTTGCTCCTCCCGGACGAGGTGCCCACATTGCAGCCCGGGGATCTTTGCGTCCACGCGAACTCTACCTGGGAATCGGGACCAGCGCTATCCGTAAAGGGAAGTATCTTTGCCTACCGAGTTGCAACTACGCCTTCCTGCCACCGGGGGAGTACGCACACCGACCCATGGGTGCCCTGGGGCTCTCCTACCGAACATTCACTAGGACGAAATCAGGGTCCTGGGGGATGCTTCGCGCGCGTCGGTTTCCTACGCTTCAAGCGTGAAGGAAATCCTTGTGCTCCAGGCCACCATCCTCGTGACCCACTCCCTGCGCACCTATCGGGAGGCGCTCGCCTCCTGGCTGCGCACGCAACGGCCCACGCTCTCCGTGGCGGAGTGCGAGCCCGAGGCCCTCGATCTGGCGCGCGCCATCTACGCGCCCTGCCTGGTCATCTGCGACGCGCCCACCCCGGCCATGCGCCGCGAGGCGATGAGCCTGTTCTGGATCGAGGTCTATCCGGTCGGCGGCCGGGTCTCGCTGGTCCATCTGGGCGCGGATGAGCGGCCCACCCCGGATATCTCTCTTCCCGATATCCTGGCGGTCGTGGACCGATCCCGGGGGGACTATCTGAACCCCCGCACCGAGGTGCCGTCCGCGTAGAGCGGAGTGAGATCACCCGGCACCGCGCGGTGCCGGGTGATCTCACTCGAGTTCTGAACCGTCAGGCAGCCGGGCGGCACCCGGTCCGTTGGCCGGTTACTGGACCGTCACGTTGTCGAACTGGACCGGGCTGTTGGCCATCAATCCAATCTCACCCTGGCTGAAGGTCGAGTCGTTCGCCGTCAGCTTTACGGTCCCATCGACCGATGCCGTGATACTGCTGCCCTGGACAGCGACCGTGAACGTGTGCCAGGCAGACGAGGTGGTGAAGGACACGCTGGCGACGTCGCTGGAGGCGCCTGCCACGATCTTCCGTACGGTCAGCGTCGTGCCGTTGTTGTAGACGAGCGCGTAGTAGTTGTTGCTGTCCCTGGCGCGGAATATGATCCCGTCCTGCTCCGACGCCCAGTTGTTCGGCAGCATCCGGACCGAGAGCGTGTAGTTGCTCCAGGCAGTGCTCCCGGCGAGGGTGGTCGCGGTCCAGCCGTTGTGGCCGTACACATGCCCCCCGTTGCCCGACGCCACGGCGAAGCCGGCATTGCTCCCGTAGACGGTCCAGCCAGTGGGGATGGCGCCGACGGCGTCACTCTCGAACCCGTCGCTGTAGAGCGGGCCTGAGCCGGGCGTGTTCGTCGGCGTGGGTTTGGGGGTCAGCGCCGGTGTCGCCGTCGGCGTCAGGGCCGGAGTAGACGTTGGTGTTGCGGCCGGAGTGGATGTCGGCGTAGGGGGAACCGGGGTCGGCGTCGGCGGCTTGTGTCCCTTTGGTGTTGGCTGCGGCGTCGCGGTTGGAAGGGCGATGGTCGCCGTCGGCCTGGCGGTGGCCGCGATAGTGGCCGTGGGCCTGGCGGTGGCGTTGGCGGTAGCTGTGGGGCCCGGCGTCGAGGTCGGGCTCGCGCCGCCGATCAGGCTCTGCATGGTGGTGTAGCCCTGCTTGATCGTCGTGTCGTCATGCCCGACGATCCCCCAATACTTGCTCTGGGTCCCCGAGGGCGGGCAGCAGTTCATGGCGATGTCGTCGCGGAGCTCGTACCACTGCGCCATCTGGTAGCCGGAGCCCTTGAGCACGCTGGAGAAGGTGTTGATGTGGGTCGTGTCATTGGTCGTCCCCGAGCCCTGGTCGCTCGAGTACTCACCGATCCAGATTGGGGTCGAAGAGAGGCCCGCGCCGTTGAGCCATGAGCGCAGCGTTGTTACACCGGAGAGAGTATCGTTGGTGTAGTCGTGGAAGGCGGCGATATCGAACTTGCCTCCGAGGTTGACCACACCCTGGTACCACGTGGTGTCCGCGAAGTAGGGTCCGAGGATCGTCTGTGCGGTGGGATCGGCCGCCTTGACCGCGTTATAGCCCGGCCGCTCGATATGGTTGACGAAGTCGGAGAGCCCCTGACCGCTCGAGCCGTACCAGTAGCCGCCACCGTCCGGCTCGTTCCAGAGCTCCCAATAGTGGACGCTGTTCTTGTAGCGGTTGACGACCTGCGTCACGAAGTCAGTCCAGTAGGAATCCTGGGCCGGGGGAACCTCGAACCAGTTGGAGGAATTGGCGAGTGATCCGTCCGCCCACTTTGGCGTGTAGACCAGGATCGGCTGGAGCTGGAGGCCGTACTTCACGGCCTCGTTGACGATATAGTCCGCCCGGGACCAGTCGTAGACACCCTTCTGTGGCTCGATTAACGGCCAGTCGAACTCGGTCCTCACAGTCGAGACCCCCAGAGCTGCCATGAGGCTCATCTCGCGGTCGATCATGGCCGGACGAGATTGGGAGGCATAGGGATTATTCGGATCGACGTAACAGTTCACGCCGTCCTGGCACCACCAGCCGTCCGGGTTGGGGCCGTTGTAGCGCCAGGGTCGCATCCCCGGCATCGAATTGATGCCTGCCTTATTCGCGAGGGTTGCCGATGTAGCCGGAAAGTTGGGGGCGCCCGACGACGCGGGAAGTGCGTTGTGATGTTGAGGCACTGCCTGCCTGTCATGCATCGTCCCCCACGGGTGCCAGCCCACGAGAAGCATGGCAAGAAGGCTCAGCGATTTCACAGAAGGTTCCCTTCCCTGGCTCAAAATGGCCAGATATGTAGCTGCCGACTTCCGCTCAGTCCATTCAATGAAAGACCAGCAAGTCACGTCAACCAGCACGTTCCGTACCCAGGTCCGGCTGTAGACCGGTTTCGATAGGTCCAGCGGATCTTAGGTTTCGGTTGACCCGGCCCGAGCGGCCATCATGGCTGCCTGCAGGCGGGAGCGCACGCCGAGCTTGCCCAGCAGGTTGGCCACATGGGTCTGTGCCGTGGCGGTGGTGATGTGTAGCCGGCTGGCAATCTCTTTATCCGTCAGCCCTTCGACGATCAGGTCCAGCACCTCGCGCTCTCGGGGTGTCAGCGCATCCAGCGCCGCCTGGACTGCGCGCTCCTCCTCGCGCTCTCGCGCAGCGGCCCGCAGCAGCTCGACGGTATCGGTGGGTGAGAGCGTTGTCTCCCCGGCCGCCACCTGCCGGATTGCTCGCACAATGGCGTCGATGCCGACGGATTTGTGCAGCACCCCCGCCGCTCCCGCCTCGATGGCCCGTGCCAGGTCCGTGGGCTGGGTGCTGGCGGAGAGAACCAGTGCCCGCGGCGCGTCGGGACCGCTCCCCAGAGCGGCGATAAGGTCGGCGCCGTTTTCGTCCGGCAGGTCGAGATCCACGAGAAGCACCTCGGCCAGATCCACCAGCGCGCGCGCTTCCGCCACTGTTCCCGCCTGACCGGCCAGGATGAGCGACGGCTCGGACTGCAGTGCCAGTGCCAGCGCTTCGCGATAGGAGACGTGGTCGTCCACCAACACCAGGCGAACCTCCCCGAGATCGGCGGCGGTGTCGGGTGGGCGCGTCACGGGGAGATCGAACCGGAAGGTCGCTCCGGCTCCCGGCTGCGAGGCCACGGTGAGATCGGAGCCGTGCGCCCGGACGATGCGCTGCGAGAGGTAGAGCCCCAGTCCGGTGCCCGGCGCCTTCGATGCGGTGGCGCTGTGTCCCCGTCCGAACTTCTCGAAGATGCGGTTCACGTCCTCGGGGGCGATGCCCGGCCCGTGATCCCGCACCTTCAACACGGCTTGCTCCCCCTCGGCGTGGGCCTCGATCTCGATGGACGCGCCCTCCTCCGAGAACTTCGCCGCGTTGCTCAGGAGGTTGCGCAGCACCTGACTGATCCGCTCCGGGTCCGCCTGCACCCAGGTATCGCCGGCCGAGTCAACAAGGATGGGGTGGTCGCCGGGCAGGGTGCGGGCGTAGGAGGCAGCGTCGGCGACCAGCGACGAGAGGCGAACCGGCTCCAGCACGGATCGGAAGTCGCCGGCCTCAGCCCGCCCGGCCGACTGGACGTCGGCGATGAGCGTCTGCAGCAGCTCCAGCTCGCTCCGCATCATGGCTACGGCGCGATCGCGGTCGAGCCGATCGGTCTGTAGCAGGTCCAGGACACGCTCCAGGGCCGCGACCGGCGAGCCCAGCTCATGCCCCACCATGGCCGAGAAACTGGTCCGGAGGACATCTATGTCCTTGAGACGCCGCGTTTGCTCCTGCTCGGCTTCGAGCATGGCGCCGCGGTACTCGGCGATTCGCGTGAGGGCGATCACCGCCTCTCCGGCGATGGCAAGGGTGAAGCCGAAGCGGAGGATATCGGCGGTCGTGACCACCGGGCTGTAGATCGAGGGCCAGAGCAGGCTGTGTAGCTCGGCACCCACCAGCAGCGTCATGGCGATCGCCAGCCAGGTCCCGACCCCTCTGCTGCGCACGGCGAATCCCGCCAGCACCATGGCGACCGCTGTCACGATCAGCGGAATAGAGGCCAGGACCCAGTGCCAGATGGTCAGGCCGGGGAAGGGGAACCGCTCATGGTGTGCGGCCGCGATCAACCCGCCCGGGCGGCTCAGCTCAGGAAGGTAGCCGGCAATCGAGGGCAACAGCAGTCCGATCCCGATAAAGAGGACGGCGCCCACCACCAGCGCCTGGCGCGACGGCAGTCGGGGCGGCTGTTTGAGCAGCCCGACCAGGAAACACGCACCGGCGATGGTGCGCGTCAGGATCGAGCCGTAGAGCGCGGAATTGATAGACGCGCCCAGGTGGAAGGCGGGGTGCAGATACCCGAAGATGGCACTCCCACCCGCCAGTGTGAGGAGCCCAAGCGCGATCCAGCGGACACGCTCGGGGTTCCGCCGGGTCGGGAGGAGGAAGAGCACCAGCGCCGCGAACAGCCGGATGATGGCGCCCGCCGCCTCGACTCCAACCTGCAGCGACGGCGAAACCACCGCGAACCCCACGCCCGGCAGGAGCTCCGCAACCGCCCAGGCGCACGACGCCACCAGAATGGCGCCCATGATCAGCCAGGTGACGAGCCAGACCTGTTCCGCCGGTCGTGCCGTCTCGACGTTTGTGACCACCACTCCCCCCATACCGGCACTACCTTGCCATGATATGGAGCCGGGCATCCCGGGTCAAGACAATTGATAGGCGACGGCGCTAGACCCGCCCGGCCACTCTCCTGGCGGGTTCCGGCCGCATGCTGTCGGCCGAGGGAACTTCCTGCAGCTGCGCCAGGTGTCGCTTCTCCTGGTCGCGGACGAGTGCCCAGAGACCAACGCAGAGAAGCACGATGGAGCACAACGCAGCGACGTGCAGCGACGTGCTTCCGTACTGCCAGGTGAAGGCCAGGCCTGCTCCAGCCAGCGGCAGCGTGAAATAGAGCGTGGATGCGGCGGCATGGCTCCATCCAGCTGCTACCAGGCGGTGAAAGAGGAACTCTTTGTGCCCGGTAAAGACGTTCTCGCCGCGGCGCAGGCGATTGACGATGGTAAAGCCGGTATCGAAGAGTGCGGGCCACACGAGAAGCACGCCCGCCAGCGCCAATCGTGGATCGTATTGAGCGGCGATGATCGGCAGAATGGCAAAGCAGAATCCCAGGAAGGTACTGCCCACGTCTCCCATAAAGATCCTGGCAGGGTGCCAGTTGTGGAAGAGGAACCCAATACTGCTGGCGGCAAGCAGAGCACCCATGGCTTCGATGGCGAAGTGGCCGGTTGAGAAGCCCAGAGCCACCCACCCAAGCCCGGCTGCGGCCGCCTGGCCACCGGCCATTCCGTCGAGACCGTCGATGAAGTTGTAGGCATTGACCATGCCGACGATCCAGAAGATCGAGATGAATACCCCGGCGGTTCCCAGGGTGACCCAGCCCAGGAGTGGCAGATTCAGCGCTGACCACCACGCGAAGAACGCGACAAAGACCGCCGCCCCGATGGCATGGACCGCCAGTCGGAAGACGACCGGCACATGACCGAGATCGTCGATCAGGCTGATTCCGGCGATGAGGGCGCCGGCAATGATAAAGGCCAGCGCGTGCTGCGTCCTGACCGCCTGAACCAGGGGAATGCTCGGATGGAACTCGAGCAACCACCACCAGGCGCCAAGGGTGATGACGGCAAAGGCAAGACCGCCGCCGGAAGGTATTGGACGAGCGTGCGAGCTCCGCTCATTGGGCAGATCGAAAAAGCCGACGCGCGGGGCATAGAATCGAACCAACGCGACCCCGACGTACGAGGCCACCGTTACCAGAAGTGCTGCGGCGATGAGGGGCATGTCCACACCCGCAGCAACCAGACGAACTATATCCACCGTTCTGTCCCCCCCAACCAGACCACAGGCTGGGCCTTTCCCTTTCCTTCCCGCCGGTCCCTTCCATACCTCCTATGGATCACGCAAAGACCAGCCAGGACTTACGTCCTCGGATTGCTGGGACTTTTGACCGTGACCACTGTACCACCGAATGAGACAGTTGTCACCCCCTAAATTGACAACTGGGTCAATCAGGGGCCATGGGAGCTAGCGAAGGGAACTGGGCAGCGACGGGCTCGCATCCCTGCTGTCCGGCGGGCCGCCGGGTGTCCTCTTCGCTCCATAGCTCTCGGAATACTCGTAATAGTACGAGCGGTCGCGCACCTGGAAGCGGTTGATGACGACGCCCATAAACCTGGCGTTGACTGCCTCGATCGCCTCGCGCGCTCGCCTGATCTCCCGGCGCTTGGTCTTGTGCAGATCGACCACGAGGATCACCCCATCCACGAGGGTGGAGAGGATGGCCGCGTCTGATGCCGCCAGAACGGGAGGAGCATCGATGATGACGACCTCGGAATGCCCGCGCAGATTGCGGACCAGTTCGACCATCCGGGTGGAGCCGAGGATATCGGCAGGATTGGGCGGAAGGGGACCGGCTGGAATCACGGCCAGGTTGCGGTATACCTCATGACCCGGCCGATGCCCGTTTGTCTGCACCGACAGAATAAGCTGGGTCAGGCCGTTGGCCGACCGAGTGTCGAACAGATGGTGCATCGAGGGGCGGCGCAAATCGCCGTCCACCAGGATGACCGATCGGCCGCCATCGGCAAATGCCAGCGCCAGGTTGGATGCCGTGGTCGTCTTGCCCTCGCCGGGAAGCGCGCTGGTGACCAGCAAGGTGTGTGGCGGACGATCGATGCTGGCGAACTGAATGTTGGTCCGGATCAGGCGGTATCCCTCGTCGTCGAGCGGCTGGGCTTGACCTTCCTCGATGAGGCGGCGCCGCGCCCGGCGACCGCGTGCGGCCGGGATCGCCGCCAGGACTGGAGCCCCCGCGATCTCACTCACCTCTTCCGGCGTTGCCGGCAGGTCACTCAAATACTCGTATCCATACACCGCTGCCGATCCGGCCAGGAGCACGAGCAGCGCCCAGTAGAGTGCTGTGCGCGTCGGGTGAGGACCGGTTGGCGATGTGGGCGGTGTGGCCCTGGAATAGACGTTGATGGTGCTCGACGAGATGTCGCGCTCGATACGCAGTTGCTGCTGAGACGAGACGAGCGACTGATACGTCGATTGGTAGGCACTGAGGGCCGTCTTCAGACCATCCAGGCCGCTTGTCGGCCCTCTATAGACTGCGATCTGGCCCAGAATCTTGTTGATCGCCGCCTTCTGCTTGCCGATCTGAGCCGACAGTGCCTGGTCATCGGTGGCAAAGCGAAGCTGGTTGAATTGATCGATGCGACCGATGAATGCGCGGCTGGCCGCGTTGACCGCATCAGCCGCACGCTTGGGCACCGTGTCCGACAGGCTGAGGATGATCAGAGGAGTCTGTTGCTGAATGCTGGCAGGGGCGCTCTGGAGGCCGTGATCCTCGATCCGGTATCCAGGATACTTCTTCGCCAGCAGCACGTCGGCTGCCGCTTCGACGGTCGGCTGCACCGCGAGCTGGCTGTATGTCTGAGCCAACTGGCTGCTGGCATACAGGTCCTGCACCCCACTGACGCCGATGCCGCTCTGTGTCGGCTGCTGCACGTAGAGAGACGCGGAGGCGTTGTACGTCTTCGGCTGCGCCCTGGTGTTCAGATAGCCCAGGGCTCCCGCGACCAGAGCGGGCAGGACAGCGAAGAGAATCCAGAGACGCGTATAGCGGAGATAGGTCGAAAGATTCAGGTTTCCAAGGTGCATGATCGCGACTTCTCTCCGCCTGTACTCGGATCACTACCGCCCACGTGTACGGGCCTTCCACCCTGGCTGAGCCAGGCTAAGCGGCAGTATACCTGCTCAGAATAGGTCTGTACCACGCCTGTCGCTATGCGCGTCCGAAACTTTTCCGGATACGACGCAGGTAGATGCGCCCCAGTTCGGCGAGATACTCGGCCCGCGATGGCCAGCGGCCAAGATATTCAGCCGCGATGGTAACCCGGTCAGGGAAGAAGATGTGGCGCCACACCGTCCGCATGTCCCAGGGACGATCATGCGCGAGCAGCCACACGAGCGCCCAGTAACGCGACTGGGCAAGCCCGGGGCGGCGATCCAACATGGCGGCCAGGACCGAGGCGCGGAGACGGTCCACCGGAGCGACACCCCGCCAGTTGTCCGGGACTGGATCCGTTGCATCGCGCGCCGCGAGCCGGCACGCAAGGTAGACGGCAATGGTGACACCGGAGAGGCGAGCGCGCCGGGCAATGTAGTCCCAATCCAGCTCTGTCGAGCGGCCCAGGAGCACCTCGATATCTCGAAGCTTGTGCCAGGGAAGGTGGTCGGTCACGAAGTGGTAGCACAGAAAAAGCAGTTGATCCTCCCGACCGAGGACCAGGAAATCGGCACCGTCACGTGACATCCGCACGGCTCGCTCCCAGATGCTCGGGTCAAGAGTCGGCTTCGGGCTCCGGGTCATGCGATCGAAATGCAGATCGATGAG
This sequence comes from Chloroflexota bacterium, assembly GCA_025966365.1. GTDB lineage: Bacteria > Chloroflexota > UBA5177 > UBA5177 > UBA5177 > JAICWV01. Next base: position 60,830 of record JAICWV010000001.1, on the reverse strand, counting down.
GCAGCCGGTCAGGTTCGGAGGCGGATGCATGTGCCATGGACGCGACGATGCGGCTTCGGCCCCCTGGGATGAGGTGAGCCAGCGCAGCGTGGACGCGCTTCCCGGCTGCCATCCTGCGTCGGCAAGAAGCGCGAGCGTGGATCGTGCGTGCCGGGACGGAACGAGCATGTCGACATCCGAGGTCATTCGTGTCCCCGGGTCGCCATACAGATCCTCGATTTGAGGAAGACCCTTGAGAATGACCACCGGAATGTCCGCCTCGGACAGCTTCTCGAGTATGGGGAGGGCGTGGCCCCACACCCGGAGGTTGTGAGCCGCTGCGCTGAAAGAACGGCTCACGTGAGGGTGGAGGCGGTCTCGAGAATGCGCCGCGCCGTTTCGTCGGCGTCGCCCCGACTGCTGCCAATCATTACGGCATGAGACGCAGCTCTCGTCAGGGCGTCCAGCACCCACTCGGGCCGCCGTCGCTTTTGCATGCTGTTCATCATGAGCAACGCGAGCCCTTCGGTCCGCGAGAGCGTGTGCGGCTGCCAGCCGGCTCCTTCTTCATAGGGCGCCAGTACCACCGCGCCCATGGGAATCGGATTGATCCCCCGCCGGCCACCCAGTTCTTCCACCCGGTGCCTGTCAAACTCTCCGAACCTCGAGCGTCGTATTTTCAGTGGCCGCGCATATGGGCGAACCAGCCCCGACGAATCGATGACGGCGAAGTCATCCGAATAGTACGTTGCGCCGGCCCGAATCAGCGCGGCCACCAGTGTGGTCTTTCCGGACCGGCTGTCGCCGGGAATCACGATGGCTCGGTCCTGCCATGCCACGACGCCGGAATGCACGAAGACGTACCGGGTGGCCAGACGCACCACGCGGGACGTCGTCAGTTGCTCCAGAACATCAGGCCACGGGAAGGAGCTGAGCCCGATCCACGACGTGGCGTTGTCGTACACGAGCGGCGGACCATCCTGCGGAAAGACCAGAGAGTACAGGCGATCGACTCGCGGTGACGGTCCGGTCACGCTGCGCCATCCCGGCGGGAGAACATCACCAAGGCCAAGCAGCACAGAGGAATGCTCTGCTCGCACGCCGAGACGAACGCCGTAGGCGCTGACTGCTATCCCGGCACCCCAGGCCCGCCCATCGAGCTCACGCAAGCCGGCCACCGGGTACCTCAGCCGGGGGAGATCCTCACCCCGGAGCACAACCAGCCGATCAGCGTGGAATGGATTCAGCTCCGGGTGAGGGCGGACGGCCATGGAATCTCGTTCCGGAGCACTCCGAGGATGTCGTATGCGCCCGCGATACGCGTGACATATGTTCCATCCTCGTCGATCAGCGCTGCGAGGGGGGCGCCACTGATGTTGAAGGTGGGTCCAACCTCAAACTCGGGATCCACGAGCATGGTGGACCTGTACTCCCTGGCCGAGGCACGCACCTCCTCCTCGGGACCGACGGCGACCATGACAAGGGTTGGGGCCCCCTCCGGCGGATCCGCCTCCCACTCCTTGATATCGAGATGCATCTGGTCGCAGTGGTAGCAGTTGGTTCCCCAGAAGAGCAGCATAACCCGCTGACCTCGGAACTCCTTCAGGTCGACGATTCGGCCGGTTGCGTCCGGAAGCCTGACCGTTGGGGCCGGGATGCTGATATCGGGCCATGCCACCTGGCTATGGCCATTGGGATTGTCATGGACGTGCGGCGTGGGAGCACCGGTCATCTGCTCGTGGACGAGGTCCAGCACGATGTCAAACAGGGCGCGGATGTCGTCGGGCCCGGTCGCGACGGGACTTCCAATCCTTCCATCCGGCAAGACCATGACTGCGCTCGGTACTCTGGGAATCGAGTATGCCTGCTCTATCTCGTGCCGTTTCTGCACCAGGACTTCCTGAAGGCCGTACTCCTCCGCTTTCTCGACATTCGCCCGGAGCTTGCCGCCGCTGATGATCGAAATCGTCAATCGGGATGAGTACTCCTGCTGCCAGCGGGCGACCATGGGCAGCACCACCGAGCACGTGGCGCAGGAGGGATGGACAAAGACCATCAGAATCGGCTTCCCGCGTGCCGCGAGATCCGCCAGAGTTATTTTCTGGCCCGTCAGGTTCGGCAGCTCCAGCCACGAAGCGGGCTTCCCCACGTTCGGATCTTCGTCCTCAACGGCGTCCTCCTCGTCGCCGGCACGGGCAGTAACGCCTCCGCTCCGAATGTCGGCCTCGAGCAGCTTCATCCTGATAAATAATTGCTTGTTGTCAGCGCTCATGCGGAGCACGAGCCAGGTGAGTGTTCCGAGCAGCGCGAGCATCAGCAGACCCATGCCCGCGGCCTCCCACCGGAAGCTGGACGTCAATCCCAGTGATTGAAAGGCGCTGGGGTCTCGATTGGGACGACCCGCTATCGCGACGAATGCAGCTGCCACGATGAGGACCGCGTTGCGAACCAGTACCCGCGTGCTGATGGGCTCTGAATGGACCTGCCCGAAGCAGTGGCAATCCACGATATTGCCGCGCACGAGATTGACTGAGATGGCGACGCAGAAAGCCACCAGGATGATTGCCGCCCCGATCCCGCCGACCCAGGCGATCGAGCCGGGGATGAGAAGCACCGCGACGAGCAGCTCGGCCACCGGCAGCGCGAACGCAACGCCCTCCACGAGCGCTTCCGGCACACCAAAGTCCGCAACAGCTTGCCGTGTGCCCAGGCGATCAAAAAGCTTTGTGGTCGCGGACAACACAAACACGCCCGCCAGCAACAGGCGGACAATGAGGACAAGTACAGGCATCAAGGACTCTCCCAACGGGTCAAATGAACTGCCCCACGGCAGGTTGGTACTGATAATACGCGGAGTTCCGGCTCAAATCAATCCGGACCGTGCGCGAATCGGCTGTGGTGTGGACGCACCAGTGCCCCACAGGCGGACGTGGGTGGAAGAGAACCCGCGTCCGCCCATCCGAATCTGAAACCCACACGCAGGACGAACCTGCATGGATCCGCTACTCGGTTGGCGTCTTAGCAGCCGGTCTCCGCGCACGGCTGACCGCAGCCGGTGTGGCTATTGGGCTGGCACTCACATCCGCTGCAGACACCGCAGGTGCCGGTCCCGGAACAGGCAGTCCCGAGATAGCAGCAGCCGGAGAGTTTGCAATTAACGCCGGCGCCGCAGCACGGTTGCGTGCTGGAACAGGGCTGATTGTGCGCGACGCAGCCGGTGCATACACCTGCTGCGTAAGCGCCACTGGGTGACGACAGCGACTTGATCACCGGGATCATGATGACTGCGGCGGCCGCGGACTTCACCATCATGTCGCGCCGCGACATCTCCTTGCGTGATCGTGGCGACTTCACCTCCTCGAGCAAGAGATCCTTCTTGCTCAGGTCGGCAAGCGCTTTGTAAATCACGTACTCGTCAACCCGAGTTCCCGAGGTGCTCGATAGATCGTCCACCATCTCGGCAATGGTGGTATAGCCATCGCAACGTTTCCAGACGCCCGCTGCCACATCATTCAAACAGTGCGCTGCATCACTCTCGCGGTCAAAGATGAGAATCTCACCGTCGAGCTCGCGAACAACGAGCCCTTTGGACCGCGCCAAGGGTGCTAGATCTTCTGCTCGCCCGTCCATGATCCCTCCCGTGCCGCCCCTTCCGTCTTGCAATCGCTGTAAATAAGCCTCTACGCGGCCAATGGGGCCGCCTGCTGCGTGAAGCGTCAAATCTATGTGAGAGCCACTATATCATGGTTCTCGTGCATCGTAAAGAGTCTGAATGGAAATTCCGTCAATTACCCCCGCATCAGCAGTAACACGCCGGGACAGCCGCGGGAAGAGGGCCCTCGGTTCGCGTCCGCCGTCCAGGCGGCGTACTATTGGCGTTGTGCATTCTCCCACTGGCAAGAACGGAATGAACCGCGCGCTGATCGTCATGATCGGACTGATCCTGTTTCCGATCGTCACGCCGGCCTCAACGTTACGCGCGGCAACCCCTATCGCCACGCGGATGCAAATCGTGCCGCCCGGCTGGCCCAGGGTGGTGAGCATTCCCAGACTCGGCATCCGCACGGCCGTCGAGTCAGTCTCCATGACGCATCCAACCGATACCGAGGCGCCGTACAAATGGGGAGATGTCGCCTGGTACTCGCAGGGACCGCGCCCGGGCGATATGGGGCGCGCCCAGATCTACGGCCACCTCGACTCATACTGCTGTCCCGCCGTGTTCTGGCACTTGAAGGACCTGGTGCGGGGTGACGGAATTACCGTGCAATACGCTGACGGTCAGAGCCTGACATTCAAGGTGCGGTGGAATCGCGAGTACTCCGACAGCGGAATGCCGACTGGCTTTATGGATGCCGCCACCAAGGAGCGCGGCCTCTTCCTGATCACCTGCGCGGGCGTGTTCCACCGCGACGGGACCGGATACGACCACCGGCAGATCGTCTATGCCACCCTCACCACGCTCCCCGGTGGCGCCGCGCTGCCCTCGCTGACGACACCGCTCGGCGTCGCGGTCAACCGCAAGGGAGATGTGTTCATTGCCGATGCCGGCAACAACAGGATCGCCACGTTCGACGCGCGGCGGCGTGCACTGCACAGGTGGGGTACCTACGGCACGGGAACCAGCCAGTTCCGGGGACTCTCCGGCGTGGCCGTGGCCCTCAACGGCACCGTCTATGTAGCGGATGACGGCAATCATCGAGTTCAGGTCTTTTCTGCCACCGGTCAGCCGCTGGCGCAGTGGGGTGACACCGGATCAGTCAAGGTCAGTCTGGATGATCCCGCCGGTGTTGCCGTGGACGCTCAGGGGAACGTGTACGTGGCGAATTCGAGCGCCAATCAGATTGTGAAGCTGTCGCCCTCCGGGCAGGTGCTCGCCACCTGGGGGCATTTCGGTCACGGCCACGGCGAATTCTGGTACCCGGACAGCGTGGCGGTCGCGCCGGACGGGACCATCTACGTGGCCGACTCGGCAAACGGACGGATTCAGAAGCTCTCGCCCAACGGGGACTTCCTGAAGATGTGGAAGGTCAAGGTCAAGCTCAAGCGCTGGGAGTCCGTCCCACCAGAGGGCGTGGCGGCAGATGGCAGCGGTCACGTCTACGTGGTGAGCCCCAAGATCGACAGCGTGCTGCGCTATTCGACCTCGGGCAAACTGAGCGCGACGTGGGGCAAGACGGGATCAGGTCTCGGCCAATTCCGAAAGCCCTACGGCGTTGCGGTGGACGCGCGCAGCAATGTGTACGTGGTGGATAGCCAGAACAATCGCGTGCAAGAGCTTTCATCCGGCGGCAAGCCTATCCGGCTCTGGTGGTGAGACGACCCGCGGTCGAGCCGGAGGCCCGGCCCCTTCCGGCGCCCCGAAGACACTCGCGCACTCCGCTGCTCCTGGCAGGTGTTGCCGTGCTCGTCCTCCTGGCGGCGCTGATTCTCTCGGCCTACCTGCTCCTTTCCGCGCGCGGCCTCATCACCTCCGGAGTCACACAGATCGATCTCGCCAGGACAGGGCTGAGTGGAGTGACCACGGCTGCCTCAGCGGATACGGCCCTCGCCGGGGCCACGGTCCGCGTACGCCGGGCCCGGGCTGATTTCGGGGCGGCCGACGCGCGTCTGGAGCCGCTCAGCCCGATCCTGGCGCATCTGGCGTGGGTTCCCGTTATCGGCAGTCAGCTGGCGGCGGCCCCGCCGGCCACCCGGCTCGCCTCCACCACCTCGGATGGGATTCTGGTGCTGCTCGATGCACTCCGTCCGGTGGTCCACCGGGCACGCGCGCAGAAGGGTGGGCACCGGCTGCAAGAGCTCTCAGTGGGTATTGCATCGCAGCGCGGCGCCTTCCAGCACGCATATGCGCTCTTCAGCTCGGCAGCGCGGATCCGCCGCACGATCCCGGCGCACCCACCCGCTCAACTGGCGTCGGCGCTGCACACCTTTGATGCCGCGCTCCCGCCGCTGCGCGCTGCCTGCCTGAGCCTGACGCTCGCCCCCCGCCTTCTCGGCGCAACCACCCCCATGACGTACTTCATCGCCTATCAGGATCCGCTGGAGTTGCGGCCGACGGGAGGGTTCATCGGAAGCTTCGGCCTGGTGACGGTCAATCGCGGCTCCGTGAAACAACATTTCGAAAATAGCGAGATCCGGAAGCGCGAGCAGCTCCGGGTTCCTGCCCCCGAGCCCATACGGCTGTATAACGAGATCTGGTGGCTGCTCCGCGACTCCAACTGGTCACCGGACTTTCCCACCACCGCTGCGGTGGAGCGCTATTTCGTGCGCATGGACCTGGGTGCCAACCCCACCGGCGTCATCAATGTGACCCCGCAGGCGGCAGCCGCCGTCCTTGCCGCGACCGGCCCCATGTATGTCCCCGAGTACCACCGCCAGGTCACCGCCGATAACCTCGCTCAGCTCACGGACTATTACGCCCACTGGGCGCCAAACGCATCCAAGCGATTCATTCCCATCGTGGCCGGGCACCTGATCGCCCGGATTCAGTCGCTGGATGTCCGGGGCTGGCTGCGTCTCGCCTCGCAATTGCAAGACGCCGTGGCCAGAGGCGATCTCCTGCTCCATTTTTCCGACGCCCGGGACGAGCAGCTGGTTCGCCTCCTCGGCGCCTCCGGCGAGATCAGCCGGACGACCGGCGACTATCTGTACCTGGTCGACAGCAACCTGTCCTTCAACAAGATCAACCCCTACGTGCACGAGTCGGTTCGCTACAACGTCACGGTCCGGCCCGACCGCTGGCTTGACGCGCGGCTGGCGGTCCGCTTCTGGAACGAGCCGGAGCCGGCCGACAGGATGAGCCAGGGCGTCGGTCCGGGAGGCGGCATGCTGGGAGGTCCGGACGATTACGCCAGCTACCTCCGCGTGCTCGTTCCCGCCGGTGGCCAGCTTGTGGATCAGTCTGGGTGGACAGACCCGTGGACGCCGGGGCCCGCCTACGGCAAGACCGAGTTTCCCGGCTATGTCATCGTTCGGCGCGGCAAGACCGCGGTTATCAGGCTGCACTACGTCGTGCCGCCCAATGCCCTCTCCTGGTCGGGTGGACGGCGCTACGGCCTGGTCCTTCAGCATCAGCCGGGAAGCCACCCGGACTCGGTGGTGGTGACGCTTCACGATGCGCTGGGAGGAACCAGAACCTGGCGCCTCATGCACCCCGACCGCCAGTGGTCTATCACCGCGCCCATCGTGCCTCGCGCCATCCAGCCCATACCTCTTCCCCGGCAGCCGCCGCCGGTGGTCTCACCCAACCACTGGCTCGAGCCACACCTGTATTTCCAGGGCCCGCACCTGTAGCCGAACGGCCGCCCTCGATGGCGTCCGGTACAAAACCCAGCGGCGCACTCCACTGTCCATTGTCAAGACCGAGTTGACGAAAGTCATGGAGGGGTATACCCTGGTTTTAATCACCCGCTGAAATCCTCATGGTAGCCATCGCTTCCCGGCGAACACAGGCAACAGTAGGCGCTCCGGCGCCCGCCTGGGTAACAACGCCGCGCGGCGCGTGGATTGGAGACTACATGCGGGCTTAGGTAGCTGCGCGCCCAGGAATCGGGCGCGCTGTGGCCGGGAGGCAGGAGACCATTTCCGGCCACAGGAGGAAGGAAGAGGAGCATGTACCAGAGAATCTTGAGTTTCATCGTGATTACCGTGGTCGCGGGTGTGCTTGGAAGCGGTAGCGCCCGCATAGTGGGCGGTCGGACGGCGCCGGGAACCCAGCTTGCGTCCGCCGCCGCGGCCAATGGCATGAGCTTCGCCTCGGATCCCAGGGCCTTCGGCGGTGGCGACGAGGGAATGGACAACCTCTACACGCTGAGCAACTACATCTGCACCGACGGAATCGCGGTCAATGTCGCCTACCAGGAGCTCGGAGACCTGCGCAATACGGGCCACGAGGCGCATTCGTTGCAGATAGCGGATATTCGTGACTACGGCACGCCATCCAACACGAATAGCTCCCCGACTCAGGTCCCGATCACCGAGGGAAGCTTCCCCCACATGCTCTTCACCTCCCCGAGCACCGATTCGACCTCGGATGCCCACGTGGGATCGCCCGCCACCAATGCGGACGGGACCTGGACCGGGGACACCCAGATCGTTCACTACGCCACGCAGAGCGTGGGTGAGGAGATCGTTGCCTCCATCTGGCGTCTCGATCATGGGGCTCCAGGAACCAATGGGCTGCTCAACGAGGACGACGATAGGACAGGAGGGCCCGCTGCCTTCCCCGATTCAAATGGCGACGATGCCGGCCGTATTGGCGGGTGGGTAGCCACCGACGATGGCGAAAATGGAGCCGCGCCCCCCTTCGGCACGGGCGCAGATGGGGACTTCACAGCGAACACCGATGGCTCCAGCTTCGATGATGTCCTGCAAACTGACCAGGAGCCGACCGGCTCAGGTGTCGATCCCAATAACCCCAACAACACCCCGTCGTTCGATGTGCAGCCTGATCCCAGCACGAGCCTGGTCCAGGATTGCGTGGTCGATCAGGCTCCGCCGCAGACCACCGCCTCCTATCTGCCTCCGGATCAAAACGGCTGGTATCGGGAGGATGTTTCCGTCAGCCTGGCGCCGCACAAGGTGTACTACCTGGGTGGTAACGTCACGACCTACTACTCTGTTGACGGGGGTTCGTCGCAGGCAGGGAACTCTCTGACCGTCCAGGGCGATGGAACACACACGCTGCAATTTCACTCGGAGGATTCTGCGTCTCCGACTCCGGACGTGGAGTCGACGCACACGCTGACGTTCAAAATCGACAGCACCGCTCCCACCGTGGCCTTTGATGCGGGTACCTGCCCCTCGACGGTGATCCTTGGGTCCTCGCCGCCCGCGGCGACATGGACCGCCACCGACAACTCCAATGGCTCCGGCGTGGCGACCCAGGCAACCGGCTCAATCCCGCTCGATACCTCCACGGTGGGGCCGCACACCGTCACCGCGCCGGCCCCCACGGATGTTGCCGGCAACACCGGCACGTCCATGGCGTGCACCTACACCGTGATCTACAACTTCAAGGGCTTCTTCCAGCCGGTAGATAATCCCACGGTTGTCAACACGGCAAAGGCGGGCAGCACCGTCCCGGTGAAGTTCAGCCTGACCGGGAACCAGGGGCTGAGCATCTTCCCGGCCGGCTCTCCGGCGTCGCAACAGGTCGATTGCGGATCTCTGTCCTCCACGTCATCGCAAATCGATCAGACGGTGACGGCCGGAAACAGCAGCTTGAGCTACGACGCCACGGCTGATCAATACACGTACGCCTGGAAGACCGATTCGAGCTGGAAGGGGACCTGCCGGGTCCTCACCGTCACCCTGGCGGACACCACCCAGCATCTGGCCAACTTCCACTTCAAGTAAGGAGACAGCCGCCTTCACGGCCTCATCGCCACCAGCCCATTAAAGAGCCACGCATAGACTGCTCCGTCCGCCACGACGGTCCCAGAGAGCGGGTTAGACTTGTCGGATCCGGGGACGCGGATGGTCCTGATGGTTCGGCCACTCGCCACCGTCAGCACCTTCACGCTTCGGCTTTCTTTGTCGACCACGAAAACCATGTGGCTCGCCAGCAGGAGAGCACTGGAGCCCTCCACGGGACGCCGCCAGAGGACGCGTTTCGCGCGCGTGCTCACGGCCACCAGGGCGTCGCGGCGTCCGTGGGCGGCGGCGAAGATTGTGCCATAGCCCAGCGCCAGCGGGTGCTCGTCGGCCTTCCCAAGGGGGATACTCCACGTCAACCGGCCGGCGGGCGAGAGGCCGCCGAGCATGTTTGGCCGGTGAGCATCGCCGGGAAAGACCTCTGCGTACAGGTGGTTGCCGGCGCCAATCGGCTGCGTACAAGAGGGGAGGATCGTAATCAGAGCACCGCTGTCAGCGCTCAAGACACGGTTCTGACACGAGCCGTGCCAGAGAAGCCCCTCATATACTCGCCCGCCAACAATTGCCTGCAGCAGTCCCCCCGTCGCATTCTCCCAGAGGATCTTGCCGGTGCGTAGATCAAGGGCGCGCGTGGGACAGCCATTGAAGCAGTAGCTTCCCGTGAACACCGTTGTGCCTTGCACCAGCACCCCCGTCGTAAAGCTCACCGGAAATGACCAGAGGAACCGGCCGGAGTGTGCCTGAATGGCAATGATGGCGTCGTGCGTCGCGACCACGAGCACGCCTCTCGAGTAGGCAAGGTTCACGGCCAGCAGCGCCGATGTCAGGTGAAGAGATCTGAGCGTTACCAGCATGAGCCGTTTCCCTGTCCGTGGCTGAAGTACCAGAATCCCTTGCGGAAACGCGGCGTATACACGACCGCTCGCGACAACGAACCCGGAGAGGTGACCGGTCTGCTTCCACACCGGATGCAGATGCCGAAGGTTGCCGGGGGTGAGGGAGGTTTCGCCGCTGTTGAAGTTGGTTGCCTCGGGATCGTGACTCGACATCGGCCATGAGCTGCCGCCGGAGGCGCCGAGCATCAGCACGCTCGCAAAGCACAGAGCCGCTAGAAGCGCCCGCACATCACTCCCATGTCTTAGCCCGGTACCGATGATGCGGCCTGTGCCAGCTCGATCGCCTGCTCGGCTGTCAGCTCACGACCTCTGTGGAGGGCGGTTTGCCAATCCTCGCCCAGCTGCGAGCGAGCCGGTTCCAGATCTCGCTCGTGCGCGTTTTTGTCCACGACGGGGAGCGACAGATTGAGCTCCTGGCGGAGAGCATCGGCGGCACCGTAGAGCAGGGCCGCGCGCTCTGCGTCACCCCGGAACCCGGCGATGCGGGATTGGTTCTCCAGCCACTCCGGGATGCCCGGCCTGTAATCGAGCTCCTGGTACGTCTCCAGGGTTTGCGCCAGCAGCTCCTGGGCGCGGGAATAATCGCCCTCGGCGCCTGCCACCAGGCCAAGCTCCCCTTCCGTCATCGCTGTGACCAACCGCTCGCCGACGTCCTGAAGCTCGACCAGCGCTTCCTGGTAGCGCTCCCTGGCCCCGGACATATCGCCGATACACCAGTGAACGCAGCCGAGGTTGAAGAGGAGGATGCCGAGGGCACGCCGCTGGCCCAGGTGCCGTGCCAGCTCCAGCCCCTCCTCCATCAGCTCCTGCGCTCGCTCCAGCTCGCCGCGGTATTTGGCAATGAGACCGAGGTTGTTCATGGCCAGGGCCACGCCCCAGGTATCGTTCAGACCGAGATAGGCGTCCAGACACTCCTCGATGAGCGTCTCGGCGCGATCGTAGTCGCCCTGCGCATCGGCAATACAGCCCAGACCGTAAAGCGCGTCGGCGCGGCCGATTTCGTCGTTCAGCTCCTCCGCCAGGGAGAGCGCCCTGGACAGAAAGCGTTCCGATCTGTCGATGTCATCCTGGTAAAATGCCAGCCATCCGGCGCCGACGAGCGCTTCGATCTGGTCGCGGGTGCGCACTTCCCCTGCCCGCTCCAGCGACTGCTCGACCCACTGCCGTCCCTCGGTCAGGTGACCGTGGACCTGCCAGAACCGATGGAGCGCGGCGCTCAGCTGCAGCGCCAGCTCGCGATCCTCGCCTTCCAGGGCCCAGCTGAGAGCGGCGCGCATATTGTCGTGCTCTCGCTCCAGCAGGCTCATCCAGATGTCCTGGTCGGGTGCGCGAAATGCCGGCTCGGCCTCCCTGGCCAGATCGAGATAGTAGGAGGCATGGCGGCGCTGCATTGGATCGGTATCGCCACTGAGCTCCAGCCGCTGCCAGGCGTAGTCCCGGATCGTCCGGAGCATGAAGAAGCGATCGTCTCCTCCCTCCTTCCGCATCAGGCTCTTATCCACCAGCGATGCCAGAGTGCCCTCATCCAGGTGTTCATCCGGCTCCATGCACACCCGGCCGATGGCATGGAGGGTAGAGCCGCCGGCAAAGACGGCCATGCGGGCAAAGATCCGCTGCTCGCCGGGATCGAGCAGGCTGAAGCTCCAGTCGATGGTCGCCTGCAGCGTCTGCTGCCGGGCCGAGAGGTCGCGGGCGCCCCCGGTAAGCAGGCTCAGCCGCCTGGAGAGGCGGCGCAGCAGGATCGGTGGTGGGAAGACTTTGATTCTTGCGGCGGCAAGCTCGATCGCCAGGGGCAGGCCGTCGACGCCGGCGCAGATCTCCGCCACCGGCCGAGCAACCTCGGCGGTGAGTGTAAAGTCGGACCTGGCTGCCTGCGCCCGTTGCACGAAGAGCGCGATGGCATCGTACGACAGCAGCTCCTCGACCGACGGAAGCCGCTGGAGGTTGGGCAGCGTCAGTGGGGGAACATCGAAGGTGTGCTCGCCGCTTACGTGAAGTGGAGAGCGGCTGGTGGTGAGAATCTTCAGGTCCGGACAGGCCGCCAGCAGCGCTGCGACCACGGGTGCCGCGTCCGCCAGGTGCTCGAAGTTATCCAGCACCAGCAGCATCTGCCGATCTTTCAAATAGTCCGACAGGGTCTCGAGGATGGGGACCCCCGGTGCTTCCTTCACTTTGAGTGTGCCCGCGATGGTAGAGGCCAGCAAGCCGGGGTCGGCCACGGAGCCCAGCGGGATCCAGAAAGCTCCGCGCTGGAAGTCGTCCAGCACCGCCGCCGCGCCCTGCAGAGCGAGCCGGGTCTTCCCGGTTCCTCCCGGACCGGTGAGCGTCAGGAGGCGGATGTCGTCGCGTCGGAGCATGTCGGTCACGGCCGCGATTTCGGCCTCGCGGCCGACGAACGGAGTTGGTTGTAAGGGGAGGTTGCTGGGCCTGGCCACCAGTGACACCAGCGGCGGGAACCCTGCCGGAAGCTCTCCTTCAGGGAGCACCTGGATCACCCGGACCAGGTCCGAGAACCCTTTGAGCGCGACACGGCCGCGCTCGACGTAGACGTAGCCGTCCAATTTATCGGAGAGGTGGACGATTCCCTCGGTTGCATATACTTCGCCGGCCTTGGCCAGGCTGCACAGCCGCGCGGCCAGGTTCAACGCCAGACCGCGATAGCCGCCCTCCACGGGGACCACATCACCGGCGTCCACGCCGATGCCGACCTTCAGTGGGAGGGAAGGATCCTCCTCCATCTCCTGCTGGAAGCGCTCTTGCATTTCCGCCGCCGCGTATAGCGCCTGACGCGGATCGGCGAAAATCGCGAGTGCCTCGTCGCCACGCAGCTCGATCACCTCGCCCCCACGTGCCGCCACCAGAACTTTCGAGAGCTCGGCGAACTTCCTGGCCAGCCGGGCCCCGGCCGGCGTACCGTGCTCGACCGTAAAGCTGGTGTAGCCGCGGACGTCGGCGATGAGGAAGGCGAGGAACTGCGTTGCCGGGTCGTCAGGAGGGGAGGCGACGGCGGGGGAGAGCTCGGTCATGGCTGCTCGCTACTCACGTGGATAGGCGCGTCCGAGGTAGTACAAGGTTACGCCTCGCCACATGCAACGTCAAGACGTGCAGGTGACGGATATCCCTGACCGCGGCTGGTGAGACAGTACGCGCCGCAACAATCCGGGGCCCGTGATGACTGAAGCTTTTAGTTGACGTATCCACGTTTCTCTAGTACGCTAGGACTCAACAACGAAGTCATCTGCGTGGAGCCTGTGAGAAAGGTGAAGGATAATGAAGAGTAAGCGCGCCGTCTCCGTCCTCGCGATTGCGGTGGCGATGGGGATGGGCCTGGCCGCAACTCCGACGCTGGCGCATCGAAGTCAATCGACCACTCATGCCTACAAGACCCCCCCTCCGACCAAGACTCCCGTACGGAGAGTCGCGACCGTCAAACCCCATGCGCCGGTGAAGACGGGTGCTGGTGGAACCTATCCGGTGGCAGGAACCAAACCTGTCGTGGGGAGCGCGCCGTCGTACGGTACCGGGGCAACGACCAACAGTGGCCGCATTTCGTCGCTTCCGTCCACGGGCGGTGCCGCTCGATAGAGCTATCCGGCTGAGCTGAGCAGTCCGGTTTTCCGGAGTCCCCAGAGTTCTTCGAAGGCGGTGACTGCCTGCTCCAGCGTGTACGTTGCGCGGTAGGCTTCGAAGGCGTTGGCGCCCATGAGTTCGGTTTGCTCCGGGCTCGACGCCAGCATTCGTAGGACCTCGGCCAGTCCGGCCGCGTCTCCCGGCTCGACCACCACGCCGCAGCCTTCTTCCTCGACCACGCACGCGATCTCGGACCCATGGGGAACCTGTGCCACCACGGTGCGGCCCGAAGCCAGGATGCCGTAAAGCTTGCTGGGGACGGCCACGCCTTCCATGCCCTGGCGCAGCGAGACCAGTGCCACCCGGCAGCAAGAGAGCGTCTCATGCAGTCGCTCACGCGGCACGAAATCCAGCCAGGTGATATTGGGAAGATCGAGCTCGCGCGCGAGCCGCTCGGCCGTTGCCCGTCTGCGTCCCTTGCCGATGAAGAGGAAGTGGATGTTCGGAGTGTTCTTCAGGAGGTCGGCGGCACGGACCAGCGTGTCGATATCGTGCAGCAGACCCATATTGCCGGAGTACTGGACGACGAATTTATCCTCCAGACCCAGCCGCCGTGCCAATCTGTTTTCCGTGAAGAGGCTCGGGCACTCGACCTCAGACGCGCTCCAGTGTGGAATGTAGGTGATCCGACCGGGAGCGATCTCGTAGTGGTGCTGGAGGAGGGGGATCATATCGCGTCCGAGCACAGCAAGCTTCGACGCGCGGCGGTAGCTCAGATGGTTGAGAAACATCCAGCAGCGGGTCAGAAAAGCGTTCGGCTTCAGTCGGCCAAGCGCAACGAGCGCTTCGGGATAGATGTCCAGGAACATGTATTGGTAGGGGAAGCGCGCCAGCCACGAGGTAAGCCAGAGGAGATGCGCCCCGAATGGCGGACTGGTGACGCCGAAGACCAGGCTTCCTCGGCCCAACCAAAGCAATTCCCATCCGGCGTGGAGCAAAAACGAGGCGTAGAGTGTCGCGCGACGGATGAGTGTGCTCTTGTCCCGCACGCGGATACCGCAACGCCGGATTTCTATACCATTCAAGCTCTCTCGCCGCGGGATAGGCTCTCCAGCGCCGGCCGCTGTCTGCATGGGGAATCCGCACAGGACCGTGATCCTGACATAGGGCATGTCGCGGCGCACGGCCAGGAGGAGGTCGGTGAAGAGCTGGCTGACTGCCTGATCGTCAGGATAGAAGTCCAGCGAGAGAAAGACGATGTGGCGTGGCGTGGTGCGGCGGATCATGGAGCAACATCTCCTGCCATGACCATGGTCTCTCCGAGAGCAGGCACGACGACCCTACTGCTGAGCACGAATGAGTGGTCCAATATAGCCAGACAAGACACACGGAAAGGGGCATCTGTCATGGCACGCACGTTTACGGATCTGGCTCCAGGACGAACCGCGGTGATTCCGGCAGAGTCCCTGCAGCTGCGTCTTGGATCCGCCCTCATCGCTGTATCGGCAGCTTCCCTGGTGATCATCGTCATCGTGCAATGCCTGTACGCCGCTCTCGGGTCCTGACCGCGGCCGGCTACGTGAGTACCAGGTAATTCCCGATCGCCAACGCATCCATCTTGGTGCGCTGGAGTACCGCGATTGCCTCCTCGGGAGTGCACACAATCGGCTCATTCTCGTTGAAGCTGGTGTTGAGGACGATGGGAACGCCCGTGCGTTCCTTGAAGGCGTTGATCAGCTTCCAGTAGAGCGGTGAGTGCTCCTGATCAACGGTCTGCAGGCGGCCAGTGCCGTCCACATGGGTGACGGCGGGAATGACCGGCTGTTTTTCCTCGAGGACGTTATAGACCTTGATCATGAAGGGGTCGGGATACGTCTGGTCGAAGTATTCACCCACGTGCTCCATGAGAACCGACGGAGCGAAGGGACGGAACGGCTCGCGGTGCTTGATGCGGGCGTTGAGGATGGCCTTCATATCCTGTCGCCGCGGATCGGCGATGATGCTGCGATTCCCGAGTGCACGGGGCCCCCATTCCAGCCGTCCCTGGAACCAGCCCAACACGTTACCGCCGGCCACGATCTCCGCTGCCCGCGCGGTGAGGTCCTCCTCCTCCAGTTGCTCATATAAGAGACCCGCGTTCTGGAGCGCAGCCTCGATGGCATCAGGCGAGTACCGCGGCCCGGTATAGGCGTCGTTCATGACGTAGGTACGAGGCCGGCCCAGGAGCTGGTGATAGATGTAGTAGCAGACGCCAAGGGACGTCCCTGCATCGCCGGCCGCGGGCTGGATGTAGATGTCCTCGAAGTCGGTGCAGGGCAGTATTTTTCCGTTGAAGGCGCTGTTGAGCGCCACCCCACCCGCCATGCAGAGCGCCTTCTGGCCGGTCACTCGCTGCAGTTTCCGCACGAGCTGCAACTCCACCTGCTCCAGCATGACCTGCAGAGAGGCTGCAACGTCCTCGTGGTACTCGGTGATGTCGCTCCGTGGAACACGTGGCTCGCCAAAGAGCTTGACGAACTCGCCGGAGAAGATGGCGCCGAGCTTGGGCTCCGCTTCGTTCCAGGTCATGGTCGCGCCCTCGGCATGGTGAACGAAGTAGTCCAGGTTCAGCTCGAAGGTGCCGTCGCGCTGTTCACGTACCAGCTTCTCCATCTTGTCCATGTGCGCCGGGCGACCAAGCGGGGCCAGGCCCATGACCTTGCCCTCGTCTCCATACTTCGGGAATCCCAGCCACTGAGTGACGGCGGTGTAGAAGAGGCCGAGGGAGTGGGGGAAGTTGACCTCGCCAAGCACCTGCATCTCTGTGTCACAACCCGTCCCCCACATGGTGCTGACGAAGTCGCCCATGCCGTCCACCGAGAGGATGGCGGCCTCACGGAAGGGGGAAACGAAGAAGGCGCTGGCCATGTGGGCGCGGTGGTGCTCCACGTTGTGGAACTCGGCGTGCAGCGAGGCGGCGTCCACGCCCAGCCCCTCACAAAAGGCCGACTTGAGATCGGCGACCTTCATGCTGTTGTTCAGTCGATCCCGGATCAGGCCAACCGACGGGCGGCGCTGGAAGGCGAAGAGCGCTTTCTTCACCAGATTGGCGGTAGGCTTGCGGCTAATCCCGATATGATCGAGATCCGGAGGCGCAATACCGCCCTCGGCGAGCACCCAGCGAATCGCTTCAACCGGGAACCCGGCCTGGTACTTGACCCGGCTGAATCGCTCTTCCTCGACGGCAGCGACTAATTGGCCGTCACGAATAAGGCAGGCCGAGGCGCCGCCGTGGTAGGCGTTGATCCCGAGAATGTGCAAGGCAACGTCTTTCTAGCGCCGCGTGGTCACGGTGCTGTTGGCCACGCATTCACATGTGCGATGGTATGGGTAGAGCATAGCGCGGCCCACGATCCGGCGGCCACACCCTGCTTCCCTTGTCAGGAGAATGCACCGGGCCCGCTGCCGCCAGTCTCCCCGGGTACCGGATTCCCATCGACACTGGCGCTGCGATGGGCCTCCCAGACGAGCGCATCAACGTAGAAGCGGTACCAGAAGCCCTGGAGGACGTGGAAGATGAGACCCTGCGGGCCGTCCAGAAACCCCGCCCGCAGGATATACCGGTACAGGAAGAACAGGAGGGCACGGAAGAACGGTGGGAAACGCCGGTACACGTGGTTCTTGAGCCACCGTTTGCGGGCCGGCTGCGAGGTAAGACGAGCCGAATAGGTGCTCTCCGTACCCGACTCTGCAACCGATGCCTCACGCGCAGCGTAGCGCGCGTGCTTTGCCAGCCACTCAGCCAGGCTCATGTGATTGAAGTCGACGAAGTCATGCTGAAGCTCAATGGTCTTGCCGCTCAAGACAACAATGTGCTCATCCATCGCCAGCTCCTCGCTCCGGGCGAATCCGCGGCGGAAGAGGCGCAGGAGCCACGTCGGGTAGTATCCCCCATGCCGTATCCAGCGGCCTTGAAAGTAGACGCGCCGCTTCATCATGACACCGGTCACCTCAGCGGCCAGAGCCGGCAGAACCCGAGCAATCTCCTCACGTAGCTCGGGCAGCAAAAATTCGTCGGCGTCGAGTCTCATCACCCAGGGCATGTGGATGGGAAGGTGGTCGAGTGCCCAGTTGAACTGCTGCGACTGGTTGACGAAGGGGTGAGTGACAATCTGGTCGGTGTACCGCCGGGCAATCTCGGTGGTCTGGTCGGTACTTCCCGAGTCCACGATGAAAATCTCGCCGGCCCAGCCGGCCACGCTCTCCAGGCAGGTCGCAATATTGGCGGCCTCATTAAAGGTGAGGACGATCACACTGATCGGCGTGCGATCCCCGGGGCCGGTCATGCTGTCAGCCCTCCGCCGGACAGAATCCCACGATACAGGTCGCGTGTCCTCTCGGCGGCTGTCTGCATCGAGAAATTGTCGCGCGCCAGGTCCCGGCCGCGCCGGGACACCCCGGCGCGGAGGGACTCGGACGATAGCAGACGGCGAAGTCCCTCCGCGAGATCGGTGGTGTTGGGTCCGACGACCACGCCCGCATCGTGGCTGCGGATGTCAGAGGCGACGGCAACGCCGGTGGAGACGATGGTGGGAGTCCCGGCGGCCAGTGCTTCGACGGCAGCGATGCCGAAGTTTTCAGAGTACGACGGAAGCACGAAAACGGTTGCGGCGGCGAACGCCGCCAGCTTCTGCTCGCCGCTCAGGTGTCCGGTCCAGGTGATACGGTCGGTAATACCGAGATCGGCTGATTGGCGCCGGAGTGCAGCGGTGTACTCCTCATTGCCGCGCCCGGCGATGACCAGGGCCGCGTCGGACGGGGCTGCATCGGCAAAGGCGGGGAGGAGGAGATCGAGCCCCTTCTTGGGATCGATGCGCGAGAGGAAGAGCACGGTGGGGCGGGAGCGAAGCTCGGGATGGCGGGTCAGAAACGATTCAGGCGACGGTAGGGCGTCAAAGGACGAAAGGTCGATGCCGAGAGGGATAACGGCGGACGGCCGACTCAACCGGAGATCAGCGGCCTCCGCACGCTCTTGCTCGCTGGTGTAGTGGATGGCAGCCGCGTGCTCCAGGATAGGGTGCTCGATGAAGCGGTAGGAGACGCGCTTGAGTTGGGGACGCCGCTGTTCGCGGCCGTAGTGGTTCAGCGTGCCGAGAGGCCGGACGATATACGGGACATTCCGGCGCTGAGCGCCGAGGGCCGCCGGGAGCGCTGCGAAAGAAAAGAGAGCGTGGATGTGGACGAGGTCGTAGGCGGCGATATGGGTCCAGAGCCAGGCTGCGAGCGGGAGTGAGAAAGTGTAGAAGTGGGCCTGCCGTGAGAAGAAATGGGTCGTCACCCCCTCGAATAGAACGGGGTAGCCGGGCGGGACGCTTAGCCGCTCAGAGCCGTCATCGTCGGTGGTCGCAATCTCGACGGCAACTCCCGATTGCTGGAGGCTCCGGGCGAGGAGCGGCAAGATATAGCTGGGGCCGCCCCGCTGCGGTCCGAGCGATGGGATAACGTGGAGGACTCGCATCGGCGAACTAGTGATGACCGGGCTGTTCCGGAGGTTCCGGACCGAGGTGGGACAGGAGGGCGGCCTGGAAGTCCGCGAAACCGAACGACGATGCCACGTGCTCGCGGGCGGCCAGGGACATACGGCGGAGGCGCTCACTGTCGCCCAGGAGGGCGGAGAGCGCAGATAGGAGATGCTCTTCATCGCGTTCGACGAGCACACCGGTCACTCCGTCCCGGACAACCTCCCCCGTGGCGTCCGAGTGGGCGGCCACGACCGGTAGTCCGGAAGCCATTGCCTCCAGAAAGACATAGCCGAAGCCTTCCCCCGCACTGGGCATGACGAAGAGCGAAGCGTTCCGGTAGAACTCCTCCAGCGCGGAGTCAGGGACTTCGCCATGAAAATGGACGCGGGACTGGAGCCCCAGGTCGGCCACGAGCCGCTCGAGGGATGGACGCCCGTCGCCATCGCCGACGATGTCGTAGCACAGGTCGGGGAAATCCGGCAGAAGATGGGGGAGGACGTGGATGACGAGATCGTGGCCCTTGTAGCTCTCGGAGGCCCGTATGCGAGAGACGGTGAGAAGTGAGAGGGAGGTACTTTGCCGGCGTGGAGCGTCCGTGACGGCAAAGTCCGGATCCAGACAGTTGTGCAGCACATGGGTACGGTCCGGCGGCGCGTTGGCGGCTGCCGCGGCCCGCCGGGCAGTGGTCCGGCTCACGGCAAGGAGACAATCGGCGCGGTGAAGTGCCCAGCGCTCCAGGCGTCCGGCCGGCTTCCAGGCTTCGATCCCATGCAGAAAGACGACCAGGCGAGCTCCGGCCAGGCGAGCGGCGATCCAGCCGAGCGGAGCAAGCGCGAGGTGTTCGACCAGGATCAGCTCGGGACGCCGGAGAGCCGCTGCAAGAGTGTGGGCGATAAAGCGAACGCGACTGCCGCCGCAGGCAATGGACTGGTCGCCCGCGGGGTGCCCGGGTTGATCGAGCAGAGCGATCGTGGTCACAGCCTCGCCGCGCTCGGCGAGGGCACGATGGACCAGGCGTGCGTGATGAGCGATCCCGCTAGCCCGGTGATTGAGTTCCGGTGCGAGGTGATAGATCGGGCCGATGGGTAAGGCGGCGGCTGACGAACCCCGCGACTCAGACAGGTTCGATCCTCCCCATCCGTTCAGTCCGCCTTTGCCCACGCCAGGCGGGAAGGAGCACGATGCCGACGATCAGGGCCTTCTGGATGATGCCGCTCAGGTAGACACTCATCTGCGACTCGATCAGGAGAAACTGGAGAACCATGACGATGCCGAAGGCGGTGAAGAGGAAACCGGAGTCGCGCGCGAGGAAGGTGGTCTCGACCCAATCGAAGAGGATGCCCAGAAAGAACATGACCAGGATTGCCCCAACCCAGCCGAAGTTCATGTAGCCCTCGGCGAGGGAGCCGACGGAGATGGAGACGTTGTTGTGGTTCTCCTGGGCGTTGGTCACGCCGTACGCGGTCTCGTAGAAGTGGTTGGCGTCGTTGATGGAGGGCTTATCGGGCCAGAGGAAGCGCGGGACGAAGCTGACCGGCAGGTAGGCATAGGTGCTGCCGTCCTGATACGGGACGATGGAGGGGGTGTAATCGATCACGTGCGCGTCGGTGGTGAGGAGAGAGGCGCGGTCGATGGTCGTGCGGACAAGATCGAGGGGTGCCAGCCCGCTCTGCCCGGAAAAAGCTCCGGACCAGGCGTCAATCGACAGCGTCAGCCAGGCGTGAGCGCGGGTCAGGATTCCGGCAGACACCTGCTGCCCCCCACTGCTGTAGACGTAAGCGCTGCGAAACGCATCCTTGCCCGGCTGAAAGAAGAGAAAGACGACCGCAACCAGAACGACGGGCAGGAGCGGCATACGGCGCTTTACCCCGATGTAGACGAGGAGCACACCGATGGCGACAAAGAGCCAGGGCGCAATAGCTCCGCTGGCCACGCCAAAGACGGAGGTCAGAATCAGGTACACGATGACGAGCAGCTTATCCAGCTGACGCGAGCCGCCGGAGAATATCCGTTCCAGAAGGAGGAAGCAGATCACCAGGGGCACGATCTGGAAGATGTCTTGTACGATCTCGCGGCCGGACCCACCTCCTAATCCGGCAACGACGGGCACGAACCCGAGGATGGTGAGGGGAAGAAAGATGACGCGAAGGTAGGTCCAGCCAGCCGGATCCGCGGATACATCGAGACGACTCGTCAGGCGAAGACGGGATCCGAATCGAATCTGCTTGCCGGCGGCAAGAGCAAGTACGCCGCCGGCAGCCATAACCATGGTCTGCGTGATGGTGTTTGGAGCAATGGGGACGCGCACAAAGGCGAGTTGAACGGAAAGCGTACCCCAGAACAGCGTCACTGCGAAGTAGACCCAGTAGACTAGCGTGATGGCCGCAAGGAGGGGCACGAACGCCGTAGCGTCGCGGCGCCAGCGCAGGTACGACCACCAAGGAACGATGGCGAGGACGAAGGCGGCGACGACATCCATGATCGACACGTTGTTGAGGCGCGTCAGCCATAAGACGGCGGTGATCAGGATCGGCGGCAGACAGAGCATGTAGAGCGAGAGATGCCTCGGGGCGACACGCTCCTTGGGAACAGGGTACGAGCGAGGGATTGAGTAGTCAGTTTGCATGGAAGGTGATAGCATCGACCGCGGCGGTCAGGCCGAGGACGGCGGAACGAACCGACCACCGCTCTGCGGCGATGCGAACGGCATCGGATTCGGCACGGAGTCGCTGGTCGCCGTCAGTATAGGTGGAAAGTCGATCTACCAGCACGTCCACGTTGCCCATCGGAAAGGTGGCTCCTGCTCCGGGAGCGGTGAGGTCCGGCGCACAGCCGGCGGCATCGCTGACAACCGCCGGGATACCGAAAAGCATGGCTTCGTTCACTACCAGACCCCAGGTCTCGCCGCCGTCGGACGGCAGGACAAGAACATCAGACGCTGCGTAGGCCCGGGGAATACCTGACTGATTGAGGAAGCCGGTAAGGTGAACGGGGGCGCCGGTGGCCGCGATGAGTGACTCGATCTCGGGCCGTAGGGGACCGTCTCCAACCATGAGGCCGGCGACCGGCGCGCCACGTCCGGCGAGACCCGCCACAGCTTCGACGAAGTCGAGGGGCCGCTTTTTGGGGATGAACTTGCCGACGAAAAGAAAGACGGTGGCGGACGTCGGGAGATCCCAGCAGCGGCGGAGCTCGTCCCGATGCGGCCGGAGGCGATCTCGTTCGGCGGTGAAGAAATCCTCATCCACGGTATGCGGCACCAGAAAGACGCGATCGGGGCTGGCGCCGTAGTGGAGATAGTATTCCCTGGAGCGGGAGCCTACCGCCAGGCAGGCGCTGAAGCGCGGAATGAACTGGCGGTAGAGGAGTTCCTTGGCAAGGCGCTTGGCAGGGTGGCGGGGTGTATGGAGCTGAGAATCGCCGCGCACCATGACAGGAACGCCGGCACGCCGGGCGGCGATAAATGCCTGCCAGGCGCTGCGATAGTTCCAGCCGTTCACCAGCAGAGCATCGTAATACCCGGCGCGGATGATTTCTCCTATCTCCGGCGTGTTGAGACCGTTGAACGCGGCGATGGATGGCTGGCGGGCGATGTTGTTGAGGAAGCGGTATGGATAGCCTTCGAGGAGCGGCCGGTCCCAGGTGAACTGAACATCGAATCCCGCTCCCGCCTGCTCTTCCGGCCGAGCATCGTGGCAGAAGAACACCTCGATGTCCAGGCGTGGTGAGGCGGTCAGTGCGCGGAACCAGGACGCCTGGTACTGGATGGGGTGCGTCACCACGATTGCCATTCGGCGCCGCGGCCCAGATGACGGCATCATACCCGCCCCTTGGCCCGTACGTGGGGACCGGCTGCGCGGAGGGCATCATCGAACACCGCGGCGAGGCGGCGACTCATGGACCGCGCCGTGTACTGATCGAAAGCATCCCAGCATGTGGCCGGACGGGTGCCGGCCGGAAGCGACAGGAGGCGGAGAAGGTGGTCGTGAATTGACGAGACGTGCGCGCCGGGGCCCTCGTCGGAGAAAGTGACGGCATCACCCGCGCCCGTCCGGGATAGCACGTCCACAACGGTGCTGTCGCGGTGGAAGACGGCCAGAAGAGGGCGCTCGGCAAGGATAAAGGGAAAGATCTTGGATGCCGTGTAGTGAGGCTGGTCGGAGCCCACTGCCAGGAGCGCATGGGAGTCGATCATGATCTGGAGGGCATCGAGATAGGGCACGCGCCGCGGGTGCTCGCTCACGAGCTCCTCGGCTCCCACCTCACGGGCGAGGGGGAGAATGTCGTAGGTGCCGTCCCAGTGGGGGTCGTAGGTGGTGCCGACGAAGTGAAGGCGGAGCCTCCGAAACAGCGCGGGATGCTGGTCAAGACCCGCGCGAACCGCGGCAAAGACGGCGCGAAGGGTTGGATGCATGTCAGCGCCTCCGCGCCCCACGTAGCTGATGTGCACGGCACCGTCATCTGGATCAAAGATGGAATTGCGGCGCGGATGACGGCGCACGTACTCGACGTCGCCCGGCTCGCCTCCGTATGGAATGCCGGTATGGTCGGCATCTGTAAGCCAGGGGTAGCGGGCGATGATGGGAGCGGTGTAGGACGTCGAGACGCCGACGAGATGCGCGGCATGGCGCAGGGCCACCGGCTCGAGGATTCGAGCCAGGGCATAGGAGAGGCGCCACTTGTACCCGCCCGGCCGCTCCTGGATGGGGAGCCGGGCGTAATACTCATCGACCCACGGATCGATGTAATCGACGACGTAAGGCACGCCGTGACGCTCGTACATGAGCCGCCCGAGGAGCACGGGGAAATTCGGTGGGATGGGGATGAACACGAGGTCCACGTCGCCTCGACGGCAGAGGCGGTCGAGGGCCAGCGCATGATGAACGAGGCTGCGGAGGCCTATATCTCCGACACCGGCACGGCGCGAGACGCGCTGCGGGATCGCGCCCGTCCGGATGACCTCGAGCCAGTCAGGGAGAAGTCTGGCGTTCTCGGGATCGATCGCCGCCTCGTAGAAACGGGGATCGACGGTCAGAACGGTGGGCTGCCAGCCAAACTCGGGCAGATGGGACGCGAAGAAGCGGAGGCGAAGCGCAGGCGGGAGACTGCTCGGGGAGAAATCGGACCCGACCAGGACGACGCGCTTCATGGGGTCGCGGCCCCGGACGCGGGAAGAGGAGCTCGGCCGGACAGGACCGCATCCACAAGGGTCAAGAACGTCTCCTTTTCCCGGTCCCAATTGAAGCGGCGCGTCCCCCAGTCCCAGGAGGAGTGGCGGGCCACGTCGAGAGAGCCCCGGTCATGGTGCCAGCGTCGGATTTGTGACGCCAGCGCGTCGATATCGCCGGGAGTGTAGCAAAAGGCCCCCTGCCCGAGTTCTTCCCCCAGAGCGCGCTGGGCCTGTGTGCCGGTCATCACGAGGGCATTGCCTGCGAGAAGCGAGGTGAAGACCTTGTTCGTCAGACACACATCGCGGTTGACGGGCAGCCGCCGCTCGAGGGCCAGACCCACGTCGTATCCTGCGGCAATGCTAACGAGGTCGTCGGGATGAGCCGGATCGTGAGAGATTATCCGTTGCGGATCGACACCCGCTTCAGCGGCAAGGGCGAAAAGACTCTGGCGATAGCCGGGAGCCCAGAAGCCCTGCAGGTGAAGCTCGACATCACAGTCCCGGAGGTTGCCGAGGGCGAGGACGGCGTCCTCGAGACCGCGACCGGGACCGATTGTCTGCGAGAACCAGTAGAGGGTGAGGGGGCCGTCATCCGCGGTGGGGCGAAACGCGGGAGGCCGCTGATCCAGCGGAAACACATTGAGAATGGGGGTGGGTTGGGGCAGATGGCAGTGATCGGCATAGGCGGCGGCGATGCCGGGTGAGGCCGCGGTGAGGTAGGAGCAATGCCGCATGAGACGACATTCGGCGGCGACACGCGCACGCTCGACGGGACGAACGGGGTGACTCGGTGCGTGCATGCCGGGTAGAAAATCCTCGGCGTCATAGCCGAGAAGGGCATTGTGAGCGCGCGTAGCCCGCTCGGCGGCGAAGAGGGCATCCGACCCATGCGCAATATAGAGTTCGGCTCGAACCCGCCGTGCTGCCACGGTCAGCTCGGGAACTGCCCGCGAGGTGGCCCATCGTGTTATGGGCGTGACGCCGGCCAGGCGCCCGGGAGCGCGGCGGGCGGCTGCATGGCGCAGGCGGGTCCAGTAGTAGCGCATCCGTTGGTTGTCGGGGAGGCCGCCGACAAACCGGCACGACCAGCGACGACGTGCGACCAACTGTGCGTCACGCGCCTGAGACCAGGGGGCAGCAACCGCCAGGACCTGAACCTCGTGCCCTGCCTCGGCAAGAGCATCAGCCTCCTTGACGAGGCGTGGGTCGGAGGAGGGCTGGCCCCCGGTCAGAATGCAGATGCCGGCCATGCCTAACGCCGCTGTGCAGCGAGGTACAGACGCTCGAAGGCCGACACCAACGCGGTATCGCTGAAGCGTTCTTCCATGGTCCGGCGACACGCCAGCCGGTCAAGAATCGTGAGGCGGCCAACAGCCGTCACCATCTCGTCGATCGAATCGCACACAAAGCCGGTGATGCCGTCGTCGATCACTTCAGGAACAGCTCCGCGCCTGAGGCCGATCACGGGAGTTCCGCAGGCCAGGGCCTCGGCCATGACGATACCGAACGGCTCATCCCATAGGACCGGCATGAGAAGGGCACGAGAGCGGCCGAGAATGGCATCTTTGCACTCGTCGTCGACCGGGCCCACATAGCGAATCCGTTCCCCATCGAGAAAGGGCTCGATGCGCTCCTGAAAGTAGTCTCGGGCGTTATCGGGGACGTTGCCGGCGAGCACGAGCGGCAAGCCGGAGCGGAGGGCGACCTCGATCGCAAGGTGGACGCCCTTGATCTCCTCAAGACGCCCCAGGAACACGAGCGGCGCATCGTCAGGAACGGTGGGAGCAACATGGAAGGCCGAGGCGGGAGCGGCATTGTAGACGACGTGCCAGTTGGGCCGGCCGGCCCAGGCCTCGATAAGCCAGCGGCTGCAGCCGGCGAAGTGGAGGGTACCGCGGGACAGCCGCTCTCCCCAGGCGACACTGCGGGGAGAGATCTCACGCTGGTAGCTCATGACCTTTGGAACGGAGAGGGGCAGGATCGGCAGAAGGTAGGCGAGGCGGCCGAAGCTGTGGACGACATCGTAGCGGCCGGAGACGATCTCCGACGACACATGCCACGCGTTTCGGAGCAGATCATCTTTTCCTCGGCTTGTGGCGCCCGGGTACGGGTGCAGAGCGCCGGCCGTGGTTGAGTCGCGGTGCGCAAAGAGCGAGACATTGTGGCTGCGAGACACCAGGCCCCGCGCGAGCATGTCCACGATTCGCTCGATCCCGCCGTACAGGACGGGAGGAACCGGTATCTCCGGGTCAACCGTCAGTGCAATCCGCATCAGATCGAGCCCACTCGTGTCTCACCGGCAAGCAGTTCGGATACGGCGGCCGATAAGACGCGCCGGTAATCGTCCCATTGCCACGACGCTGCGGTTGTCGCGGCACGCTCTCCCATGTCCCGGATCGCATCGGGATTCTCGATGCACCATTGCATGGCAGCCGCGAGAGCGTCCGGATCGCGGACGGGAACGAGGATGCCGTCTTCTCTGTCGGTGATGATATCTCGCCCGGCGGTATGCGGCGTGGTGATGACGGGTAGTCCCTGGGCCATCGCCTCGGTGATCACCATGCCGAATCCCTCGAAGAGCGAGGGAAACACCAGTGCTCCCGCTCGTTGATAAATGCTGAAAAGCTCGGGTCGCGAAACGGTCGGACGCTGCACCACCGTCCCGGGCAGGTTGTCGAGCGTGCCTGCCGGAAGCTGCATGTTTCCAACCAGCCATAGCTCGGCTCCAGCGTTGGGAGCCAGCCGCCGCCATGCGTTCAGCAGATAGTGGGTGCCTTTGGCAACGGACTGACTGCCCGCACTCAGAAAGATAAATGGGCGCCGTTCCCGGCGGTGGGGTGGTTGGGTCACTGATGGCGCGCCCAGCGGCACAACCCTGATACGCTCCGACCGGGTACCGGCGCGAAGGAACGAGTCGCGCGCAAATGACGAGTTGACAATGATGAGATCGGCAAGCTCCAGTTCCTCATCACGCCGGCGGTTGCGCCGCGCGTCGAGGCGGCTCGTGTGTTCCACGTACTCGGTGCGCAGCTCAGGAAACGCATCGAATTCCGGCTGAAGCAGCGCTGTAACCGTTGCATGGTGCGCGTGCGAGACCTCATAGACCCGGAGGCCACCCCGCGACGCCTGCGACCGAAATGGCTCGAGGGACGCATGACTATACCCGTATATTGCCCGGGCATCTCGAAGATGGTGACGCGCCACATGTCTGGCAAACGACAGCTCCGTGACCTCCCAAACCCTATCGGCAACAACCGGCCCCAGTCCGGAGGCGGCAAACATGCGCAGATACTCTCGCAGAGGGTGCGTGGCAACGAGGCTCTCCGGTACCTCCGTGACACGACGCCGCTGGAGCAGAGCCTCGGGGTTCTTGGTCCGCAGCCGAAGTCCCTGGCGGAGAAGCTTCCCCGACAGGCTCTCCGGACGGTAGGCAAACGTCGTCACGTAATCGGCAAGCAAGCCCGCCTCGTGGAGCGCACGTGCTGTCTGCTGGACAAAGGGGCTGGTCCCGGGATGCGCAAGAACGACTCCTCCAGGATTGGAGCCGATCATCGTGCCACGCCGGCGGGAGCCAGGAGCGATGAATAGACCGCCATCATGTCCGCTGCCACGTCGCCGGTGCTCCGCGGCGCTCGAACACCGCGGCCAAGCCGCGCCAGGAGTGAAGGCTCGGAGAGCAGCCGTTTGAGAGCGGATGCCCAGAGGGTAGGATCTTCCCCCGCGACCAGGAGGCCGTCTCTCTCGTCGGTGACAATCTCCCCGATCCCACCCCGGTCCATACCAAGGATCGGAATACCGGCTGCAAAGGCCTCGAGCACGACCAGAGGGCCGGTCTCCAGCCAGCGGGAGGGAACGGCAAGGGCGTGATAGCCGCGCAGGAGGGGAATCACCCTGTCCGATGGAACGGGGGGAAGGAACCGGATGCGGTCGTCGCCGGCGGCCAGGGTGCGTAACGCAGCAAGATAGTGCCCGCCGCCGGGCTCCTGAGCGATCCCATAGAGATCGAGCACGATCGGGGCATCAGGCATGAGCCGGAGGGCGCGCACCAGGATGTCGGGCCCCTTGACGGGATCGAGACGGCCCAGAAAGGCGATGCGCAACGGCGGAGGAGCGGAGAGCGGGGCTCGCACCGGAAGGTCGCCACCGGATTCGATCCCATGGCGCGAGAGGGTCATGCGCTCCGGGGCGATGCCGTTCGCCAGTAAGAGTGTGTGCGACCAGCCGGACAGAACGACGATACGATCGACCTCACGGAGAAAGGCGCGAACGGAGTCAAGGCGGATGGACATAAGCTCGCGCATACGGAGGGCGGTCCAGGGACCGCCCTCCCGGCCCAGACGGTGTGCCGCGGCAGCCGGCACACGCGCCACGACGCGTGCTGCCGTTTTCGGCAGGCCGTGAGCGTGGAGGGTACAGGCGGTACAGCGATCGAGATCGAGGCGGCCATCACAGATCTCTGTGCCCCAGCGCATCAGCGTGCCGCGCTGGCAGGTGGCGAGGGGCGAATGATAGGTGAAGACAACGGGAATGTCGCGGCGATGAAACTGCGCGACGACGCCGGGGGTGGCGGCCCAGGTGGGGGCATGAATGTGCGCCAGGTCAGGGCGCTCGGCGTCGATGACGTCGGACAGAGCGGCGTTGACGGCCGGGCCGGGCAGCCCGTACTGTTGACGGAGGTTGGCGGCGCGAGGCAACGCAATGCGCCGGACGCGGACACCATCGTGGTTATACGATCGCGGCCGATCGGAGTCTGCCAGGACGACAGCATCGACCCCGAGGGGGCAGAGGCCGGCGATCAGGTCCCGAACGTAGACTTCGGTGCCGCCAATGGGGTCGGGGAAGTAGGTGAAGGGGATGTGCAGGACCTTCATACGACTTTTCCTGACGGATAGAAACGGCGGGCGAGGGCCTTAGCGCGGCGGTACCGAAGTGCGAGCCATTCGGCGTGCGGATAGCCAAGGAGATGTGAGGCGAGGGCGAGATGACGGGGCGAGTTCGGGGAATAGCCGGGTCGAACCCGCTGAAGAGCCTGGTAAGCGGCGTTGAACGTGGAGCGATCTCGCTCATAGGTTGAGCGCGCCACGTACTCATAGCACCAGACGAGTGCCGCCACTCGCCGGGAGTCGAGGCCGCCGTGACCGCGCCACCAGGACTCGATCTCGGTCCCGTTGAGAAAACAGTCGCGGGCGAAGGCGAGTGGATCGCGGGTAGAGACGGAGCCGAAAGCATGGGTTCGGTAGTAGGCCATGAGACCTTCGCAGCGGACGAAGCGACCGCCGCGCAGCGCGCAGTCTAGCACGAACCGGGCGTCCTGAATGATGGGAAGATTCTCGCTCCAGCCTCCGACCCGATCGACGATGGACCGGCGAAAGAGGTACGCAGCCAGCGGAGACCAGCCGTTGGTGAAGAGGTCGATCTCGGGGGCGGTCAGCGCGCGAGAGACCCGCTCACCGGGCACGTACCTGTCGCCGGATGGAACGAGCCGTTGCCAGTCCCCGTAGGCAACATCGGCGCCGGTCCTGTCGAGGAGACTTACCTGGCGAGCGAGCTTTTCGGGTGCCAGGAGATCATCGGCATCGAGGTACTGGATGAATGCACCCGTAGCTAGCTCGGTACCAAGATTGCGGGCGGCACTCACACCTTGGCCGACGGCCTGCATCACTCGCACCCATGGAAAAGTACGCTCGATGAGCTCCGCGCTGCCGTCCATTGAGTGGTCATCCACGACGATGACTTCGAGCGCCGGATAGCCCTGGGTGGCAATGCTGGCAATCGTCTCTCGAATGAATCGAGAGGCGTTGAAGCAGGGAATGATAACCGACACGGTGCTAGGCATATGCAGCTCGGCTCGACAGGTAGGTGCGGAGGGAGTTCGTGAGGGTGGACGGCTGACGGCTCTCCCACTCTTCGTAACCACCCACCAATGTGGCGTTGGATCGTGCCATTGCGTCCATGGCGGCAAACCATGCCTTCGGGTCGCTTTCAACGGTGGTGATATTGGGAGGAGGATCGAGAGCGTATGTTGGATACGGCGTGACAAGTACGGGAATACCTGCGCAGGCCAACTCGGGCAGTCGCGTAAGGGTTCCAAAGCCCAGGACCTGTGGAATCAACACCGCATGCGCATGCATGAGCAGGTCGTCGAGTTCGTCCTGACCGAGCCACCCGCGCAGCCTGATGCCATCCGGGACGTCCTCGCTTCCGGCGAGCGTGTCGGTGTCGTGGCCGACTATCTCGAGCGTGACGCCCTCAGGGAAACCCGATTGATGGATACCCCGCAGGAACCACTCCAGGGACTTCCGGGTTGGGTAGTGGCGGGCACTCCCCATGGCGACCAGCAGACCGGGCTCGACGCTCTTTCCGGAAACCCTCTGCCCGCGGATAGAGAGGAGCCGTTGTCGTATCTCAGCCACCGGCACGTAGGGGTAGTAGGACGATTGGAGGCCGAGCGATGCGACTATGCTCGACTCAACCCGGGAAATGAGGTGGAGATCGTCATAGCTACGAAAGGCGTCGAGCTCACTTATGAGATCGGTTACACCGGCATATGCCCTCCACCGGCTCGTTCGGAACTCGGGTGCAAGGAGCGGCAAATTCTGGGAGAGTGAATCGATGTTCTGAGGACAGAGAATCGTGGGGACCTTGAGCTCATGGTTGATAGCGTGGAGAGCGCCGAAGAGTGTATGGTCCATGACACAGGCGGCAGGCACAGGCTGGGCTGCCGCCACCTCGTAGTACTCGTGAACGAAGGAGTCGGGTAGTCCAGGTGCTGTGGTGAAATTAGTGGGCCCAAGGAGCCAGAAGGGGTTGCGAGAGATGCGATCCCAACGATAGCGAACGCTGGCCCGCACTCGGCTGAGGGGGTCGCGCGGATGGGAGTTATGGGCTGAGGGATGATCTCGCTCCCAGTCGTCAAGACAGAAGCTTTCTACCCTCGCATCAGCGAGTCCGCGCACGTCCGATAGGATCTGATAACTCCGATGATTGCCGCCGTGTCCCGTCGGTGTAGGAGAGTGCCTGGTCACAACGATGATGCGCTGATCCAGAGTTGGGGTCGAAACAGGGCTACGCAAGCGACTTCCTATCCGGCCGTCGCAACTCTGTAGGCGTTCAAGGTCTCCTGAGCAGTTCTTTTCCAACTGAAGCACGACGCGCGTTCTCGCGACCGGGCGCTCATGCTAGCTCTGAGGTCGGCACTGCGATAGAGATCGAGCATGCCCTGCGACCATCCATCCGCATCGTGCGGATCGAGAAGGATAGCAGCATCGCCGGCCACTTCCGGCAGCGAGGATGTGTTGGAGGAGAGAACCGGGGTTCCGCACTGCATTGCCTCCAGAACAGGGAGTCCAAAGCCCTCGTAGAAGGAGGGAAAGACAAATGAAATCGCGCCGCCATAGATGGCTGCCAGATCTTGGTCGGGGACGTACCCCGTGACGATGAATCGGTCAGGGCTCAGGCCGGATTGTCCAATTGCCTCGAAAATCTTGTCATACATCCAGCCTCGGTAGCCCACGAGAACGAAGTGAAGTTCTTTGATACCCTCCTGCCGCACCATCTGACTGAACGAGCGAATTGCCAGGTCAATATTCTTCCGGGGCTCGAGCGTGTTCAGGCTCAGGATGTACGGGGCATCGGGAATGCCGTACCGCTGTGCCACCGTCCTTATCGTGGCTGCATCTCCGACTGGATGGAAGACATCCCGGGACGCCGCCAGGGGAACGACAAAAGTGCGTGCCGGATCACGCGACGTGTAGGCACAAAGGTCGTCCTTCGTTGCCTGTGAGATACAAATAGCCCAATCTGACGGACGCAGGCTCTGCAGGATAGAGGTGTGATCGTTGACTGCTCCCACTCCGCAGAACTGCGGAAAACGGAGCGGTATCAGGTCGTAGACGGTCAGATATCGCTGCGCCCCGCCAGTCCGTCTCGGCCTGGGCAGGGGATAGAAGGGAGAGTGAAAGATATCGAGGCGGCGCGAGGTCCGCGCGTCGCGCCAGTCCGCATATCTCTGATTTAGCTTCGCCGCCCACCAGAGCGGTTTGTGGAAGACCTTCACCGGGATAGAGTGTTCAGAGGAAACACGTGGGTAATCGAGGCCCGTCTGCAGTATCGCCGAAACACGAAGTGCCGACTCGCTCCGCACAAACGGGAGATGAGCGAGTGAGGGGACAGTTCGCAAGTACTCAAGGCACTGCCGCGCGGCTCGAACTGACGCAGTACTGGTCAGAACCAGGTCACACTCGTTCTGCTCGACCAAGGCAATGAGAGTTTCCTCCACAACACGAAAGATGCCCGTTCGATTGTTTACGTGCCATCGCCCAAGCAGCGATATGTCGTAAGAGACACGTGGAAATCCTTCGCCCGCCAATCGGTCCGGGCGGGTTCCGGATGGCTCCTCGGCTTGCCTACCTTCGTCATATACACGACGCCCGGTGGCCAGGCCCTGACCATAACCCGTCATGCTGGCTGCTGCGCTCCCTCTGGGCCAACGTCAGACTGAGACTGATTGAGCGTCGTACGCTCGCCGACGCTGCGCTCGGCATAGATCAGGCCCACGTGCTGCTCCGGGAGGACGTCTACGCGGGTCACGGTAGAGAAACCGCTCCCCGTCAGCAGCTGGGTCACCTGCTCGTCCAATGTAGGAGAGTGATATTCGATGACGATGCGTTCTACCCGCGTCAGGATCAGCCGAGCACCACGGAGCACCTCAACTTCGGCGCCTTCGACATCGACCTTCAGTAGGTGAATCCGCTCGATTCCCCTCAGTTCCTCAATGGAATCGAGCGGTTTGACACTGACCGCATTGGTGTCCTCCGAGGGACCTTCAAGAGCCGTAACGAAGCCCGCGGGCGTTCCACGTCCGCCATAGGGAGCGGTCACCACACCCCAGCCTGGTGCGCCCCCGATTGCCTGATTCCACGCGGCGACACGGGTCCTCAGTCGGTTAGCGCGTACGGTCTTGAGTAGACGTCCGTAGCATTCCGGATTGGCCTCAAACGCGTAGACCTTCGCGCCCCGCTTGCTTTGCATCACCGCGTACATACCGACGTTGGCACCGATATCGACCACATTCCAGCCCTCTTGCGGGATAAAGCGATCTATTCGATCGTGATGACGGTCAACGTACAGCTCCGCCAGGGTCTCTGCCTCCATCAGCGACAGGTCCACCACATAGACGCCGCCGCCAAGTCGAAGGGTTACATCCTTGCGGCCCGACTCAGAGGTGCGAGCCAGGGATAGGAACAAACGCGTAACCGCACTCATCAGGCTTAACAGTTCCATTCGACCGGTCGATAAATCGACAAGACGAGCGTAAACGGAGTTGGCGCGCTCGTGTGCATGTCGCATGTGGTGGTAGATCTCCCTCACCGATTCGTAGGTTGCAGGAGGGAGCAGGCGCGAGGCGACACCGACCAATCGATCATGAGTCACAATTCGCTCGCTCATCCGGTGGCCGCGTTGGGAACGGCTGGCTCAACGTCCACGTCCCATTCCAGCATCGGGCGAACGAGCCCCGGAACGGTTCCTCCATAGGGCCCGCGGGCCCCGTCGCCAGTGCTGTGATCCACAACCTGGAAGGACACGGCATCGCGCTCTAGTGCGTGAACTACATGTGGTTCATAGCTGCTGATCGCCGCCAGCACCGCGATGCTCCCCTCGGCGAGGAAGTTACCGGGGATCCGGCACGTCGCGCGCACGATTCCCGGCGTGCGTGGAGCGTTCCACCACTCGCGATTCGTGAAGTCATTTGAGGAGAAGAGGCAGACGCCGGTGTCATTAAAGAAGTGGAGAACCGCGGTAGGGCGCAGAGTGGACTGGAGATTCACATACTCGACTTCGATTAGCACCGGCTGCCGAATATCGACACTTTCGACTGTCTGACCACCCTCCGTGCGTACGCGCACGCTCCGCAGGCGTGCCACGTCGTCACCGGGCGCCGTCCTCCAATCCGGCCACTCACGCATCGCGCTTATTCCCATGCCGGCATCCATATAGCTGCTTACGATTCGATGAGCCGGGCCGTCATCAACCACGTGGCCTCCGACGAGAAGAACTGCGCGCTGACACAGCCGCGTGACTGCTGCCATGTTGTGCGACACGAAGATCACGGTGCGTCCCTGGCGTCCCACGTCCTCCATCTTGTTCAAGCACTTCTTCTGGAACGAGGCGTCGCCTACCGCCAGTACCTCGTCCACAATCAGGATCTCGGGTTCGAGATGCGCTGCTACGGAGAATGCCAGCCGCATATACATGCCCGAGGAGTAGCGCTTCACCGGCGTGTCCAGAAACTGCTCGATCTCGGCGAAGGCCGCGATCTCGTCGAAGCGGGCTTTGATCTCTGCCCGCTTCATGCCCAGGATGGCGCCGTTCAGGAAGATGTTCTCACGTCCGGTCAGCTCAGGGTGGAAGCCGGTTCCGACTTCGAGGAGTGAGCCCACCCGACCGTGGACGTCTGCCAGGCCCGAGGTGGGCTCGGTGATGCGCGAGAGCACTTTCAACAGAGTGCTCTTGCCGGCTCCGTTCCGCCCGATAATGCCCAGCACCTCGCCGGCTCGAACCTCAAAGGAGACATCCCGGAGCGCCCAGATCTCCTCCTGGCGCTTACTCTCCGGGCGCGCTCCGCCCAGACGGGACTTCACCACGCTAAGCGGACGCATTGGAGCGGCCATAAGGGACTCGCGAAGGGTTTTGTACGGGCCCGATGCCGTCCCGATTCGGTAGCGCTTGCTCAAGCCCTCGGCCTGAATCGCCACATCGCTCATGGCGTCGCCTCACACAACATCGGCAAAGGTCCTTTCCATACGGCGGAAGTAGAGGGCGCCGGTGATGAGCAGCAGAAGCGAGACGACCGCTGAGATCGCGACAGAGGGCC
Organism: Chloroflexota bacterium; assembly: GCA_025966365.1. Taxonomy (GTDB): domain Bacteria; phylum Chloroflexota; class UBA5177; order UBA5177; family UBA5177; genus JAICWV01. The sequence goes on along the minus strand of JAICWV010000001.1, from coordinate 25,469 downwards.
CGATATCCACGCGCGTGCCCAGGAGTGCCCAGCGGAACCCTTCGACCACGCCCACCATGGGGTTGAGCCCGTAGAGCGTCCGCCAGGGACCGTGCAGCAGGCTGCTGGCGTAGGCGATCGGCGTGGCGAAGAGCCAGATCTGGACCAGAAACGGAACGACGTAGCGCACATCCCGGAACTCGACATTCAGTGCCGCCAGCCAGATGCCGACTCCGAGCGACGTCACCAACGCCAGGAGCAGGAAGAGGGGCAGAAGGACGACGTTGACGGTCGGAACGACATGATAGTAGGCCATCATGCCGAGCAGGACAACGAAGGCCAGGCCGAAGTCCACGATGCCGGAGAGGACTCCGGCGATCGGTACCACCAGCCTGGGAAAATACACCTTGGAGATGAGGTTGGCATTGGCAACCAGGCTGTTCGACGACAGTGTGAGCCCGTTGGCAAAGAAGGTCCACGGCACCAGCGCCGCGAAGCTGAAGATCGGGTACGGCACCCCTTCGGACGGCATCCTGGCAAGGTGGCCGAAGAAGACGCTGAAGACGACCATGGTCAGAAACGGCTGCAGGATTGCCCAGGTCGCGCCCAGAGCGGTCTGCTTATACCGCACCTTGATGTCACGCCAGGCCAGGAAGTACAGCAGCTCGCGGTACTCCCATATGTCACTCAGGCGCAGATCCGCCCATCCGTGGGACGGCTCGATCCGCACGGTGGGAACCGGGGCGGCCATGCGCCGCTCCTCGTGCGGAATCGCGGCGTCGCCTGCACTCATACCCCGGCTCCGATCGCGGGGGGCTTATCGTCCACGGCAGGGCTTGTCCTTTGCGCGCATGCCAGCAGAGCTAGAATCGCCCACGGCCGCGACCAATGCGTCTTTCCCGCCTCGAAGTCGGACCAGACCCTGCTCACCGTGCCCGCGTCGAGGTTGAACGCGTCCGCGGCGTCGTGCACCATGCTGCGCGCCCGCTCTCGCAGCGGGCCACGCAGCCATGCACCGAAGGGGAAGGTAAAACCCTGCTTCTGTTTCCGGGTGCGAACGCTTTCGGGCAGGTCCGATCCCAGCGCCGCGAGCAGAAGCGACTTCGATCCGCCTGCTTTCACCGACGCCGGCAGACGCAGCACTCCCTCGACAAGCCGCTCGTCCAGCAGCGGAACCCGCACCTCGAGCGAATGGGCCATGCTCATGACGTCGGTGTCCCGCAGAAGCTGGTTCGTCGTGTAGACACCCAGCTCCGCCCTGCTGGTCCAGCTGAAGAGATCGCTGGCTGCCTCGCTACCGGCTCGCGCGCCCACGTAGTCGACCGGGTCAAATACGCCCGAGACGTTGTTCCCCAACAGAGACCGCACCTCGCGTGGCGCGAAGAGACCGCGGCGGGCGACGTAGGCACTGGCAGCGGACGGAGGCCGCTGCATCGCCTCTTCCAGCTTCCGCCATCTGCTGCCCCGGAAGCGCCGAAGCGCGACTCCTGATAAAGCGGTTGCCCCCGGAATCGACTGCGTCGTGCTCACCGCTTGCATCAGCCGGGGCACGCCCCGGAATGTGGGATCATAGCCGCCGAACAATTCGTCGCCTCCCAGACCGGACAGGGCGACGGTCAGTCCGGATTCGTGGGCGGCGCGCGATACAAAATAGGTATTGACGCCATCCACCGTGGGCTGGTCCATGGCCCCCAGAACGGCGTCAAGCTCGCGCCCCAGGTCGTCAGCGGTCACCACGTATTCCACATGCTCCGCGCCCGCCGCGGCCGCTGCCTCTCGCGCGTACGGCGACTCATCGAACTCCGACTCCCGGAAGGAGATAGAGCAGGTCCGGATCGTCCCAGTGGTGCCGCGGCGCATAAGCGAAACCACGGCACTGGAGTCGATACCGCCGCTGAGGAACGCGCCCAGTGGGGCGTCGCTGACAAGCTGCGTGCGGACAGCCTCCTGGAGCAGTGCTCGCGTTCGATCGATGGCCTCGTCTCGCGAGATCTGATCGGTTCCAGCGGGCATGGGCCAGTAGCGGCGAGGACAATCGGCCACGCCGTCGAGCGAGACGCGGAGGAGGCATCCGGGCTCGAGCGCTCGTATTTCCCCATAGATGGTCAGGGGAGAGGGAACGGAGCCCAGCAGGAGATAGGCTCGAAGCGCGGTCTGGTCGATCACCCAACCGCGAGGACTCGCTGCCAGGATCGCCCCTATCTCTGAACCGAAAAGGAGGCTGTCTGGGGTCAAGGCATAGTACAACGGCTTGACGCCGAGACGATCGCGGGCCAGGAAGAGGGTACCGTCGCCAACGTTCGGACGCACATCGAGGATACCGAAGGCGAAGATGCCGCGGAGGCGCTCCACCACGTCTTCCCCCCAGGCCTCGTAGCCGTGCAGGATGACCTCGGTGTCGCTCGACGATTGGAAGGTATATCCGAGAGCCTCCAGCTGAGGACGGACCTCATAGGTGTTATAGATTTCTCCGTTGTAGGTAATCCAGACGGTTCCGTCGGTGTTGCCCATGGGCATATGCCCGGCAGGCGAGAGATCGCGGATCGCGAGGCGGTTGTTGCCCAGGCCCGCCCGCCCGCAGGGCAGGACATAGACACCCTCGTCGTCCGGCCCGCGGTGATGCTGCGCGTGGGTCATCTTGCAGAGCCGTTCCCGAACGTCTGTCGAGGTGTCGGGCTGCCGCAGAACCATCCCGGCTATGCCACACATACGTCGTCCGGGTCTATAGAGCGCATGGGGTAACGCATACAGTGCTGTATTGTCCTACCCTTCCCCTCTAGTCGTCTGCGTGGAAGGCACGCTCCACCACTTCCTGCTCCTCCCGAGCACGAGAAGGGCGCAAATCGGCACAGTCTGTACCGGACGAATGTTAGCTAGACAGTAGCCGAACCAGTCTCACCTTGACAACTGTTGACGCACGTGCGCCGGACCAAAGTCACCCGAGCACCGGGACTTCATGCACTACGGTCATGGCCACTAACCATCTAGAGTAAGGACCGGAACAAGAGGTTCCGAATCCAGCAATCGATAAAGGCAAACTCGCCGCGAGGCGGGGACGCAAAGCCACGGGACTCTCTGGAGTTAGCCGGGTTGCCGAGGCAGACCGATCAGGGTCTCTGCCCGGTGGAGAGGGAGAGAGACATGATCGGACGACTGGTGGGAGGGGTCCTCGTGACACTCACCAGCCTGCTGGCACCGGCAGCGCCACAACTCCAGGCAGGCGCGGTGCGGGTTGCGCCGCTGGGCGCGCCGAGCCTGATGAGCGGAACCGGAACCGTGCTGTTGCGCGGGAAGCTGGCCAGCTCGCTTCATCTCACGCTCCACGGCGCTTTCTCCGTGGGTCATGCCCGCAACCTCTCCTGGGACCTGCTTCGCGCTACCGGCGTCACCGCTCACGGCTACCACGAGACAGTGGTTGCCGAGCACTTCCATTTCACGGTTCGCCCCCAGTCCCACGAAGATCTGATCCAGGACGGTCTTTCTATCCGGCGCTTCACCTGGACCGATCCCCCTGCCAACACCGTCATCCGGGTCACCGTCAAGCGCACACTGCGCGTCACAACTCCTCTCCGCCGGTCTCACAGCCACGCCGCCTACCCTCTCTCGTCCGTCCCGTCGGACGTGCAGCCGTTCCTCCAGGTCACTCCCTCGCTGAAGCTCTCGGCATCGCAGCGATCCCTGGTTCGGGGCCTGGTGGGACATCGCCGTCTGGAGCGCAAGATCGTGAATCGAGTTGCCAACTGGGTGGCCTCGCATCTCCGCTACGATGCCTCACTTGCCGGCGGTCCGTATAATGCCTCCTGGGTTTTGACGAATCGGCGGGCCACCTGCCAGGGGTACGCGAGCCTCATGGCCGGGATGCTTCGCGTCCTCGGCATCCCCTCTCAGGTCGTTTACGGCTGGGTTTCTTCCAAACCGCTGACCATCCGCTCGGGTGGGAGCTACCAGACCGTTTCCTGGGCGCCAGGCACCAAGGGAGCCTTTCACGACTGGCTCAACGTGTACTTCCCCGGTGCCGGCTGGGTGGCCTTTGATCCCCAGCGCGAGAAGTTCTTCGTCGACACCCGGCATTACAGCCTGCTGACTGCCGCCGATGCCTCGGACCCGCTGCTCGGGGCATACATAGCGGATCCGGTGGGAAACGATTCGGTCACCGGACGGCTACTGTCGAATGGCGGCCCGGAGGCAGTGCCGGAAGATGGCTCGCTGGCGGCGCAAGCACGCGAGCACGACGTCGCCCGGCTTCATGTCTCCTCAATCGTCCACGACGTCCACTCCCTGACCCTCTTCGCCCGCTAGACTCGTCTCCTCTTTCCGTCCACGGGGCGGCCCGCCATTGGCGGTCCGCCCCGTCGTCCCTTCCGGCTAGGACGGCCCGGAGCGAAACCGCCCGAAGAATCCCTTCTTCCGGGTGGTCGGTGTCCACTCCGGTGGAACGACCGCGTGGCCGGCGAGGACGCGTTGGGGATTCTCACGGAGGAGCAGGTCAGCCAGCGATGCATTGGTCAGGGCAGCGATTCGGTCGTGCATCTGGGCGAGAGACCGGTGGGGGCCGGGATGGTGGCGATCGCTGGCGGCGAGAGCGTAGAGACCGTGCTGCAGGAGGTTCTCTGCCGTCCGCTTCACGGTCGGGCCGTACTCCCCGTGCAGGGCCGGCGCCGTGGCCTGCAAGATCACTCCACGAGTGACCAGCGACTCGACGGCCGACAGGTCTCGCTGGACGAACCGGTAGCGCTCGGGGTGGGCCAGGATTACCGTATACCCGGCAAGCTGCATCTGAAAAACGAGATCGTCCAGGTAGACGGGTCTGACCTCGAACGGCAGCTCGACCAGCACACCGCGGCTCTCACCCAGCGTGCATGCCTGCCCTGCTTTCAAAGCAGGCAGGACCTCGGGCACGAGATAGACTTCCTCTCCCTGGGCGACGTCGAGACTGATTCCCTCGCGGCCGAGGGCATGCCGGACCTCGGTCAACGCGCGTTCGACGGCGTCGCGGGTGACCGGCGCCCTGGCGGAGAGGTTCAGGTGCGGGGTGGCGGCGATGGCTGAAACACCTTCGGCCACGAATTGACGTGCGATGTCGAGGCTCTCGCCGATGTCCGCGGCGCCGTCATCAAGATCCGGAAGGATATGGTTGTGCAGATCGATCACGGCCGCTTACAGGTTCAGGATAAGCTGTGCCGGATCGAGATCCGCGGCAGCACGCAGTGGGAGGGAGTCACTGGGCACGCCGAGCAAGAAGCCCTGAACGGCATCAACGCTCAACCCCTCCTCCTGGCTTGTCCCTACCAGCCTGAGCATTGCCTCCGAGTCGATTCCCTCGGCGATCACGGTTGCGCCCGTGTGGCGGCCAAAGCTGACGATGGCGGAGAGGAGAGCGCGGGCTCGGTTGTCCGCAACTGCTGCCCGCGTCACGCTTTGATCGATCTTCACATAGTCCGCTTCGACCATCCACAGTGACCCGAGGCCGGTCTGTTCCCCACCCACGTCGTCCAGGGCAATGCGGAAACCCAGCGAGCGCAGCCGGGCTGCTTCGCGCGCCACGCGGGACAGCCGATCAGCGGCGTTCTCCGTCACTTCCAGCACGACCTGCTCCGGGGTGAGACCGGCTTCTTCCACCGCCTTGACCAGGGTGCGGCCGCTCAAAACCTCGTGTTCGAGCGTCTGAGGGGCAACGTTGAGAAAGAGCGACCCTCCGGGCGGAAGCGACGAGGAGTGGGCAAGGACGGCATCCCGGCAGATACCGTCAAGTTCGGGCACCCGGCCGATCTTGGCCACCACGTCGAACGCCTCCCCCGGCCCCCGCAACCCATATCGCTCCGCCGGGCGCGCCAGCGCTTCGTGCCCGATGGTCTTCCCGTCCCGCAGGCTCCAGATGGGCTGGAAGACCACCCCAACCTCACGGTCCGTGAGCAGCTGCCGCACGCCTTGCATCTTGGCAGGCGAGGCAAAGGTCGCGCTGCCCTTGACCTCATCGAACAACATGACCGCATTGCGTCCGCGCCGCTTGGCCTCGTAGAGGGCGGCATCCGCTTGCTCGCGGATACGATCCAGGTCCAGACTTCCCTCTTCCAGTTCGGCGATTCCGACACTCATGCTCGCTCCAGCCGTTCGCGCAATCTCAATCCGCCTGCGGTCGAGCGTGGTGTAGGCGCTGCTTGCCGCCGTATGGGGAAGGAGTACCGCGAACTCATCCCCTCCGACGCGGAAGGCCCGGTCCTCCACGCGCTGACGGCCAAGCAAATCCGCGACAGACTGCAACACACGGTCTCCGTGCACGTGCCCGTACATGTCATTGATCACCTTGAACTCGTCGAGATCGACCAGGGCCAGAGAGAGAGGGTGCCGGTGACGATGGGCGCGGCTCACTTCACGCCGCAGCTCCTCCTGGAAGGAACGGTGGTTTCCCAGGCCCGTCAGTGCGTCGGTCATGGAAACACGCTCCAGCCGGGCCAGCTCGCGGCGGGCTGCCGATGCCGCCTTGCGCTGATGGTGCACATACCAGATTCCGGCGAGCGAGAGAGACGCGGGTAGGGCGACGGAGGAATAGCGGTGGAAACGGGCAGGCAGTGACGGCATGTCCGAGACCTCGATTCTCCTCCCCGAACCACCAGGATTCGCAGGAGTCCATCGTACCACGGTATTACGGCCTGGTCACGCTTTTGGGTATCATGGCATCGAGCAGGGGAGGAGAGGTTTATCCGACGAATAGTCTTTGCGGCGAGCATTATCTCTATCGGGCTTGTCGTTCCGCGAACCCTCTTCGCGGCTCCTAATCTGGCACTTCCCCGCTCGGACTACCCCAAAAAAAGTCGGGTAGCCGTACTTCCTGCTACCAACCGGGTTGCCGACCGCTACTTCGGTCCGGTGCATCACTCCAGCTTCGGCGCGCTGCATCGCATCGATGGAGCGGGGTGGGTGCAGGCCGCGCTGTGGCACTTCACCACCGGGAAGGGCGGGGCCAGGCGAACGCACCAGACTGTCTTTGCCTACGCGATCAACGTCTATCCCTCCAGGAAGGACGCAAAGGCGGCGGTAGCCAACCTGAAGATCAAGACGACCCCGTATCGGGTGTCGAAGATCTACTCTCGCCTCTACCGGAGCAGCGACGGCAAGCAGACTCTCGTCTTCCTCTTCTTCAGCTATCGAGGCATTGAGGTGGAGTCGTATTACGAGTACAAGGGGACGGCGCCGGCAAGCGTCGCGACGTCGTTGCGCGCGCTGTTCCTCCGTCAGAACCGCCATCTGGCCGCGGCGGCCAGAAAGCTCCACAAGAGCATCAACCATCCGCCGCCGCCTCCGCGGTCCACAGCCACTCCGGAGCCGCTCGCCACGGCGACGGTTGCCGCTAGCGATACACCCACACCGACGCTCTCCGCCACGCCCCAGGCCACGGCGACCGCAACCGCCGTCCCCCCGACCGCGACCCCGTACCCCAGCTCGACACCCACGGATACCCCGGTTCCCATTCTGGCGGTGACCGCTGCACCCACCAATCCGACGTTCGCGCCGAATACCCTGGCGACGGTCACCGCACGGGTGACGCTCGGCGGAAACCCGGTTGCCGGGGCCGAGGTCGGCATGACCTTCGAGTTTCCGGGAGCACCTGCGTTCTGCAACGCTGTGACCGATGCCTCGGGCAATGTATCCTGCGGCGAAATCGTGCCGGCCGCGGCAACCCACAATGCGGTGGTAACCGTCTACATCACCGCCCGCGATCCCTCCGGCGGGGAGATCGACGGAACCGCCACCTTCACCGTCACATGATGAGCCGGACGGGTGACAGCGCCGCTTCCTTCTTCGACTGGTCGGGAGCCGCACCCACCGTGGAAGCGCGCGCACCGGGCCGGGTCAATCTCATCGGCGAGCATACTGATTACAATGACGGTCTCGTCCTCCCTGCTGCTATCACGTACGACGCCCACGTCCTGGCCCGCGCCATCCAGGGACGCACGGTACGGCTGCGCTCCCTTACCCTCGGACAGGAAGGCACGCTAGACCTGGACGACCTGCATCCTGTCGCAGGAGAGCTCTGGCTGGGTTACGCCGGCGGCATCCTTCACGGCATCAAGGATGCCGGGCACCGGCTGCCCGGCATGGATCTGCTGATCTGGAGCGAGGTACCCATGGGCGCAGGTCTCAGTTCTTCGGCCGCCTATGAAATGGCCCTGGTGAAGGCTTTTGAAGAGATTGGCGGCTTTGAGCTACCGGACATGGAGGCGGTTCGCATCGCCCAGCGCGCCGACTGGGACTTTGTGGGGGTGCAGTCCGGCATCATGGATCAGTCCATCTCCCGACTGGGCAAGGCCGGCGATGCGCTCCTCCTCGACTGCCGCTCGCTGGAATACCGGTACGTCCCCATGAATGTCGATGCGGCGCTGATCATCTGCCACACCGGCATCCCGCGCGAGCTGGCGCGCTCCGCGTACAACGAGCGTCGCGAGGAGTGCGAGTCGGCGGTGCGGGCCCTCCAGGCATCCGAGCCGGAGATCCGGTCCCTCCGTGATGTAACGCCGGAGATCTGGGATCGGCTGAAGGACACGGTACCGGAGCCGTATCGCGACCGGGCCGAGCATGTCATCACCGAGAACGCGCGTGTCTTCGAAGCGGCGGATGCACTGGAGCGGGGCGATCTGGCCTCGCTGGCGGCCCTCTTCGCCGCCTCACACGAAAGTCTGCGAGACCTGTACCAGGTCAGCTCGCCAGAGCTGGACACGCTGGTCGAGATCGCCCACGAGGTCGATTCCCTCATCGCCGCCCGACTCACCGGCGCCGGTTTCGGCGGCTGTACCGTCAATTTGGTGCCGTTGGAGCGGGTGGAGGCGTTCGAGGAACGCGTGCTGGAAGAGTACCCGCGCCGCACCGGCCGCACCCCAACCATGTACCCGGCGCAGACTGCGAACGGGGCCAGCGCTCGGCATATCTGATAATTGAGCGTTGTCTACTACAACACGCTGACTGTTCCCGAGGCTGCTCGCCTCGGCGGCCGCGACCCTGAAACGATTCGTCGCTGGATTCGATCCGGGCGGCTGCGCGCGCAAGATCGGAACTCAGCACGTAATTGACGAGGAGGATCTGGAGGCGGTCAAGGGCATCGGTGAGCAAGTAGAGCTGCCGGCCGGTTGGGATCGCATGATGGACGGGCGTCCCATGCCCAACATCGTGGCTGTCATTTGTCCTGTCCGCTTCTGACCCTGGACGATCGACTTCGACGCGGCGCTGGGCGACTGGTTCGCGTGCTCACTCCCGCCGATCTGTAACCCCGAGGGGTAGAGGGAACAGGCATTCGCTTCGGCGTCTGCACTGTCAGTCTGGTGCTGCCTGCCTCGTTCTGGAGGGCGCGATAGAATCGCGTCTCTACAAATTACGTGCGGATACACTTCTGGCACTCAATATGCACTCGTGGAGATGTAATCCTGCTAGGAGAAGTCCGTATTGACGCACGACTTCGCCATCCATCTGACCGGTAGCGCTCAGAAGTCCCGGACCTTTCTCCTGGGCAACGAGGCCGGGTTTGTCCTCTATCTGCCCGTCGAGGAGAACATCCGGGACCGGACACTGGTGCCGATCAAATGGTTCGGCGCCTCCGAGTTCGGGCGCAAGTACCTGGAGGTCAGTTGCTTCTGGGTCCATCTGGACGGCAAGGATGTCCGTCTGGACCGGGCCGACCAGACCGGGTTCACGCAGTACCTGGATCGGGCGGAACGTGACTTTTGCTCCGGCACCACCTCCGTCCGTCAGAGTGTGATGGTGCCGAACGGGATTCGCGCCTTTCTCATGACCCTGAAGGCCGATCCGGAGGCCGGGTTCGGCGTCGAGCCCGAGTTCGATATGCGCTACTATCAGGCGTTCAACAGCGACTTCAGCGGCTACCGGGCGGAGGTGATCGAGATCGACGGGCGGCCCGTCCTCTCGGTGTGCAACCGGATCAAAGGCCCGGCCACCGTTGACTTTCTGGAGTTTCACGCCCTGATCGCCGCCATTGATGGGGTGGCCAGCGTGCGGATGCTTCCGGAGGCGGAGCGCCTGCGTGCCAAGACCTACTTGAAGGACGAGGACCGCCGCAAGCTGATCATGCAGTCATACGCCCTCACCCACGAGACGGCGCCGGACGAAGCGCCCATCTGGGACACCTACGAAACGCAGGTGTATGTCCCCGCCCGTATCCAGACGCCGGGCACGGCGACGCTGGCGTTCGCCTTCGGCGCGACCATGAATGACGCCCGCCAGGCGTTGGACGCGGTGACGAAAAACCCCGCCGCCCTGCGAAAGCAGAAACGGGATGAGGTTACCAGCCTTCTGGGACGTGGAGCGCTGAGCACCGGTGTGGCCGATATCGATACCACCTATAACCAGGTGCTCAGCCGCTTCGATGAGGCGCTGGTGGCTCGCGATATCACGGTTCATGCCGGGGAGCGGGATATCCAGCATTTCAGCGCCATCTTTGCCGGCAACAAGTACTTCCTCGACGCCTGGAAGCGCGACGAGAATATCTCTCTGATCGCGCTGCTGCTCACCAACGACTATCCGACCGTTGCCGCCATCCTGCGCGAGACGTGGCAGTACCAGGATCAACGAACCGGCAGGCTGCCGCAGATTATCCGGTTTGGCGAGCCCCTGGTGTACTACTCCAGCGACGGGACACTCTGGGCGCTGCGCCGTCTCTGGCAGTACACCCGGATGACCGGCGACGAAACCATCCTGAACGAGAAGTACAGCATGGTCGAACACTTCTTCGCTGCCAGCCTGGACTTCGTCAAGCGGGGCCTTCTGCCGTCGGGCGGCATCATCGACAAGAGCTACCTCTGGGAAACCTGGGAGGATACGCCCTATACCCCACGGAACGGCTACCCGGTCGAGATTGAGCTCCTCTGGCTCACCGCCGTGAACGACTACGAGCCCATCATCCGCCGGCACAATCCGGCGCTGGCGGACAGGCTCAAACAGGTCCACGACGAGGGCATGAAGAGCTTCAATCACTTCTGCCTGGACGGGTATCTGGCCGATAGCCTCAGCTACGACTTCAAGCCGCGGCCCATCCTCACTCCCAATGGCTATATCGCCTTCGACGTGGACTTTCCGCTCCCCGACGATCTCAAGCGGCGCATGGTCACACTGGCGCGCGATCAACTGGCGGGGCGGGCCGGCGTGAACAGCCTGGCCCGGCGCGACTGGGCGAGGGAACTGAGCCCTGAGTTCCTGAAGGCGCAAGGCAGCGTCGTGAACGGCCACCTGGAGAGCGTTGGTCTGTACAACTACCACCGGGGCGTGGAGTGGCTCTGGCTCAACCAGTTCATGGTCGAGGGTGAGCTGGAGTGCGGCAGCCCTGATACCGCCTACAAGCTCTATCTCGCGGGGGAGGTGAACAGCGCGCTGCACCAGCTCGCCGTCGGGGGTTTGAGCGAACTCTATGACGTGAAAGGTCCTCTCGGTGCTGACTTCCAGGCCTGGAGCATGGCCGGCTTCGTCGCGTCTCTCCACGCGTTCTCGGGCGCCAGCGTGGATGCGATCGAGCGGCGAGTCCGGGTTCGGCCGGATCCGCCCCACTCCTGGCCCCGCTACTCCTGCCGCAGGCAGGTGGGCCAGACGCGCTTTGACGTTGTGTTCCAGCGTGACGAGTCCGGTCCCCAGCATCTGCGCGTGGCGCCGGTTGATTCCGTCCCCGACGGCTATACGCTGTCCGTCGGTGCCCGGGTCCCGCACGAGGCGAAGCGGGTCGATATCCAGGTGAATGGCCGGCCGGTCGATTCACAGCGCCGGCCCGCCTGCGACCCCAGCGTCGATGAGGTCTGGTCTGATGTCCCCTTCACCGGCGAGGTGACGGCCGTTATTGACGCCCACTCGTCATAACCTTCTCCCCCGGAGGCGGGTAGTATGGACGGGAGAGGTGGGCCCGTATGGCGGAGAAGATCGAGCCGCAGGCGACCGTGGTGGGAGAGGAGGACGCTCCTCACCTGGCCGCGACACGCGACCGCGTCTTCAGTGCCGCCGGGGATGCCATGGTAGCCGAGGAGCTGCCGGTCGAGGCAGAGGCAGAGACTGTCGCGACCATCTGGCTGTTCCAGCCTGATATCCCACCCCGGCAGATCGAGATCGATTCGGTGTCCGAGCTTATTACGGTCGAATCGAATCTTGTCTGGATCGACATCGCACAATTCGATGAAAAGGATATCCGGGCCCTTGGCCGCCACCTCGGCTTGCTTCCCGACGTGATCGAGTCGATGTTGACGGCCTGGAGCCGCCCTCGCCTCGCCATCCTCAACGACCGCTTCCACCTCTCCGTCACCCTGGCCGAGCTCGATCCGAACGGGCCGCGGCTCCAGGCACGCGAGATGGACCTGGTGGTGGGCAAGAACTTTCTGCTCAGCGCTCACCATCAGCCGATGCCGTTTTACGATGGGATCCTCTCCCGCGCCGCCCACGATCCGGACCTTGTGCGGCTGGACTCTGCCTTCATGCTGTACATCATCCTGGAGGAGCTGCTCGGATACTTCGAGACCCTGGATGAGGCAGTCCAGGGCGACATCGAAGAGATGCAAATCCGGGCGCTCCGCGATAGCGGTGAGGAGTTTTTAACCGAGCTTCTGCAGTTCAAGCGGTTCGTCTTCGCGCTCAGTCAGGTGGTGCAGCAACATCACCCGGTCTTTCAGGCCTTTCTGCGCCCCGACTTTCTCTACGTCTCGGAAGAGGAGGTGCAGCCGCATTTTCGGAGCCTGGACGAACGTCTGACCCGCCTGGTCGATCGGCTGGACTTGACGCGCCAGGAGGTCAATACCACCTTCGATATCTATCTCTCGCGCGAGTCTCATCGGACCAATGCTGCCATGAAGGTGCTGACCATGGTGGCGACCGTGCTCTTTACCGCGACCTTCATCGAAGGGTTCTTCGGACCCTCGTTCAGTGGCATCCCATCCCACACCGTTGGCGGCTTTGTCGCCATGATACTTCTCATCGCGGCCGTGGCCGCGGTTACCCTCGGCATCTTCCGGTGGCGCGGATGGATGTAGCGGCCCATTTCCCGGCACGATCGCTTCCGGTTCTCCGATCGGGGGACGTGACCGTGGCCGGCGGCTCCATCGCGGGCGTCGCTGCCGCTCTCACCCTGGCGCGGGCCGGACGCCGCGTGGTGCTGGTCGAGTCTCGGACCTATCTCGGCTCCGACATGACGGCGACCCTCCGCCCCTGGCTGGCAACCTCAACCGACCGCGGGCCGTTCTGGGGAGAGATGCTGCGGCGACTGGAGATCGTGGATGCCGGCAACGAGATCGCCTTCCCCATGGGCGCTCTGAAGCTGGCACTGGAAGATCTCTTGCTCGAGGCAGAGGTCCCACTGTTGTACGCGTCCACAGCTGTGGGAATGGAGCCGGGCGTGCTGGTCATCGGCAACAAATCGGGTCGTCAGGTGATCGAAGCGCCGCATATCGTGGACGCTACCGACACCGCTCTCGTCTCCCGGCTTGCTGGCGGACGCTTCGAGCGTCGGGGAGCAGCACGCTACCGCCGAAGCCTGGAGTTTGACGGGGTACGAGGTGTGGTGGAACGACAGTTCCAGGTCCCCCCATGGCTGAGCATCGTGGATTCGAAGGTGGAGACGCACGCCGGATATCGTGGCCCGGCGCACGTCCTGGTGGAATTCGCCCTCGATCTTCCCTTCGACGACGGCCCGGATGGTTATATGGCACGAGAGGTCGCCGGCCGGCACGTGGGAATGGCCCTGGCGGCTCACCTGATCGCCAATGAGCAGCCGTTCCACGACGCGGTTCTTGGCAGCGCTTCCCTGGAGTTGTTCGGCCCCCAGGCTCCCCCGCTTCTTGAGGAACAGGACCCTGTTCCCGGTCTCTGGCCCCTCGCCGCCTGGTATGGAGATCCTCATGGGGCAGCCAAATCCGGATGTGGCCTCGCCGCACAAATTGTCGGGGCAGGAGGGGCGATTTGCAATCGCCAGCCGCGCACGGCGGCTTCGGTTCAGGCACCCCATGCCATGGAGGGCCGTGCAGACCCGGTTCTGGACGACGGTAGAGACGTCGGATGGCGGTACGAACAGCGGGCCTGCGGGCCGGAGAGCGATTGCAAATCGCCCCTACACCTTACCGAGCCTGAGGCTCCGCAGCGGGGTCGGGATTATCCCCGCGTCTCCGTATTGCCGCAGCCCTTACCGACGCTGGCCGCCTGCGACGTGCTGGTGGTTGGCGGCGGCACCAGCGGCGCCACCGCCACCATTACCGCTGCCGGTGAGGGCGTGGAGACCGTCCTGTTGGACATGAACTCCGGACTGGGCGGCACCGGCACGCTGGGCGGGGTGAACTCCTACTGGTACGGCCGGCACGTCGGCTTCTCTGCCGGTGTCCAGCGGCGAACCGAGGAGGAGCAAGGGAAGCTGGGCTATTCGCGCGCTCCGTGGAACATCGAGGCCAAGATGTACGCGCTTGTATCAGATGCCGAGCGGGCGGGCGCGCATGTCTACTTTCGCTGTGTCAGCATCGGCGCGTTGGTCGAAGGAAACCGGGTGCGCGGCGCGGTGGCGGCAACACCGTGGGGGCCGGCGGCGGTACGGGCGTCGATGACAATCGACGCCACCGGCGATGCCGATATTGCCGCCTTTGCCGGCGTCCCCACGGTCTACGGAGCTGAATGCGATCACACCGTCATGTGGTTTTCCCTGGGGCAGTTCACCACGCCCGGCCGGACCCGCAACAACTTCACCAGCATGTGCGACGTGACCAATATCGAGGACTACACACGGGCCATCCTGGCGGGACGCCGGCGCGGCAGCAACGTTCACGATCACGGCGTCTATCTGGCTCCAAGAGAAACCCGGCACATCGTGGGCGAGGTGGTGATGACGCACACCGATCAGCTTCGGCGCCGTCACTGGCCGGACACGGTCACCGTCCACTACAGCAACCATGACGTCAAGGGTGTCAGTACCTCTCCCTGGGTGCGTATGGGCCTGATTCCACCCAACCTGGAGATCGAGATTCCCTACCGCATGCTGCTGCCCCGGAACCTCGAGGGACTGATCGTGGCCGGGAAGGCCATCTCCGCCACGCACGATGCGCTCCCTGCCATCCGCATGCAGGCCGACATGGAGAGTCTTGGCGGCGTGGCCGCGCTGGCCGCGGTCCAGGCCGTCCGCGCCGGTCTGGAGCCGCGCCAGATCGACGTGGCTGAGCTGCAGGATCGGCTGCGACGTGAAGGCGTGCTGCCGGAAGGAGTCCCGGTGGAGGAACCCGCTGAGGAGCGGCCGGATCTGCAGGGACTGGTGGATGCAATCGACGGCACCCGCCCGCTGTACGACTACTCCAACATGGAGATGGGTGAGATATATGAGGGAACGATTCCCATAGTGGAGGCGGCCACTGCCGGACCGGAGATCGTCCCACTCCTGGAGGGAGCGCTCCGGGGTGCGGCCGGGCTGCGGCGGATTCATCTGGCGCAAGCGTTGGCGATGCACGGCGAGCGGTCGTCGGCGCCAATCCTGATCGAGGAGATCGGCCGTCTTCTGCAGGGGGGCCGGCTACCGCAGCGCGACAACACCATTCGGCACGCCGGCTATCCGCCCGACCAGGGCGCCATGCCCGACCTGGTCTACCTTCTCTACAGTCTCGGCATGCTGCACGACGAGCGGGCGCTGCCCGTCTGGGAGCGGGTCGCGCATCTACTGGAGCCGACAGAGGCGGGGGTGCGTGACCGGCGCGACGGCATCTTCTATTACGTGGAAGCTCTGGCCTGGAGTGCGGAGCAGCTGGGACATCCGGGTGCGATCCCCATGCTGCAGCGGCTGCACTCTTTCTCCGTCCTGCGAGATCAGGCAGCCCGAGAGGGATTCCAGCCCGACTTCTTCCTGGAGCGGCAGGCGATGCTGGAGCTGATGCTGGCGCGGGCCCTGGCCCGCTGTGGCGCGGAAGAAGGCATCGACGTCTTGATCGACTACCTTGACGACGCGCGTGCACTCCTGGCCGAGCAGGCGCACCATCACCTGACGGCGATTACCGGCCTGGATATGGGCAAGGATCGAGAGGCCTGGAAGAAGGCTCTGGCTGAACATTCTGTGGAGGCAGACCTTGTGCTTGCCTCAGACCCAGGAGGGCATCATGGTAGCGACCAGTGACCGCGACCGGCGTGGACTGCGGCGAGCCAACGAGGCGACTGCGTGCCTGTTACAGGAGCTCGCCGCGCGAGCCCAGCCGGGTGTCACCACCCGTGCGCTGAACAACTACGCGGTACGGGCGATCCGGAACATGGGCGGTGAGCCCGTTTTTGCCACCCAGAACGGCTTTCCCGGGGCCATCAACACCTCAATCAACGACCAGGCCGTGCATGGCGTGCCTGGTGACCGGGTCTTGCGATTCGGCGATCTGCTCAAGATCGACTGCGGAATCCGGCTGAACGGCTATTGTGGCGACACCACCGTGACCTGCGGCGTCGGCGGCGCGCAGACGCTTTCCCGGGACCGGGATCACGTCATGGCCGTCGCTCGGGAGGCGATGCATCGAGGCATCGAGGCCGTGCGGGTGGGCGGTCATATCGGGGATATCGGCGATGCCATGCAGGCCTACGTGGAGAGCCAGGGCTGCAAGCTGCTGAGCGAGTACGGCGGACACGGTCTGGGATCGCGTCTCTGGGAGCCGCCCTCGGTTCCGTCCGTCGGGCGCCGCGGCACCGGTCCTCGGATCGAGGAGGGCCTGGTCTTCACCATCGAGCCCATCGTGGTGGCGGGCAGCGCGCGAACGGGGGTAGAACGGGATGGCTGGACGGTGGTCACCGTTGACGGCCGCCCGGCGGCACAGTTCGAGCACACCGTCATGGCCACCGGCAAGGGAACGGAAATCCTCAGCCTCTGCGCCTAGCCGGACGAGCTATGCGTCTGATACCGCCAGCCGGCCCTCGGCACAATCCTCACCGGGGATCGGAAAGCGCCCATAGTAGGAGTGGAAGGCGTTCTCGAAGGCGATGCGATATCGATCTTCCCAGTTCCGCAGGTCCTGAAGTTCCGGTGAGGAGCCCGGCTCTTTCAGCGCCTCGAGGTAGCGCTCCCGCGCGTCGTGCCAGCGCTTGCACCAATCGGCGATATCCCGGAGGTCGGTGTCCATAGAGTGCCTCCATTCAGAGGTATCGCTATCCCCCAATGCAAGCCTCGGGCCAGGTGACGGCTTCGTCTAAGCTCAAAGGGTGAGAACGGAAATCCTCTACCAGGTGGATGCCTTTGCCTCCGAGATCTTCCGGGGCAACCCGGCTGCGGTTTGCCCGCTTCCCGACTGGCTCGACGACGGCATCATGCAGGCCATCGCAGCCGAGAACAACCTGGCCGAGACGGCGTTTTTCGTGGGAGAGGACGGCGAGTATCAACTGCGCTGGTTCACCCCGCGAGCGGAAGTCAAGCTCTGCGGCCATGCCACCCTGGCCTCCGCCTTTGTTCTCTTCACCCAGCTTGGCTACAACGGGGAGAAGGTGCTCTTCGACACACTCAGCGGGCGGCTGGAGGTTCGCCGCGAGGGCGACCTTTTGGTGATGGACTTCCCTTCCTACCCGCCAGTCGAGGACGATGATCCGCCCGCGGCGCTGCTCCTCGGACTCGGCATACAGCCGTCAAGCGTGCTGCAGGGCGGGGAGGATTACATCGCCGTCTATGAGGATGAGGCGGCGGTGCGCGACCTGCATCCCCGTCTGGAGCGTTTTGAGGAACTTGCCACTCGCGGCATTGCCGTCACTGCGCCCGGCAACGGGGTAGACTTCGTGTCGCGCTTCTTCGTGCCCAGCCTCGGCATCCCGGAAGACCCGGTGACAGGTTCCCTTCATTCCGCCCTGACGCCGTACTGGGCGTCACGGCTGGGAAAGACCGCCCTCCACGCCCGCCAGCTTTCGGCGCGCGGCGGCGAGCTCTGGTGTGAGCTGCTGGGCGATCGTGTCGCCATTGCAGGCCATGCCGTGTTGTACATGGAAGGGCGAGTGTTTCTCCCCGAGGTGTGAAGGGGGTGCATGCTGGAGCACCGCTACCGCCATGACCGTGGCCCGCGATTATTTCGCTGCGGTCGTTGTACCGGGTGCAAAAACCTACACCATGGACGGAGAGTATTCGGAGGTGGAAGGGGTGCCCTACGCGCAGCAGCTGGTTCACCAGGTCGACGTGTTTCCCGTTGGAGGCACCGGGAAGGGCTGACTGGATCGAGCTCAGAGTATGTTCACGACCGCGGTCAGGAAGATCATGATCCCGAGAACGGCTAACAGGGTTCCCATCGAGACGATGATCACCTTGCCAAAGCGGCTGCGCGTCCGCCACAAGCGGCCACGCGCGCCGCGGCGGAAGAACATTTCGACGGCGGGATGCTGGCCTTGAAGCTTCTGGCCGCGGTGAAGCCGATTCACGAGTATGTTGATCAACAAGATCGAGCCGGAGATCAAGCGGAGCGGCGGCACGATCCAGAGAAGGAGGGCGATAGGCCGTCGGTAGAGGCGGCGTAGCCAGATCGGATTGACGTGCTGCATCACTGCAATCTCGAGATCTCGCTGGGCGACCGTACTGGCCGGATTGATTCGCAACGCGTCATGGAAGCGGTCGATCGCTTCCTGGGTGTGGCCGCTTCTGAGCAGCACGACTCCAAGGCTGATCAGCACCTCTTCGGAGGTAGGTTCGAGGCGAAGCGCCTCGCGATAGTGCTCGGCCGCCGCCTCTGGCCTCTTGCACGTGCGCTCGACATCGCCCAGGAGTGTGTGTGAGTGGACAAAATCGGGCGCCATCTCGCGCAATCGCAGTGCCGTCTCGTGTGCCCCACGCTTCTTCTTTGCCGCCAGCTGAGCCTGCCCAAGGACGAGCTGCGCGGCCGGCACAGCCGGGCCCAGCTGCACCGCCTGTTGCGCGGCAGCGAGCGCCCCGCGGGTCTTTCCGCAGCGAATGAGCACCACGGCGAGCACCCGGTATGGCCATTCGGACTCCGGGTCGGTTGCCACCGCCTCTTCTGCCGCTTTCCTCGCTTCCCCGGTGGCGCCGGCCCCCAGCAGCGCCATGGCATAGAAGCAGCGCAGGCTTGTATCGGCGGGATCCGACGCAATGGCGCGACGCAGCAGCGATGCAGCTTCGGTAAACCGACCCCTATCCAGAAGGGCTCTTGCTCGGCTCGTCTCGTTGTCCACCAGTTCGACCGTTATCGTGTGGCCTCAGAGCAGCTTGTTCGTGCGCATGTAGGCGAGGAGCTCGTCGTACTGGCCGCCTTCATTGGCGAACATAACGTAGTTGCGCGCCGTTTCGAACCACTGGCGCGTGCTCGGCTTGAGGTCGCGCAGGCAGGTCTTGAAGTCGGTTGTTGTGATGGGGCGGATCTTCGCGGCGGCCAGCGATGCCTCCATCGCGATCTCCGCGGCCGACTCACAGAGGTGAGCGAGATCGGCTCCGGAGAAGCCCGGCGTCCTGGCTGCGATCCAGGGGACATCCACGTCATCGGCGGGACGGCCGCGCAGATGCAGACGCAGGATTGCCGCACGTGCTTTCTCATCAGGGGGCAGTACGAGGATGAGTCGGTCAAACCGCCCGGGGCGAAGCAGAGCCGGGTCGACGTCCCAGGGAGAGTTCGAGGCGCCCAGGACAAAGATCCCGTCGTTCGCTGCGTCCACGCCGTCGAGCTCGGCGAGGAGCTGATTGACCAGGGTTCTCCCGCCGCTGTACTTCAACTGGCTGCGCTTGCGGCCAAGCCCGTCAATCTCGTCGAAGAAGAGGACGGCCGGCGCGCTGCGCCGCACCGACTCGAAGATCTCGTGAATGTGCCGTTCGCTTTCGCCCAGCCACATGTCCAGCACGTCGAAAAGGCCGACGGAGATGAACTTCGCTCCTAGCTCACCGGCGGTCGCTCGGGCCAGAAAGGTCTTGCCGCACCCCGGCGGCCCGAAAAGGAGCAGGCCGCCGCGGAGCGACTTCCCGTAGAGCGAACGCAACTCGGGGTTGCGCAGCGGCCCGAGAAAGGCGGTGTTGAGCCGCCGCTTGACCGCCTCCATGCCGGCGACATCCTCCAGGGTGGTCACGGAGACCTCTGCTGCCGGCACACTGTCCCCCGGTTCTGGTTCGGGCACCATCCGAAGTCGCGGCCGCAGCCATGATGTGTCGAGCTGCGGCGGAGATTCAGCGGGCGGAATTACTTCGTCCCCCAGCTCGCTGCTCTCGGCCGACGCTTTCATCGTGTCATCTGGTGCCGAAGTGCCGAGCGCGC
The DNA here is from genome assembly GCA_025966365.1 of Chloroflexota bacterium. Taxonomy (GTDB): domain Bacteria; phylum Chloroflexota; class UBA5177; order UBA5177; family UBA5177; genus JAICWV01. The sequence continues at coordinate 5,292 of JAICWV010000001.1, read as the reverse complement.
TCAGGATGCGTCGATATTCCGCCGCCCGCCGGCTGTCCCCAAGCGCATCGCAGCACATCGCCGCCCCGGCCAACGCATCAGTATCGGTCGGATTCTGACCCAGGACGGCGGCGAACTGCTCCAGCGCGCCGGCATTGTTGCCGGCATGGAGCAGGACCTGCGCAAGCTGCAGCCGGGCCGCTCTCTCGCTTTCAGCCGCATGATCCTGCATCAAGTCTCCTCCTGGCTACGCGGGACGGGTAGTAAACGTCCGGTTGCCGCGAAGTGGAAGTATACATCGGCGCCGATCCCCGCCGATACCCCTTAGAAGGTCTCTCCCGTGCTGTGAGTACTGGCCAGGAGAGCACGGGCCTTCTTGTGGTGTGTCCGCATTCGCTGGAACGGCTCATTGGCCATGATGGGAATGGCGTCGGTAATGCAGGCGTCGAAGCGGGCGGTGACGTCCTCGGCGGTGAGGCTGCCGGGCGCACCAATGACGACGATCTCGGTGCGTGCCGTCTCCTCGCCCCAGGGTCGGTCGACGTCGATGCTGACGCGGCGGCCCACCATTTGCGCGACAAAACGCAGGTTGGGGGCATCGGCGAGATAGAGCGTGCCCTTGGCCCGGAAGACATCCAGAGGCAGTGACTCCAGCGCCGCCTGCACCTTGCGATAGGCCAGCCGGCACCCGGACCCATAGCTGAGGGTGGTGAACTGGGCGATATCGTGGGGGGCGTGATCGTGAGCGGAGGAGGATGTCGCACCGCCCACGTCGAGCAGCAGATCGAGCGGGACATCTGCCCGGATGGTCGGGATCACCCGCGCCCGCGGAACGAGATCGCGGATCCAGAACTCCAGCTCCAGCAGCCTCTCCCTTCCAACCAGATCGGCCTTGTTCAGGAGGACGATGTCCGCCGCCCGGATCTGATCCTCGACCAGCTGACGGTCGAGGAACCGGCTCCGCGCGTTCTCGGCATCCACCAGCGCCACCACCCCGTCCAGCCGGGTCCGGTCGCGGAGCTGCGAGGTGCGGAAGGCGCCGGCCACCCCGAAGGGATCGGAGATACCGCTGGCCTCGATCACGATCTGCTCCGGTGGGTTGGGACCGGTGAGCATCGTGAGGGTGCTGGTCACCAGGTCGCCCTGCATGGAGCAGCAAATGCAGCCGTTGGAGAGGTTGATCCCCTGGCCGCCATCCGCCACCGAATCCACCAGCTTCGCGTCGATATTCACCGCACCGAAGTCGTTGACAAGCACCCCGATCCGCCGCCCATGATTCCCGCGCAGGATCCGGTTCAGCAGCGTGGTCTTCCCGGCGCCCAGAAAGCCGGTGAGGATAGTAACGGGAATCGGGTATAGGGGGGTGAGGGTCATCCCAGCAGCCGCCGCAGCACGTAGGGCAGCACGCCGCCGTGGCGGTAGTATTCCACCTCGATGGCGCTGTCGATCCGAACGGTTGTGTCAAAGGTCGTTTCTTTCCCGTCCGCGCCCCGCGCCGTGACCGTTACCGTGTCGCCCGCCTTCAGGTCATCCGAGATTGGAATGTCGAACACTTCCTCGCCGGACAGCCCCAGCGAGTCGCGCGTCTGGCCGTCCTGGAACTGGAGCGGCAGGATGCCCATGGCCACCAGGTTGCTGCGATGAATGCGCTCGTAGCCCTCGGCGATGACGGCGCGGACGCCCAGCAAGAGCGGGCCCTTGGCCGCCCAGTCCCGAGAGGAGCCGGAGCCGTACTCCTTGCCCGCCAGCACCACCAGCGGCGTTCCCGCTTCTACATAGCGCTCCGAGGCATCGAAGATACGCATGGTCTCGCCGCTGGGGAAGTGGACGGTCCAGTCTCCTTCCTTGTCCGGCGTCAGCTCATTGCGCAGGCGGATATTGCCGAAGGTGCCGCGCACCATCACCTCGTGGTTGCCGCGGCGGGCGCCATAGCTGTTGAAGTCCTTGCGCTCCACACCGTGCTGGATCAGGTACTGCCCGGCCGGGCTGCTGAGCGGGATGGAGCCGGCCGGCGAGATGTGGTCGGTGGTGATGGAGTCGCCCAGGCGGGCCAGGACCCGCGCGCCGGTGATGGGGTTGACGGGCTGCGGCTCCGGCGACAGGTCCTGGAAAAAGCTCGGCTCGCGGACGTAGGTGGAGTTCTCGTCCCAGACGTAGGTACTGCCCTCGGGCACCGGCAGGGACTTCCAGCGCTCGTCGCCGGTGAAGACCTCGGCGTAGCGCTCGGCAAAGAGATTGGGTGTGACCGCTCTGGCGATCGTCTCCTGGACCTCCTCCGGCGTCGGCCAGAGCTCCCAGAGATAGACCGGCTTGCCGTCGGGATCGTTGCCCAGCGGCTCGCGGGTGAGGTCTTTCTCCACACTGCCGACCAGGGCGTAGGCCACCACCAGCGGCGGCGAGGCCAGGTAGGAGGCGCGCACCTCGGGGTGAATACGGCCCTCGAAGTTGCGGTTGCCGGAGAGGACGGAGGCGACGACCAGCTCATGCTCCTGAATCGCCTCCGAGATCTGTGGCAGCAGCGGGCCGCTGTTGCCGATGCAGGTGGTGCAGCCATAGCCCACCACGTGGAAGCGAAGTGCCTCCAGATAGGACATTAACTCCGCCGCCTCCAGGTAGTCGGTCACGACCCGGGATCCGGGCGCGAGGCTGGTCTTGACCCACGGTCGGGTCGTCAGGCCGCGCTCCACCGCTTTCTTTGCCAGCAATCCGGCTGCGACCATCACCGAGGGGTTGGAGGTGTTGGTGCAGCTGGTGATGGCGGCGATGGCGACCGAGCCGTCCCCCATCTCGGTGGTGAGGCCATCCAGCGTCACTTCCACCTGGTTGCGCTCCGCTACCGCCGTCCCGCCACCGCCGCTGCCTGGCGCCGTCTCGCTCCTGGACGGAAAGGCGGTATGGAAGTTCTCGGGGACGCCGGCAAGGGCGACGCGATCCTGCGGCCGCCGCGGTCCGGCCATGCTGGGCTCGACGGTAGAGAGATCCAGCTCCAGCATCTCTGAGAAGTTCGGCATGGGGATCTCGTCGGTCCGGAAGAGGCCCTGCTCCTTCGTATAGCGTTCGACCAGATCGATCAGCTCGGGGGGCCGGTTCGTCATGCGCAGGTAGGTGAGGGTGCCGGCATCGACCGGGAAGAGGCCGGCGGTGGCGCCGTACTCGGGGGACATGTTGGAGAGGGTGGCGCGGTCGGCCACGCCCAGCTGGGAGAGGCCGGGCCCGGCATATTCGACGAACTTACCGACCACGCCGTGCTTGCGCAGCATCTGGGTGACGGTCAGAACGAGATCGGTGGCGGTGGCGCCTTCGGGCAGGGCGCCGTGGAAGACGAAGCCGACCACGGTGGGCATGAGGAGATAGGTGGGCTGGCCCAGCAGGGCAGCCTCCGCCTCGATGCCGCCCACGCCCCAGCCCAGCACTCCCATGGAATTGACCATGGGGGTATGGGAGTCGGTGCCGAAGAGCGTATCGGGGATGGCCACGGTGCGGCCGTCGATCTGGCGCGTCTGAACCACCTGCGCCAGGTACTCGAGGTTCACCTGATGGCAGATGCCGGTGCCGGGCGGGACCACGCTGAACTGGTTGAAGGCGCGCTGCGCCCAGCGCAGGAGCGCGTAGCGCTCGAGATTCCTCTCGTACTCCAGCTCCACATTGCGGCTATAGGCGAGAAGGGTGCCGTAGAGGTCCACCTGGACGGAGTGATCGATGACGAGATCGGCGGGCGCGAGAGGGTTGATGCGCTGCGGATCGCCGCCCAGCCGCGCCATGGCATCGCGCATGGCGGCGAGATCGACCACGGCGGGGACGCCGGTAAAGTCCTGGAGGAGGACCCGCGCCGGCAGAAAGGGGAACTCACCCCGAACGTTGCCGCCCGGCACCCAGCGGGCCAGCTTGAGCACGTCGTCCGGTCTGGTCACGCCGCTTGCATGAAGTCGCAGCATGTTTTCCAGCAGGATCTTTACCGTCACCGGCATCCGATCCAGATCCACGCCGTCCTCACCTGCCAGCGAGGCCAGTGAGAAATAGCCGACGTCCCCGTTGTTCGTGGTCAGCGTCGATATCGCATTCAGTTCGTCTCTATCCGCCATGGTGCCCTCTCTTCGTGTGGTCTCCGTCATCGCTCCGCGGCCGGGAGCCGCGTCCCGTCCCGTTCGGTCAAATTATCGCTACAGCGCCGCAGGAGTCGGATCAATTCCTGCTGCTCACTCAGACTGAGCCCGGCGACCATGATCTCGCCGCCGAGCTCGGACGCGCCGGGCGTGGTCTGGAGTAGATCGCGTCCGGTATTGGTGATGGAGGCGATACGCACGCGCCGGTCGGCGCCGGCCCGGAGCACGATGAGGCCGCGTCTGGCCAGTCCATCCACCAGCCGGGAGAGGGAGCTCTGCTCCAGCCCCGACCGCTCGCGCAGTGCCGTCTGGTCCAGCGGCCCTTCCTCATAGAGCGCCAGCAGGACCTCTCGCTGCGACAGCGTCAGGCCGTACTCGCGCAAACCGGCGTCCACGGCGCGCCGCAGCGACTGGTAGCAGCGCTTCAGCCAGTAGGTCGGCTGCTGCTCCAGGAACCGTTCTCGCGCCTGGCCGGGAGGATACGCGCCTCGGTGCGCCGGCTCTGCCATTCCATGCCTCCGCCATCATTATATGTATGCACATGTAATAGCGCAAGTGGTCTTGTTCAGGACGCAGGCTCCGGTTTGCCCGCCGACTCCATCAACCCTAGCTGGATCAACATCTCCAGCCGATCGAAGTAGACGTGCAGCGAAGAGAACTTATCACCGCGCGCTGTAAGGACATCGGCAAAGGGGAGGTCAAGCTGTCGCCCCGTCCCAGGTATCTCGCCCGTGGGGGTCCTGAGCGGACCCGTGTGCGTGCCCACGACACGTCCCTCGACGGCGAGGGTGTCGTCCGTCTCGATCCACGTCTCGATCTTGAACTCGATATCAGGGAAGGCATCCGGGAATACCGCGATAATAGACCTGAATGCCTCCAGACTGCGAAGAGTTCCGGCACCCGGCATGGTTCGCTCTACATCATCGGTAAAGACGGAGAGCGCCTTGACGAGGTCTCCTTCCTGAACTCCTGCATAGTGGGTTAGCAGCAACTGCTTCAGGCTCGCCATGTCAATACCAACTCCATCCTCAATCGTCCATCCGTCTGGGGGCTGTAGTCAGGGGATTCGTGCTGATCATGGGAGCAGCTGATGGGTGAGGGCGTCCGTCTGCCACCGCTCGAAGTACTCTTCCGGCCATCCGTGCTCGCAGACCATCAGGTAATAGAAGGAGGGGTGGACGAGCGCCCAGATGGTCTCCGCCGCCGCGTC
>JAICWV010000119.1 GCA_025966365.1 Chloroflexota bacterium | reverse complement strand
GATGCGCAGACAGGCAAAGTGTCTGATAGGCGGTACGTGGCGACATTCCCGCACCGGGTTCCCATCCATGTCGCAGGGGAGCGCCCGCTGGTGACGCCCCCGAACGTCTCGATAGACGACCTTGCGGCGAGCGGATACCTCTTTGAAAAGCCAGCGTCGACTGCCAGAGTCACGCGGGCACAGGCGCTGCGCGTGGCAGGCAAGACCCCGGGTATCCCCGGTGGAGTGGCGTCGCCTGCTCATAGCCGGGCACAGACTGTCCTGCTCGCTCGTGTATGGAGCAGCAGCACCACGCTCGTCCAGACCCAACCACTCCAGTGGGTGATTGCACGACCAGCCCATCAGTGGTCCAGGGTGACGCACGGCCGACTATCCATGTACGGGCTCGTCTTCATCGACGCGATGCGTGGGACGATGAGTGAGGCGATGTGTTGCGTGCTGGAAGGATCCGGCTTCAGCGGGGCACCGTAACCGGAAAGACCATTAAGGGCGAGCGTTCCGAACGATTCTGGTGTCGTGCCACGCACCAGCGAGCCACGGATGTACGACCGCTCGTCGCTTTCGTGCCCGTACAGGCATCCTCTGTCGGATGAGGAAGTGGGCCCTGGGTCTGATGCGCAACCTCGGAGAGTGGCAACAAGCATGTACTGAGGGATGAGAACGAATATTCAGTCACGCCGGGTGTCTCATTAAACGACCGCTTCCGGAGTGCAGCGCTACCTGGTGGCGAGGCGGCCTCCGAAGTTGATTCCGAAGACTTTTCCAGAGTCGTCGCGCACAAAGTAGCCGCGCATGCCCTTGGCCGGGCCGTCCGCCAGCACGTACTTGTCGTCGGCGAGCAGCGTGATTCCGTAGGGCGGCTGCTCTTCCGGCTCCTCATCGCCGCGCTCGCGCATCCGTTCCAGCGCCTCGGGGGTTGGCTCGGTCTTGATCTGGAGCTGCCCGTCCACCACCGTCAGGTGCGCGATGGCGCCGATGGTCCGGTAGTCGCCGGTGTACTCGGCCAGGTCGTCTTCGGTCAGGTTGAGCGGCTCCGGCTCCGGCTCGGTCACCCCCAGGTACCGCTCGAGCGCCCACTTCACCATCTTCTCGTGCAGTTGCGCCCCGTTGGGCACGGAGTTGGTGAGCACGACCACGCCAAAGTCACGCGCCGGGACCATCTGGAAGGCAGCCCGCTGGCCGTTGGTGGATCCGCCGTGACCCACGAGCCGGGTACCGTCAACGTCTTTGATCAGCCAGGAGATGCCGACGGCGTCACCGATGGCGCTGCCGCCGAGACTGAACGTCTCCTCTTTCATCTGGTCGAGCGATGCCCGGGAGAGCACCTGCTCGCCGTCCTTTCCCTGACCGTTTCCGAGGTGGAAGCGTGCCCAGGCGACCTGGTCTCGGACGTTCGCCGACCACCCGCCGGCCGGGTTCACACTGCGCGGCAGAGCCCAGGGGCGCGCCACGGTGATGGTCCCGTCCTTGTGGTGAACGTGGCCAACGACGAAGCGCCGCGTCATGATCTCGTCCATGTCCGCGAAAGTGTGCTCCAGGCCGAGCGGGTCCAGCACCAGCTCTTTGACCGCGTCTTCATAGACTTTGCCCGTGACCTTCTCGATCACGCGTCCGGCCAGGACCAGCGCCGCGTTGTTATAGGATGCCTGCGTGCCCAGCGGGTAGACCTGGTCGAGATCCGCCATTGTCTCGACATATTTGGCGACGGCGTCGTCGCCGCGCCCGGTGTCCTCGAAGTAATCTCCCTGCCAGCCGGCGGAGTGGTTGAGGAGCTGCAGCACGGTGACGCGCTGCGCCACGTCCTCATCTTTGAGCCGGAGCTCCGGCACATAGGTTTGCACCGGCGCATTGAGGTCGATCTTCCCCTGCTCCACCAGCCGCATGATGGCGGTGGAGGTGAACGTCTTGCCGGTCGAGCCGAACTGAAAGAGCGTCTCCTCGTCCACCGGCAGCGGATTCTCGATGCTGGTGACGCCGTGGACCGCGTACTGCTCCTCGCCCTCGAGAATGATCCCCACGGCGGCGCCGGGGACCTCGAGCTCGGTCGCCACCTCGGCGAGGTGAGCGGCAAGCTCGGCCTGGTCAATGGGGGTGGACGTGGGTGCTTGGGACATTTTCCGCTCCTTATTGCTGACGGTCAATTGAGTTGTGGGTTGAGGACCTCGCCCAGCGCATCGCCCATGAGATTGATGCCCAGCACGGTGACGGTGATGATCAGTGCCGGGAAGACGACCTGCGCCGTTGATTCGAACATATAGTTGAAGCCACTGGAAAGCATCGTGCCCCAGTCGGCAGCGGGGAGCTGCGTCCCGATGCCGAGGAAGCTCAGGGCGGCAGCCGCCAGGATGGCGCCGCTCAGGTTCAGCGTGGCGAGAATGACGAGCGGGCTCACAATGTTCCTGAGGACGTGCACGCGCATGATGCTCAGCGACCCGGACCCGAGGGTACGAGCAGCCAGCACGTAATCGAGGTTCTTGGTAGTCAGCGTCGAGGCACGCGCGACTCTGGCATAGCCCGGAATCCCTGCAATGCCCAGCGCGATGATGACCGACCGAATACTGGGGCCGAGAATGGCAACAATACTCATTGCCAGGACGAGCCCGGGAAGTGCCAGTAGGACATCGATCAGACGCATGAGGATGTCGTCGAGCAGGCGGTTGCCGAATCCGGCGATGATTCCCCAGGGGACCCCCAACCCGAAGGACATGATGACGATCAGACACCCCGCGGGAAGTGAGGTGCGACCGCCCCACACCAACCGCGCCCACATGTCCCGGCCCAGATAGTCCGTACCCATGATATGAGCCGAGGTTGGATTCCGGTTGAGCTGGAAGTAGTCAGGACTATCGGGCCCGTAGCGGGACACCAGGGGGGCAAAGACGGCAAGAAGGACGACAACGCCAAACAAGATTGCGCCGATCAAAAACTTGGGCCGATGCAGAAGCTGTCTAACGGTGCGTAGTCGCGGAGCAGGCGCCAGGACTACCTCGTCGTCGATAAGCGCCTGAGGGCCGGCCGGCGAGAGCTGAGCCGAGGCGGCGGCCAGATCGGCCTCCGCTCCACCGGCGACAGGTAGATCGCGTCTCTGACTGTCGGGTCGATCGACCCCCCGGTCCGCGGTCATGAGTATCGAATCCTGGGATCGATCAGCGCGTAGGCAATATCGACGACAAGGTTTGCGGTGATGAGGACAACCGCAAAGAAGAACGTTGTCCCCTCCACCACCGGAAAGTCACGCTGGCTGACAGCGTGGAGGGCGAGGGTGCCCAGGCCCTGCAGCGCGAAAATGTTTTCGATGACGACCGCACCGCTCAGAAGCCCGGCCACACTCAGGCCCAGGAGCGTGACCACCGGAATCAGAGCGTTGGGCAACACGTGCTGAAAGACGATGATCAGTCGCCGCAGGCCCTTGGCGCGGGCGGTACGGACATAGTCCTGGCCGAGCACATCGAGAATGGCGGCGCGCACCAGGCGCGCCAGCGACGAGGCGATTCCAAGCGCCAGACAGCAACAGGGAAGAATCCAGAATTTGAAGCCTCCTTCACCCGCGACCGGCAGCAGGTGTAGCTGGACACCGAAGATGAGCCCGGCCACCGTTCCCAGAACAAATTCGGGGATCGAGAAGCCCAGGACTGCAGCAGTGGTGATGGCGGTATCGGCGGGGGTGCGGTTGAAGACGGCGCTCACCATCCCGGCGATGAAGCCGACGATAACGGCAATGAGGAGCGCGCCCGCGGCCAGTTTCAGGGTCGTGGGGAACCGAATTGCGATCTCGTGAAACACCGTGTTGTGACTGTACACCGAGTCTCCGAAATCGAGATGGGCCGCATTTTTGATGAAGTCCCAGTACTGGAGCGGGATCGGCCTGTCGTACCCCAGTTCATGACTCAGCCTGGCCTTATCGGCGGCGGTGGCCCTCCCGAAAAGCATGATGTCGACCGGGTCGCCTGGGACCAGGTACCGAAAGCCGAAGAAGGTGAGGGTGAGAACCGACCAGAGAAGCGGGATGGAGATGAGAATGCGGCGAATGATGTAGGTGAGCATGGGTGGTGGGAGGGCCGGCTAGTCGCATGGTAGGCGCTGTGCTCGGGCGATACCTCTGAATTATTTCCAAGGCGTCCCCGGTGAATTAGATGATATTCCAATGGCTCATGGACACAGGCGCGCTAGCATGGGCTCACGCGACGAGCGGTGCCAGGGATCATGCCTCGTTGCAGCCTGTGAAAGCTGTTCGGAGAAGGAGACCATGATGCATCTTCCAGCCCGGCGCAACCGACTGGGCCGCGCCGCGTCTATTGGCGCGTTGACGTCTATCATGCTGGGGTCCGCGTTCGCGACCAACGCGCACGCGGGTCTGGCAGGGAGCAGATCAGCGGCAGTCCCAGCACACGGCGGGAGTTATTCAATCCGCGTGACCGACTCAGCCGATTGTCTCGATCCGCAAAAGACCGGCTCGGCCACGGCGGACGAAATAGACGGATACGTATTCGACTCCCTGCTGTCCATCGACAAGGAGGGACACTACGTCGGGGATCTGGCGACGAAGTACAAGGCGTCCAACGGCGGCACGCGTCTGACCTTCACCCTGCGCAAGAACGTCAAGTTCTCCAACGGCGATCCGTTGACGGCACAGGACGTCAAATACACCTTCGATCGCGCTCTGGACCCGGCCACCAAGTCGCCGGTCTCCGCCTCGCAGCTCGATGGCGTTACCTCGACCAAGGTCGTTGACAAGTACACGGTGCAGCTGAACCTCAGCGCGCCCAATCGGCCGATTTTGACCAACCTGACGGGGCCGTACACCGGAATCCTGGACAAGAAGTGGTTCCAGTCGCACGCGAGCCAGACCTGCACGCAACCGGTTGGGTCGGGTCCCTACAAGGTCCAGAGCACTGGCGGCGACTTCAGCAACGTTGCTCTGGCAGCCAACAAGCGTCACAACTTTGGTCCCTCCTGGGTCAAGAACAAGGGCGTGCCCTACGTCACGAAGATCACGTTCAAGACCATCGCAAGCGACGCGACCGCGGTGAGCGAGATGCTGTCGAGCGGGGTTGATATTGCTACAGTCCCAGGAACCCAACTCAGCCGTGTGAAGGGCCACAAGACTCTTGCGCTCCACCGGCTCAAGTCGCAGTCGCTCGACTTCATCGAATTCAACGTGACCAAGCCGCCCTTCAACTCGCTGGCGATGCGGAAGGCGTTTGCGCAGCTGATTAATCGGTCGGCAATAGTGAGCGCTGCTTACAGCGGCCAGGCGCTACCAGTCTACGGCCCCCTCCCTCAGGGCATCCCCTACTTCGACAGGGCGGCAAAGAAGTACATGCCCACGTACAACCCATCGGCGGCGGCATCGACCATCTCCGCCAATCACGCGAGTGGTCCCTATACGTACCTGACGGTGGGACTGCCCACGCTCTCAACCGAGGCGGAGATCGTGCAGCAGGCGGCGGGCTCTGCCGGCATGCAGCTGAAAATCGACTCCAAGGCGGGCGTCGGCGATTTCGTCAAGCAGGCGGGCGCCGGTGACTTCAACGTCCTGGGGCTGACGGCCACGTACCCCGATCCCGACATCCTGTACCTCCTCCTTCACTCCAGCCAGGGTGGCGGCAAGGGGCTGAACTTTACCCAGGAGACGAGCAACCCGGCGCTGGACTCGCTCCTGCAGAAGGGCCGCACGACCCTCTCCAGGAAGAAGATCGCCACTGTCTACGATCAGGCACAGGTCCTGATCAATAAGCAGCTCAAGTTCATTGGTGTGGTCGCTCCGATCGTCAATCTCGCGGTTCGGTCCAACATCAAGGGCTACCACGTGAATTCGCTGGGTGCGTCGGCGATCCAGGATCTGTACATCAAAACCAAGTAAGACTGAAGGACGTTCAGAAAGACGGCACCAGTGGCCGGCTCTGTTCAGCAGAGCCGGCCCTACCCATTCGCTGGGAAAGACGGAAAGGGAGACTGAGCATGGTAGTGGCAACGCGCGACGAAACGGGCACGGCATCCGACCTCAAAGAGCTGAAGGGATTCGACGATTTCGTCCGCAAGTTGATGCGCGACTGGAAGGTGCAGGGGCTGGGCGTTGCCATCGCCAGGGACGGCGAAGTCGTGTACTCGCGCGGCTTTGGGCTACGCGACGTGCAGCGCGAGCTGCCGGTCACGCCCCACTCGATCTTTGCTATCGGCTCGACGACCAAGACGTTTACCACGGCTGCGCTGGCCCTGCTCGCGGACGAAGGCAAGTTCGATTGGGACGCGCCCATCCGCCAGTATCTGCCGACGTTCAAACTGTGGGACTCGGTGGCGTCAGAGCGTATGACGGGAAGAGACCTGACCAGCCATCGCTCCGGCCTGCCGCGCCACGATTTGATGTGGTATGGCTCGTCCGAATCCCGCGAGGAGTTGGTGGGACGGTTGAAGTATTTGCAGAACACGGCGGACTTCAGGACCGTCTGGCAGTACCAGAACCTGATGTACATGACGGCCGGATACCTGGTCGAGATCCTGAGCGGTCTCACCTGGGAAGAGTTTGTGCGGGAACGGATGTTCGGCCCGCTGGGCATGGCGGCCACGCATATCAACGCCCTGGAAGTTGAATCGGCTCCCGACTTCTCGCGCGGCTACCACGAGCAGAAGAACAAGGTCGAGCCCATGGACTTCTACCAGGGGTTCACGGCGGTGGCACCGGCCGGGTCAATCTTCTCGAGCATCACCGATATGAGCCAGTGGATGCTGATGCACCTCAACGACGGGAAGTTGGGGGAGAGGCAATTTCTATCCGAGGCGCAGGTTCGACTGATGCACACGCCGCACATGTTTATCAGCAAGGGGCAGTATTCTGAGCTGCCGTATTCAAGCTATGGCCTGGGGTGGTTTGTCGAGCCGTACCGCGGGCACGATATGATCCATCACGGCGGCAATATCGACGGCTTCAGTAGCATGCTGGCGCTGATGCCGGAGGACGGCATCGGCGTGGTGGTGCTGACCAATATGGACGGCACCCCGGTGCGAGACATCATCCCCTACAACGTGTTCGATCGCTTTATCGGCGGCAAGTCGGTGCCGTGGAACGCTCGAATGAAGGAGCGCCGCAAGGAGCTGCGTGAGGGCGAGAAGCGCGGCAAGGGGAAGCGCCAGTCGGACCGCGTTCGCGGTACCCGCCCCTCGCACAAGCTGGAGCAGTATGCCGGGACTTACCGGCATGCGGGCTACGGGCCGATTCGGGTGGAGTACGCCGACGGCACGCTGTCGGCCTCTTACAACGGCATGGACTTCAAGATGGAGCATTATCACTACGATGTGTTCCAGCTCACCTTCGAGCGCTTTGACATAACCATGCTGGTATCGTTCGGGACCGACAAGCGCGGTGCGGTGAGCACCCTCAGCGCGCCGCTGGAGTCGACGCTGAACGATATCGTCTTTGAGCGCCAGCCGGATGAGGCGATGACGAATCCGGAGTTTCTGGCTCAGTTCACCGGCACGTACGAGGTCATGGGCAACCCGCTGGTGATCGAGCTGGTCGGCGGAGCCCTCCAGGCGACGGTCCCGGGACTGCCGCCGCAGGAGATGGTGCCGGTCAAGGGAACAGAGTTCGCGCTCAAGTCGATCTCCGAGCTCACCATCGAGTTCAAGCAGGACGAGCACGGCGCGGTGACGGAAGCATTGGTGAATCAGATGGGCACGGTGCTGGTGGCGCCGAGGCGGGGAGCCAAGCCGGACCAGGGCACTCAGTAATCCCTGCGTAACGCTCTCTCGTAGAGAGTCCTGAGACCCGATGACCGGCAACGGCGCCGGTCATCGAACCGACAGGCAAAGGAGAGGCGCGCATGGTCAGGCGATATGCAAGACCGGTAGGGGGAATTGTGCTGCTGGTGCTGGCACTCACACTCAGTGGCTGTGGCAACTCCAAGAAGGGCGGGGGCGGCAGCTACCTTCCGTCGACCCACGGGACGCCACCATCGAGCGGACTCCTGCATAGCGGCTGACCTCGGTCTGCACTCTGACTCCTCCCTCGAAAGGGGTAGGTAGATGGGGTCATTGGAACGGTCTGTCACGTGCCTATCGGCCCTACTCCTCGCCCATACGGGGATGTATACCGGTAATCAGAGTGTGGGGGAGGAACGATGGCACGTCAGAGGGCGTCCGCCGATGCGGCGCCGGCAACGACCATTTTTCAAGTCCGGGATCTTGACCGGGCACGGGAGCACTACCGCGCCCTGGGTTTCAGGGTCTGCCGGCAGAGCTCCGAGAATGCCGATTGCGTGGTCGAGCGTGGGGGCCTGATCGTGCATCTGGTGCGTGAGGGCGGAGGTGATCGTCTCACCAGCACGGCCTATCTGACCGTTGACGACGCGGTCGCGGTTGCTCTTGAATGGAGCGGCCCAGGCATCGGCGGAACCACGACAGTTCCAATGCGCACCATGCAGGGCCGGCGAGAGGGCGTCCACTGCGATCTCGATGGCAACCTCATCCGATTTGGGTCGAGCATCTACAAGGCGATCATTCAGGGAACCGAGGAGGCCCAACCCAGTCTCAGTTGACGACGTGTGATCTGGCCCGACGCTGCACGGAGATTGTAACCCTCCTCTCCTACCCAAGGGTGGGCCCGCTGAGCGCTGCTGCCGGCCGATAACCCTGCGCGTATACTCGAACGCTGTCAGGAGGGAAGCCGCGGATGCCGGAAGGTGCGGACGAGCTGATTGTCACCCCGGCACAGCTGGGCATCGTGACCTTCCGCTACGTGCCGGAGGGCGCCGATCCCGAGGATGTGGATCGAATACAGCAGACGCTGGTCGACATCCTGGCGTCCGAGGGGTACGCGTTTCTCACATCCCCGGTTCTCGGCGGGAAGGAGGTTCTCCGCTCGCCGGTGCCGGCCGATAAGATCGCCCGCATCTATGCCGGCATGTCACAGGACGGCCTGCGCTTCGAGATGGGTGACCAGCCTGTCATCGGCCCCGGGCCCGATGAGGCAGATAAGGACGGCGCGGAAGACCCGACGGTGATGGTGGAAGGGGGTGAGCTTCACGTCTACTACACCGGCTGGAATGAGGCAGAGCTGAACGCTCAGCTCATGCGCGCTACCGGCTCCGACGTTCACCATCTGCGCAAGGACGGCGTGGCCCTGCCGTCAACATCCACCGTGACACCAAGGGGGCGTCGCTCGCCTGCCTCCCGGACGGCACCTGGCGTCTCTTCTTCGAGTATTCCGCGAACGGCCACTCTCTGGTGGGCCTGGCTTCCGGCCCCTCCGTGGATGGGCCCTGGAGTGTCCAGTCGCCGCTCTTCCATCCGCGAGATGGTCACTGGGACTCCTGGCATCTGAGCACGGGGCCCATCCTCCGCTCGGACCCCGGCCGGCCGGTCATGTTCTATAACGGGGCGGACAAGGAGGGCTGCTGGAAGATCGGCTGGATCGCCTTTGACGAGCGGTATACGCGCGTGGTGGCTCGCTCAGATACGCCGTTGGTGTCTCCAGGTCCGGTTGATCCTCCATACCGGGATATCGCATTTGCCAGCTCCCTGGTCGAGACCGCAAGCGCCATCTGGCTGTACTACTCGGTCGCCGATATGGACGATAGGCGTGCGACTATCCAGCCGCCGGTCAGGTGACAGTGGCGGGTTTCGCCGATCGAATGCGTGGGACTCCACGGGTGTAGGTGCCGGGTGGGGAGAGATCGCGGCGAACGGACGGCTCCTCCAGCGGCGCTCGCTTCTTGTTCAGAACGAGATCCCGCTGGGCCACGAGGTAGTCGGCGGTGCGCGCGGCCAGTGCCTGGATGGTCAGCGCCGGGTTTGCCGCGCCCTGGGTGGGGCAGATGCTGCCGTCGCAGCAGAAGAGATTGGGGATGTCGTGGGTGCGGCCGAATCGGTCGGTCACCGAGTCGTGCGGGTCGGCACCCATACGGGCACCGCCGATCAAATGCGCGTAGCGAGGCTCCTGGACCGTCTCCTCAGCTCCCGCTGCCTGCATGATCTCCTGGACCTTCGGCACCCCCCAGGCAATCATCTTCTTATCGTTGTCGTGGAGCTGGAACCACACGCTGGGAGCCGGCAGTCCGTACTCATCGCGCTCGTCCGAGAGGGACACGCGATTGTCCTGGTGGGGAAGGATTTCACCCAGTAGACCGAATGCGGCCCAGTGGTTGTAGTCCATCATCACCTTGCGCATCCCCCAGCCCCAGGCGCCCTTTGCCACCATCATCTCCTTGGCAAACGTGCGGGGCAGCGGGCCAACGGTCTGAATGGAGATGCCGCGTGCAAAGTCGCGACCGGGATCGGTTTCATAGAACGCCTCGGTGCAGGCATTGGCCGGCGGGGCCTTGTACTGCCGGATGAGATCCGGGAAGCGTCCCATGACCACATTGGCGGACTGCACCATCAGGTAATGGCCGACCAGACCGCTGGAGTTGGCGAGGCCGTGCTCGTGACCCGGGCAAGCCGACATGAGCAGCAGGCGGGGCGTCTCGATGGAATAGCCGCAGACGACCACGACCCGCGCCTTCTGCACCTTCTCCTGAAGTTCCGGGTCCAGATAGGTGACCCCGCTCGCCAGTCCGTCCTTACCCAGATTGATCCGCGACACCATGCAGCGATCGCGGATCTCGGCGCCGTGAGCGATTCCGTCCGGCACGTGAGTGTAGAGGGTACTGGCCTTGGCGGCGACCTTGCAGCCCTGGAGACAGAAGCCGCGATAGATGCAGTGCGGCCGGTCGCCGTAGGAGCCGGAGTTGATCGCGATCGGGCCGCCGGCCACCACGCCGATCCCGAGTCTTGTGCAGCCCTCCACCAGCTTGTCGGCATAGGCGCTGCTGGGATGGGGACCATAGGGGTAGCCGTGCGGATCGCCCCAGGGGTAATACGCCGGGCCCGCCACCGGCATCTCCCGCTCCATCATCTCGTAATACGGCTTGAGGGTCTGGTAGCGGAAGGGCCAGTCCACCCCCACCCCATCCAGGGTGTGCTCCATGAAATCGGAGGGGTGAAAGCGCGGGGTGAACGCGGCGAAGTGGACAGTTCCACCTCCCACTCCCTTGCCGCTGTTGTTGGCGCCGAGGGTGATGGGGTTCGGACCGCCCGTGATGCGCAGGGTGTTCCAGTAGAGGTGGTGCGATCCCGCCTCATCGCTCACCCAGTCGCGCTCCACATCCCAGAAAGGACCGGCGTC
>JAICWV010000214.1 GCA_025966365.1 Chloroflexota bacterium | reverse complement strand
GAGATAGACCATCGGCCGGTCCCAGACGAAGCTCAGTCGCGGATCGCCGACGAGGAGTGCTGAGGGACGCCGTCGCCATAGCTCTGCTGTCTCATCCCAAATGTCCCGATGCCAGTCCTTGGGCTTGCAGTGTGGGTGTCCTTCACTCGGTGGGTGATAGTTGCGCCAGGCGTGGGCGTCGCCTTCGGGATCGACGGGGCGGTACACGTCACCATACGTGTTCTGATCCGCTGCCTTGCTCGATTCCACGCCTTTCTCCTGCAGCCATGCCCACAGTTCCGCGTGTGATGCGAAGGCGTGCTCCACGCGCATCACGTAGACGAGGTAATGCCTGTCCCATCCGTCGCGCCCAACGCTCGTGAACCCTGCGATCCACTGGCCCGGCCAGCGATCGACGTCTCGGCCCGCGCGCATGAAGTGCTTGCACGTGCAGAGCGTGATCAGCCCTCCTTCAAGGTTCGGGGCAGAGCCCATCTGTGCAAACCGTCCTTCATGGGGCTTTACGGTCGTAATTTGGTACGCATACCCCTCGCCCGGCACACTGTGCAACGCTCGTCGCGCGTCGACCGGGGCCGCATCGGTCACTATCCTGCCGGAAGTCGGCAAGGGAAACCGCTGGCCGGGTACGCTGTTGGCGCGATCAACCCGCGCCCCGCGAGCGCAGGAGCCGCGGCTATGACGCCTGCCCGTCTTCGTCGTCCCACCCACAGTTGCGCATGATGTCATGTGATTCCCATCCCTCCCCTTGAGTACGGGGAAGTGTAGCCGGGTGCGATTAGTTGGAAATTGCCTCTGGCTGCGCCATGTTCTTTCTGGACTTAGCTACGGTCGATACCCGGCGATGTTTTTGCCTCTGCGCAGGAAGTGTCCCTCCAGGTTTTGCATGGGCAGTGGCACTCCCCTCAGGGGGCCAATCTCGACAATCTCGTTGTAGTTCGGTACTATTACAGATATTGATATATCAATGACTGGAGGGAAATGGCCGTGGGGGCGAAGCCGGCCGGGAGCGGACGCTTCTCGGACGCCGGACTGCTCATACTGCTGAGCCTTGCCGATGGAGACAAGCACGGCTATGCCATGCTGATGGACATAAAATCCTCCCTGGGGGTGACGCTCGGTATCGGGACGCTGTACCAGGCCGTTGACCGCATGGTCAACCAGGGCCTCATCGAGCCGCTGCCGTCTTCTGACCGGCGGCGGCCCTACCGCCTGACCGCTCTGGGCGAGGCAGAGCTCCGCCGGCAGCTGGACATGATGCATCGCCTCACAACCCTGGGGCAGCACCGGTTGGCGGGGATATGACCCGACTCCTTCGGCTCTATCCTCGCCGCTGGCGTGACGAGTACGAAGCAGAAATACGCGCTTTGCTGGAAGACTATCCATTGTCCAATCGGGATCGGCTCGATCTCATCCTCAGCGCGGCTCGATCATGGGTGTCTGTTCTCGCCCGGGCGAAAGAACGGCCGAGCCGCTCTTCTAACACGAGAATTGCTCGCGGCCTCAGGAGCCGCACAGGCGGTCGCGCCTGGCGGTCCATGAGCCTCGCCTGTGCTCTGATGGCTCTCTTCAGTACCCTGGCCGCTCCGGTCCTCCCGCCGTTGCCGGAGCTCGGGAGCGAACAAGTGCTGGCCAGTGGGACGCTTCCGGCCCTGGGCCTGCAGCCTGGCGATCTTGGGCTGGGCTATCGGCAGGTCTATGCGGGCTACGAGCGCAATCCGCACCTGTACCGAACAGACCGCACGGAAGTGAGCCTCGCCGCGCTGCGCCGGCACGGCTATGTCCGCTCGTTGACGGCATCGTTCCAGCTTCCCTCGAGTGACGAACGTAGGGCATCGCATCCAGAAACAGTCTGGTTTGAGACCATTAGCATGTACCGGAGTTTCAACGGTGCCTTCTGGGCATATCATGTCGGGCTCTATGGGGGGAGTCCGGCGGGTGGTCTGGGGCAGCACGCCCGGCTGTTTCTGCATGTGCCCCGAGCCCACCCCGGACCCTCCACCTGGCGCGGACTCGCGATCCGCTACATGCGGTACAACTACGTCGTGACGCTCAAGCGCTTCGCTACGCCGTTGAGAGTGTTGCCGCTCCTGAACGCGGCGCACACGGTCGACGGCAGGGTCAAGAACCTGGTCGAGCGGACAGCACGCTAACCGGCGCGCCGATGCGTCGTGCCGGTCCTCCACATCGCCAAACACGCCCCCAGAATCCACACGCCGAGCAGAAACAGCGCTGCCCCTGACACCATGAACCAGCCCCGGTTATCGCTCACCGCTGAGATCGACCCCAGAAGGCCAATGGGCACATAGACCCAGCCCAGCCACACCAGCCAGGTTGGGAAGGCGCCCGTGGTGCGACCCTGGAGGGAGGCCGCCCCCGTCATTCCCGCCGCCGGAATGAAGGCCAGGACCCCGGCGATGCTGAGGATGTCGAAGGCGAAGCGGTTGAGTGCGACACTTCCGGGGGACCCGGCACGGTAGGCAATCGCGCCCTCGGCAATCGCGCCGGTCATCGGGAGGAGCAGCGTCGTGAGGCCCGCCAGCATCACGCTCATGGGGAGGATCTCGCTGTTCCTCCGCCCGGCTCGCAACAGGGAGAACAGCCCGGCGAGGAAGAAGACCCCGAAGAACAGGGTAAAGGGCGTGACCATTGCCGCCGTTTGCAGCGCGGCGCGATGACCGATGACCCAGGCCGAGACCGTGGCGGCTGAGCTATCAGGGGCTGGTGGAATGCCGGGGACGAGCACGGCCACGGCCAGGGCTACCGCCGTCAGCACACCGGCACCCGCGCACCAGCGCAGGACGCGGGCATCATTCATCTGTCCGCACCGTTCCCCCGATCTCCCGATTCTATCCAGTGATCCGGACAGTGGGGTGCCGCGTAGTCATCAGTGAGAGCGCTCACGCACTACACGTCCACGCACTACACGACATTGAGGGAGATTTCATGACCACCGAAGATTTCACTGAAAGCGCGGTAAGCGACGAGACGCAGCAATCGCTCGTCGAGCAGATTCTTGAATCCAGCCCCAGCAGGAAGCACTTCCTGACTGGAGCGGCCGTGGCAGCCGCTGCGGGACTGATCCCCGGCGCGAGCATGGCGGCCGGAATGACCGGAATGAAGGGCGGGCATGGCCACAGCCGCGGCATGCGCCGCATGGCTGAGACGCCCGGCTCCATCTTCAACATCGCTGCCACCGCTGAGGCTGCAGCGGTGACCGCTCTATACAACGTGCACGTGGCGGTTGGCAAGGGCAAGCTGAACGTCTCCGGTGTCGCCGTTCCCACCGACACCCTGGTGTCGATCGTTCGCGCCGCCCTGCGCGAGGAGCAGGACCATCTGTCCTTCCTGATGGGCGCCGGTGCCAAACCGCTGTACACCAGCTTCAGCTTCCCCGCAAACATCTTCACCAGGGCCACCGACACGCTGACCTTCTTCGAGGCGGCCGAGACCATCTTCGTGGCGGCCTACATGGCGGCCACCCGCGAGTTTGCTTTCGCCGGTCACAACAACCTGGCCCAGTACACCTACCAGATCGG
>JAICWV010000220.1 GCA_025966365.1 Chloroflexota bacterium | reverse complement strand
CAGATGAGGGCGGTCCTCCGCGCGAAAGAGCGCCTCCGGCATCTCGGTTCCTTTCTCTCCAGTCAGAATAGCGTCCTCTATGAGGCGCAGTCCCCCTGGTCGGCGGCCCAAACCGGGACGGAGCGATCGTGGACGGTGAGACGTTGGATGCGCCGGGCCTTCCAGTGGGGTGTGCCGTAACCACGTTTTCCGTGAGGCGGATGCGCTGACGAAGATAGGTCGTCATCCCCCTGGCCCTGCCCGCTTGATCCTGAAGGTAGTCCTGGACGCTGCCATCCCCTGCCACCTGCTCGATGGGCAATCCCCCTGGTCCGGTGATCTCCTTGGTTGCTCCATCCTGAATGATGACCGGCAGCCCTTCCGCCAGATCCCACACCTGATTCGAGGATGTCCCGTTGACGGTCTTGCTCGTCCGCAGTCCATACCCGTTGTAGGTGTAGCCAGCACTGGTCGATCCGGCATTGTAGCTGGTCAGGCGGTCGGCCTGGTCGTAGCCGAAGGTGGAGCTGCTCGTGACCCCATCCGTCTGGCCGGTGCGATCCCCGTTGGCGTTGCAGCGGTAAGTGACGTTGTGCGTCTGGGTGCCGTTACCGCGCTCGGCGCCACATTCGACCGGCACTGCGAGGGCGACGCGCCCGCGCTCCACGGGACCATCAACGATGGTGCGTAGGTGATCTGACCTTTACGGCCGCACGGCTCCCTCCTTCTGTTCTCGCCAGGCGGAATAACCTCCCTCGAAGAGGCGCAGGCTGCCGTCGTTGACTTCCACGATGCGGTCGGCGATGCGGTCCAGGAAGTAGCGATCGTGGGAGATGACGACGATGGTCCCGTCGAAGCGCTCCAGCGCGCTCTCCAGCACCTCCACCGAGTCGATGTCGAGATGGTTGGTGGGCTCGTCGAGCACCAGGCAGTTGGCGCCGCCCAGCATCAGCAGGAGGAGCTGCAAGCGGCTGCGCTCGCCGCCGCTCAGCGTCTCGATGGGCTGGCGCACCTGGTCGTACCGAAAGAGGAAGCGCATGAGGATGGTGACCGCCTCGTTCTCGCGCACCGGCCGGGCGTTGCGGATCAGATCGATGGGCGTCGAGCCGAGGGGCAGCGTCTCGTGCGTCTGGGAGAAGTACCCGATGCGGATGGAGGGTCCGGCCCAGAGCCGTCCATCGACCGGCACCAGCCGGCCGGTAAGGAGACGGCCCAGCACCGACTTGCCGGTGCCGTTGGCGCCGATCACCCCCACGCGCTCGCCGCGCAGCACGGTGAGGTCAACACCCAGGAGCACCGGCTCGTCGTCGAAGGCCACGGTGACGTCGGTCAGCTCCGCCACCTTCTGTCCGCCCCGGACGGCGCTCTGCAGCCGGAGCGCCATCTTGCGCCGCTCCAGCACCGGCCGCTCCACTTTGTCCATGCGGTCGATCTGCCGCTGCTTGACCCGTGCCTGCTTGATATGCCGCTCGTTCACCACCTGCGCCGCCCACAGCTTGAAGCGGGCGATGGCTTCTTCCAGATGGGCGATCTCCTTCTGCTGGCTCTGGTACAGCTCTTCCTGGCGCTGCAGCGCCAGTTCCCTGGCAACCGCGTAGGCCGAGTAATTGCCCGGCCAGAAGCTCAGCGTGCCCTCCGCCAGCTCCACGATCTCGCTGACGGTCTCATCCAGCAGGTAGCGGTCGTGCGAGACCACGATGACGCTGCCGGAAAAGGAGCGGATGAGCGCCTCCAGGTGCTCGCGATGCGGCAGGTCCAGATGGGTCTCCGGCTCGTCCAGCAGCAGGACGTCCGGCCGCTGAGCCAGGCATGAAGCCATCGCCACCAGCTTGCGCTGCCCGCCACTCAGCTCGACCATTGGCCGCGTCATGTCTTCCTCAGCGATGCCGAGCGAGCGGAGACGCACCCGCGCCTCACCCTCCAGACCGGAGCCGCCCAGCTCCTCGATCCGATGCATGAGGCGCTCCTGCTGTGCCAGGAGCCGTTCCATCCGGGTCAGATCGGCGATCGCGTCGGGCGAGCCCAGCTGCGCCTCGCAGGCAGTTAGCTCCTCGTCCAGGGAGGCGAGGTCGGGGCGTGAAGACAGCAGCATCTGCACCGGCGACTGGGGCGTGCCCGGCACATGCTGCGGCAAGTAGGCGGCCCGGAGACCCCGGCGGCGCACCACCTGCCCTCCCTGCGTGTCCTCGACCCCGGCCAGGACGCGGAGCAAGGTGGACTTGCCGGCGCCGTTCGGACCCACCAGCCCGACGCGTGCCCCTTCGACCACCGTCCAGGTGAGGCCCTCGAAGATGACCCGCAGCCCGTATGACTTGGTGACGTTCTGAAGATCGATCATGATGCACGTCCCTTCCGCGGCGGGGACACGGCAGGGACCAGGGCACAAAAAAACGGCCGCGGCGCCTCTGCCGGCCCACGACCGCTGTCTCTATGTTGTTGCTAAAAGATTGTACAGCGATGTAACAGTGAGCGCGACAAAGCACGAGGGCCGCTATTGGAGGCTTTGTGCCGCCTGAACCCTTCGTCCAGTCTTCGCGTGTCCATCACTGCGTTCACAGCCTCCAGCATGCCACATGGCACCACCCAGATCAATGATCTCAAGGTGATTGGGTGTGGCTCACGTTTTTGCTGTGGCTGCAGAGATGTAGGGCCGATGTGCAATCGGCCGCTGCCCCGCAGGGCGGCTTTTGGGTCCAGGCTGCAGTCAGGTTCGAGGAACCACTCTATGTAGGACGGTTCCTCTGTGGCCGGCTGCGGGCTCCCCCATAGGTTCAATAATCCCCACATCGTCCCACCTGTGGGCACCCCCTGTCTCCGATGATCCCAACACCGTCCCCTCTGTAGCCGGACCCTCTGCGGTCCGGTGTGACGCTCCCCCTGTTGTTCCTTCCCACCCGCCTGGTCTATGCCTCGCCGGCCCACGGAGGGACCGGCTACCGGGAGGCATCGTTTGGACCAATAGACATGCCGGTTCAGGGTCCTGGCCACCGATTGTTCGGATGAACGGGCATGTGGGTTGCGAGCAGCCGGCCGCAGAGGAACCGTCCTACATCTGTTCAGTGAGCAGACGGTGCTGTATTGAAGACCAGGAGCTGGCCTGCGGCGCACTGAGCGATTGCACATCGGTCCTACCCTTCGTCCCCCGGCCACGGCCAGACCCCGAGTCACACGCTGGTCAACGCGCGCGTTTGACGAGGTCGGTCACGAGATTGGCGGCCCTGGGGGTGCCGAATCCGGT
>JAICWV010000170.1 GCA_025966365.1 Chloroflexota bacterium | reverse complement strand
TCCATGAGTGTGACGGCCAGGTCGAGCAGGTACAGATTCTCGCCCGCCTCCTCGAAATCCAGCATCGCGACCACGCGGTCCGGGTCATGCGGATCAACAAGCACATTGCCGCTGTGCAGGTCTCCATGGATGATTCCTCGGGGCAGCGGCTGATCGGGAAGTCGCCGCGCCGGCTCGGAATCGACGACGGCAACCGACGGATTCATCGGGCCGGAGGCATTGGAGTACGGCAACGACTGCACGCTGGTGTGGAACAGGGCCAGATGCTGGCCAATGTCTGCGGCCAGGGCGGGGCTCATGTGCCGCGGTGGCATGCCGTCAAGCTTTCGCGAAAGCACGGCGGTCATCACGTCGTGCCGGTAGAGAAACCGGCCCTCGGCATCCTGCAGGTAGCCTGGAGCCCTGATGCCAGCTCCGCCAAGCTGCCGCTGGATGGCCACGTCGTTCTCTATGGCCTCCGGCGCCTGGTTCACGAGGAACTTGACGACGTACTCACCTTGCTCCGTGTCGACCATGTAATTGTGATTCGAGATCCCGAAGCCGGCCGCGGCGACGTGCGTGGCGGGACCGAGCCCAAAGAACGACAGCACGTCGGGAATCAGCGTAGCCTCGGTTACTGTCACCTGACGTTGCGCCCTACCTCATACTGGCGGTCAGGTCTTTGTCTTCCATCTAGACATGCATATGTAAGCAGATCCGACATGTAACGTAAAGGCGCGGTGATGAGCCGCTGGAGCGAGGTCTTGAGGCCAGACGCAGGGAGGAACAGCGAGGAATTCAGGCTGGCTGACTCGGGCTCAACGGCTTGTCGTCCGGCGTACCTCGTAGAAGGTCCATGGCTTCCCGTAGGTCGGGAGTGGTGAAGCCTTCCGTGAACGTCGATACAACGGCGGCTAGCGTGTTGCGCGCTTCCTCGGCGCTGGCCGGAGAGCGAACGGCCCGGCACAGTCCCATGGCGGCGCGAAGTTGCAGCATCCTGGCGTCAAGTTCCCTGGCCCGCACCAGCCCGTGTCGGTACCATGTCTCGGCATCGGATGCGTTGTTCGCTGAGTGGTCGAGCAAGAGATCGCCCTTGGCGACAAGAAACAGCGGAGAGAGAGCAGCCTGGCTCCCCACGATCTCGAGCGCTTCCTCGATGCCTGCGAGGCCCTCCATGGGCATCCCTGCTCGTGTCAGCGCCTCGGCCTGTACAAACAGAATCATCGGCCAGAACACCGGTGGGGTTCTGAGGCCCTGATACGAGGCCAGGCCCCTGCGCATATCAGCCAGCCCCTCCTCCACCTCACCCAGCCAGGTCCTGGAGGCGCCAAGAAGAAAGGTGGCCACCGCTTTCCAGAGCTGTAGGTCATGTTCCTCCGCCACGGCGAGTGCGCCCAGTGCTCGTTCTCGCGCCAACTCCGGCTCCCGCCTCCAGAAATGGACGAAGCCTGCATGGAAGGTCGCATAGGCGAGAGTCGACGGATGTCCTAGCTTGGTTGCTCGTTCGATGGCGCGGTTGAGCCGGGCGATTGCCTCGTCTGGGAAGCCGAGCATCCAGAGAAAAAGCGCAGAGGTCGTGAGCGCAGCGATGCCCGGATCATTTCCTACCCGGAATCGACCCGTGAGGCCATCCTGCTCTTCGGAGGCCCGAATCGACGTGTTCAGGTGTTCGAGCCCGAGATGAAGTTTGTCTCGCAGGGCAAAGCACTCTCCCAGGACGAGGTGTGCAACTGTCCGGATGCCAGCATCGTCCTGAACGTCGGCGAGGTGAAGCAGCTTTTGCGCCACCTCGGTGCCCTTTTCGAACTCACCTCGATAGGTGTAAAAGGCGGCCAGGCTCCGCAGAACTGGGAAGAGCTGGGGAAGCTCTTCCTCCCCGCCGGCGGCCTCCGCCCGGGTAAATGCCTCCTCGACCTCCTGGGTGTACCCCTCGAAGACCAACAGCGCTCGTGCCTGACTTGCGCGCAACGTGATCTCCTGTGCTATTCGCTCAGGCGACGGTGGGCTGGACGCGAGCACGTCCAGGAGCTCTGCGGTGAGCTCGATTGCAGCCCTGTACCGACCGCGCGAGTCATACAGGAGCCACAGAGCGTCGACGAGGTTGTTGAGGGAGTTCAGGTGGCGCTCGCGAATCCAATATCGCCACGCGGTCCGCAGATTCTCGATATCCGGAGTCAGTGCGGCGACCGCGGCCATACGACCCTCATGGGAGCTGTCATCCAAGGCACGACGACCAAAGTCGGCGAAGTAGGCGGCATGGGCACGCCGGGTCGCGTCGCGAGACGGGCCAAGCTCATCGAGCCGCTCCGCCGCGTACTCATTGATGGTTTCGAGCATGACAAAGCGTGGCTCATCCTCGCCCTCCTGGCGCAGGAGGCTCTTTTCAACCAGCGATCCCACCCCATCCAGAACCTCCAGCTCGAGATCTCCATCTGAAGTGCACACCGTCTCGGCCGCTTCGAGGCTGAACCCACCGGAGAACACGGAGACACGCGCGAAGAGCTGTTGCTCTCCAGGGGCGAGAAGACTGTAGCTCCAATCAATTGCCCCGCGCAGGGTCTGCTGCCTGGTAGGAAGGTCACGAGCGCCCCCGGTCAGCACGCTCAAACGGTTCTGTAGTCGAGACAGAAGCGCCTGCGGGGGGAAGAGGCGCACCCGAGCCGCTGCAAGCTCGATGGCGAGAGGCAGACCGTCCAGCCGGTGGCAAATCTCGGCCAGTGCGGGGGCATTGTCGTTGGTCACGGTGAAGTCGGGCTTGACTGCTCGCGCTCGCTGGATGAACAGGGCCACAGCATCGTAGTGCGAGAGCTCTTCCAGATCAGGGAGGTGGCGCGGGTCCGGAGACGTCAGGGGCGACACCCCCCACTCGTGCTCACCGGACAAACGCAGGACGGATCGGCTGGTAACCAGAATCTTCAGTCCCGGACACGCAAGCAGGTCGCTCACTATCGGAGCGGCGTCGAGCAGATGCTCGAAGTTATCGAGCACGAGGAGCATCTCCTTGTGCCTTACATGACTCTGAAGGGTTTCTTCCGGTGTTTGACCCGCCACGTCCACAATTCCAAGGGACGCGGCAATGGCACTTCCTACCAGTGACGGATCGGCCACCGGCGCTAGAGGCACGAAGAAGACGCCGTCGCGAAAGTCGTCACGTGCTTCCGCTGCAACGCGCAGGGAGAGTCTGGTCTTACCGGTTCCTCCCGGCCCGGTGAGGGTAACAAGCTGCACATCGCCTCGGCGCAGCAACGCGCTGATAGACGCAATGTCTCCCTCGCGACCTACGAATGCGGTGCGTTCCCGCGGCAGGTTCGTAGGCCGTACGTCCTCCGTGACCAGACCTCGGTGATCGGTCCGAAGATCGGGTGATACCAGCTGGAAGATGTGCTCGGGACGCTGCAGATCCTTGAGGTGGTGCTCCCCTAGATCGATCACGTCGACGTTCAGCGGGAGATGATCGCGAACTAGCTCCTGGGCGACGGCAGACACGAGGACCTGGCCCCCGTTGGCCGCGGAGAGCAAGCGCGCGACCCGGTTTAGTGTGTGCCCGCTGTACTCGCCGTCCTGAAGCTCAACCGGCCCGGCATGGAGAGACATCCGGACCCGTAGCCGGACTCCGTCCTCCCAGTCAGTGCCCTGGATTGCCTGCTGTGCGTCGAGTGCGGCTTCGACCGCCTCATGCACCTGTGCGAAGGCGGCGCAGCACCCGTCCCCGACTGTGCGGAAGATGATCCCCTGATGGTGCTCAATTGCATCGCGGAGGATCCGGTCGTGCCTGGCCATCACGCCGGGCATCACACCCGGGTGCGCCTGCCACAGTTTCGTGCTTCCCTCTATATCGGTGTACAGGAAGGCAACCGTTCCCCGTGGCCAGGATCGGCTTTCGGGAATGGACATCGGGCGGGGCCTCCATGGAGATGCCGTAGGCTACACCGGTATGCAGCTGACGTCAAGCGGAGTGACCGGGGAGTCATACCCCCCGATGCCCTGCCGCCCAGACGGCTGCCGGAGAGATCCGCGTTGCCGTCGAGGCGATCGCCATCCTTGCGGATCCGGTGAACCTTGAAGGGGGACTGTGGCGGAGAGGGTGGGATTCGAACCCACGAAGCGTCGTGGCCAATCTAGCTATGGTAGCGGCGTCATACGAATCCTGGTCTCTTCCACCACGGAAAAGTGGCCCACCCAATCGATCCGGCCCTCCAGCACGGCCGTCGCGGTACGTGCGACGATGTCCGGAGAACGTGGCGAAATCCGGAAAAGGACGATGCCACAGGACGCAGGCAGACCCAGCCGGAAGGCGAGATACCCGAAATCCTTGTCGAAGGTCAGGAGAACCCGCTGCTCGGTTACGGCGCGGCGTATAACGTCCTGATCATCCATTCCTGGATTGTCCGTCCGGATCCACGCAACATCGTGACCGTGTTGCCGGAGAAGGTCGACTGCCGCTCCAGGAAAGTTCTCATTGGCCAGCAGCCGCATCAGAGCGGGTAGACCTTCTCTTCGTGGAGAACGTCGCTGGCATACGCCAGACACGCCAGGATGTCGTCTCGAGTGATGCCCGAGTAGTTTGCCACGATGTCCTGATCGGTCCAACCCTGAGCAAGTAGATCGATGATGAATTCGACGGCCAGGCGACTATTCTTGATGACAGGTTTGCCAGTCAGGATATTCGGATCAACGACGATGCGGCCCCGCCACTCCACGATTGCACTCCCTAATCTGATCTCGCAGCTATAGCATGACGGAGATCATCGTCCACTGCCAGCGACCCGAACTGGATTGCCAGGATTATGCAGCATCCATGACCGGCACTACTGCCCGAAACTTTGAGCGCTTGACGACGGAAGGTCAGCCTGGACAGAGAAGCACTGGCGGAGAGGGTGGGATTCGAACCCACGAAGCGTTGCCGCTTACAGCATTTCCAGTGCTGCGCCCTAGGCCAGACTAGGCGACCTCTCCACGCATAGAAGAGAGCCGGCACGCAGCCGGCCCGCCAGAGTCTATCAACCGATTTGCCGGGTGGTCAACGATGGCATTATGGGTGTGAGTACAGAGCGAAGGGGAGAGAGGTATGGATTTCCAGTTCGGTGCGGCTGTCAGCAGCAGAGACGGCATACGCCTGGGAGACCTGCACAAAGTCGTGTTCGACCGCGCGACGGGCGAGGTGACGGCGCTGGTGGTCGATCCCGACGGCATTGAAGCCGACTTCCGCATGATGCCTATTGGCGCCGTCAACTCCGCCGATCGCATGGAAATCTTCGTCGCCCTCTCGCCCGATCAGTTCACCGCGCTGCCGCGCTACGCCGAGGTCCGGAACGTTGCGCCCCCGCCGCTGGCCGACAACCTGGAGGATGAGGAGAACAAGGAGCCGGAGATCGTTCCTGATGTGCCGCCGATCGGCGCCGCCACCGGCGTCGAGTCTATCGCCTTCACGCCCATCCTTCAGGTGGAAACGGCGGTACCGAGCGAGGACTCGGTCATCGATGCGTCCTTTACCGTCCGCGCCACCGACGGCGTGGTGGGCCAGGTGCACGAAGTGATCGCCGACGACGACACCAATCGCATCACCCGGCTGGGCGTCAATCGGGGGACCGTCTTCACCGACGAAGTGGACATTCCGGCCGGGTGGCTGCGCGAGATTGGCCCCGACTGGATCGGCATCAGCGCGGACATGGCCATGGTGGGCAAACTCCCGCAAGTCTGAGCGCTCCCGTTCATATCTCGGCGAGTGGGTCAGTACCACGGCCATCCGGCCTGGGTTCTTGAGGGTCTGAGCCGGGCAAGTCTTGTCACGCCCTCGGGCTCCCAGTTCGCCGGCACGTCAGCGGCTGCAATCTGGGGAACGCCGTCAGTCGGCATGGATGACTCCGTGGCCGGGTCTTCCGGCACTCCGCGTGTCTCATCAACCGGCCGGTGTTCCACCTGTAACGCGGCCCTCTGCGGCCGCATCTATGTCTGTAGCCGGCACCTCCGCGGGCCGCTTCTCTATCTGTAGCGCGGCCCTCTGCGAACCCCGAAACACCCGATTGCACGTCGGCCCCGCTGGTCACTCGCAACAAACGGAGCTTACCGGTTTGGCGGGTCGATGGAGACCGGCTGATCGAAGGCTGAGTAGGATGTCGCCTGCTTACCCACAAACGTAATCGTCCGGCACCGCGAAGCATTGCAAAGGTTCACGGATCCCTTGACCGCTGTGCGAGCGCCCAGGATGCGGCTGCTGGCCGTACCGACCAGCCAATGAATATCCGTGTCTGCTTCAGGATCGCTGCCGGACTCGGTCTCCAGCACATTCCATACCGGAACCCCGCTCACGCTCTTCTGTCCCTCGAGCTGATAGCTCGCCAGAGACGGATCGGGCGTGATGCCGGTTGAATCGGGAAAGAGCACGGCGCAGGCATCGTAAACGTCGGACAAAAGCGATTCCTTTGCGGTGCGCTGCCAGCGGTTGCCTGTCGCGGAGGAGCGGGTCCACAGCCGAGGGTTGGTGGCTCCGTCCAGCATGAGGTAATGGGTGCTGCCGGCCACGCGCTTTCCCGAAGTGGATTGGGACCAGGCGCGAATCCAGAGACGAGCGCGGAGTTGGTAGTACCAGATGAAGTACGGTGAGCGATCGGTCACCCTGGAGGCATCGCAGACGCCGGTCGTCTTCCAGTGGGATTTCAGG
>JAICWV010000148.1 GCA_025966365.1 Chloroflexota bacterium | reverse complement strand
TCTCACCGTCCACGATCGCTCCGTCCCGGTTTGGGCCGCCGACCAGGGGGACTGCGCCTCATAGAGGACGCTATTCTGACTGGAGAGAAAGGAACCGAGATGCCGGAGGCGCTCTTTCGCGCGGAGGACCGCCCTCATCTGTCCGCGGTGGATGAGGCCGCCGTCACTCCCTCCGGGCGGCTCAGTCAGCAGACGCTGGTGCAGATTCACGATCATCTGCGCGGCGAAGTCTCAGAGATCGTGCGTCTGGCCACCGAGGTGGCCGAGAACCGGCTTGACGCCGCGGCGGCCAGATCGGCGATCAACCGGATGACGCTGCGGCAGAACTACTGGACGCTTGGCGCCTTCTGCGCCCAGTACTGCCGCGTCGTCACCGTCCATCACACCATTGAGGATCGTCACATGTTTCCCGCCCTGCGGCGAGAGGACGAGGCCCTTTCGGCCGTCCTGACCCGGTTGGGCGAGGAGCACGAGATCATCGCCGAGGTGATTGACCGCTTCGACCGCTCGCTGGTGGGGCTGATCGCCGACTCATCGAGAGTCGAGGAGGTCCGACGGCTGGCCGCTGAGCTCCACGATGGCCTCCTCTCGCACTTCGCCTATGAAGAGCGTGAGCTGCTGGGACCTCTCGGCCGATCCTCCATCACGATCTAGATCGCTCTCACCGTTTCCTAAGTCCGTACGCGATAAGCTAACGATGGGCGGAGCTATTCCGCCGTTCCGACCCCAAGGAGGGGTGACAGTCATGGCTATTCAGAGAAGAAGCGGCGCTGCGGTCCTTCGCCGCCGCGTGACGACCTACGCGGTGGCAACCGATGTGGTGGTGGCCCTGGGGATTGGCCTGATCATCAGCTCGGTGGTGGGCTGGATCGTCTTCGCCGTCGGGCTCGTCGTCGCGGCCGTTATCTACTACAACTTCACCCAGGTGATGAAGACCCGCGGCTACTCCTGACGTCAGCCTGATGGGGCGGGCCGACATCAGCATCCGCAACGTCCACGTCGTGCCGGTTCCGCTACGCTCGCTCATGTGAGATGGACTATCCTGCTGTGCCTGCTTCTGACCGGCTGCACTCTTCCCCTGCGGCAGAGCGGCCCCCGGACCTACGGCGCTCCCTCGCGCTGGCCGGCGATCGTCTGCCTGGGGGACAGCATCACCGAGGGTGACGCCGCACCGGCCGATGAGTCCTATCCCGCCTGGCTGCAGCAGCGGCTGAACGCGGCCGGCTACCGCTACCGAGTCGTCAACGCCGGTCAAAGCGGCGATCGGGTGGCCGGCGGGCTGGCCCGGCTGCCGGATGTGCTGGCGTTCCATCCGGCCGTGGCGGTGGTCGAGCTCGGCAGCAATGACCCCGGGCACACAGCGCCCGCGATCTGGGCGGCGCAGCTGGGCCGGATCGTCTCCCGGCTGCGGGCCCATCACGTCCGCGTGATTCTTGGCGGCCTGAACGAGCCCGGGATGGCCCGGATCTACCGGAATGTCGCCCTCATCCACCATGTGCCCCTTGTCTGGATGACCGCAGGGCTCTGGAGCCGCCCCGGCCTGTGGGGCGACGCCCATCATCCCAATGGGGCCGGGTACCGGGTGGTGATGGAGAATGTCTGGATGTACTTGCGCCCGATGCTACGCAGATGAGTCGAATGTCTGGTCGGGGGCAGGCGAGTGCGCCGACCTCTGTTCGGCACGCCAGCAGGCGGTGAACGTGCAGGTAGTTATTGAGAAGAGGCTCGGCGAGGGCGCCGACCTCTACGAACTGGCCCGTGAGGCGTTGACCATCATCGCGATAGCTTCAGGGGAGATGGGCATGCGGTCGAAATGGACGCCGAAGGGGGAGAGGGCGTCTTCGATGGCGCTGACCAGCGTCGGTAGCGCGCCGATGGTGCCGCTTTCGCCGGTGCCCTTGGCGCCGAGCGGGCTGAACGGGGACGTGGACTCGATGTGATGGATATCGAGTGGCGGGACGTTGTCGAACTGGGGCAGCGCGTAGTCGGCGAAGGTACTGGACAGGAATTGACCATCCGCGCCGTATACGCAGGCCTCGTACAGGACATTCCCGATCCCGTGGGCCACGCCACCCTCGATCTGTCCCTCGACCAGCGACGGGTTGATCAGCACCCCGGAGTCGTGAACCACGACGTAGCGCTCGAGCTCGACGAGTCCGGTCTCTATATCCACCCGCACCACCGCCGCGTTCGCGCCTCCGGCCCAGACACTGCCGTGCTCCGGTGAAAACTCGCTCTCGGCAACCAGATCGCCGCCCTCGGCTGCCACCTCCGCCAGCGTGACCCCGCGCCGGCCGTAGCCGCGAACCGACACCCGCCCATCCGCGATCTCGAGGTCATCCGCCGCCGCTTCCAGCAGGTTGGCCGCGCGCTGCAGCACCATACCTTTCAGCTCTCCCACCGCCATGGCCACGGCGTTCCCACCGTCGTAGGTCATGCGGCTGGCAAAGGTGCCGGTGCCGGTGGGATTGAGGGCGGTATCGCCGGAGCTGAAGACGATGTCATGCAGGGGGATGCCCAGATGGTCGGCGGCGATCTGGGCAAAGCTGGTGGCGTGCCCCTGACCGGTGCTGGGCGATCCTGTCGCCAGATGCAGTTTTCCCTCCCCGTCCAGCCGCGCTCGCGCGCCTTCGTTTCCCACTCCGGTGGATTCGATGAAAACGGCGAGCCCCAGACCGAGATAGTCGCCTCGGCTTCGTGCCTCCGCCTGACGCCGGGGAAAGTCGTCATAGCCGATCGCCTCGAGAAGAGTGTTCAGGTACCGGGGAAAGTCGCCGCTGTCATAGACCACGGGCCGTCCCTGAAGCCGGAACCCGGTGTCGTGCGGAAATGCCTCGGGTGGTATGAAATTGCGGCGGCGAATCTCGGTCCGATCGAGATCGAGACGCTCTGCCAGGCGATCCAGCAGCCGCTCCACTATGAAGACGCCCTCCGGCCGGCCACCGCCGCGAAGGGCGGAGGTGACGGTCTTGGTGGTGAAGGCGCCCAGAAGGTGAGCGGACAACGCCGGAAGACGATAGGGACCGATCAGGTGTCGAACGGTGTTGAAGGGGACGCTGACGCCTGACGGCGTGTAGGCCCCGGCATCGTGGATGATCGTATCTTCGATGCCCAGGATCGTGCCGTCGGCCCGAGCAGCCATGCGGGCGTGATGGATCTGGCCACGTCCCTGCCCCGTCGTCATCAGATCTTCGGTTCGGGTGGCAACCCACCGCACGGCCCGTCCCAGCCGCATGGCCAGAGCAGCAAGGACGATCTCCTCCGGGTAGGTCCGGCCCTTGGGACCAAAGCCTCCGCCGACATCAGGCACCGTGATGCGGACGGCTTGCTCCGGCAGATCGAAATAGCGGGCCAGATTGCCGCGCACGCCGTGCGGAGCCTGGGTGGAGTCCCAGAGGTGCACGCGGATCTCGCCCTCTCCCGGCGCCGCTGCCACGGCCCGGGTTTCCATGGCCGCCGCGGCCGACCGCTCGAAGGTAAAGCTGTACTCGACGATGACATCGGCGCCGGCGAAGGCGGCAGCCGCGTCCCCGAAGCCCAGGGAGGTGTCCAGGGCGAGGTTTCGCGGCTCGTCCTCCCATACCGGGGGACCGCCCTGCAGCGCCGTTCGTGGGTCCGTGACCGGTGTCAGTGGCTCGTACTCGACCTCGACCGCGTCCAGCGCGTCCGCCACTGTGGCGGCGTCGGAGGCGACCACCACGGCGACCGGCTCGCCCACGTAGCGGACGGTCTCGCGGGCCAGCGGAAAGAAGCCGCGGGCACCGGGAGTGTCCGGCGACTCCAGCCGCTTGTTCAGCTCGGGGAGGTCGCCGGCGGCGTATGCGGCGGCGACGCCGGGAAGGGACCGTGCGGCATGCAGACCGATGGAGAGGATGCGGGCGTGGGCGTGTGGGCTGCGCACAATGCCGACGTGGAGAGCGGCGAGCGGGAGATCGGAGACGTAGGCTCCCTCCCCGCGAACCAGTCGAACGTCCTCCACGCGAGGCACGCGGCTGCCGATACCCGTCATGCCGGCTCCGTGCCGGCGATCTCGGCCGCGAGACCGGGCACCGGCGGCGCTTCGCCGAGAGGCACATTCGCCGTGACCTTCATCGTGGTGCGCCGGGGGAACTCAATTGATTGCATGCAGGACTCCGGAGAAGGGACGTCGATGGGGCTCCGTTCAGTATGCCGAATAGCGGTCTGGGCGAGTCCATGAGGCAGGGAAAGAGAGCACTCGGTGGCACGGTTTGTGCGGCGTCATTGATTGCACGACAGGTGCGAAAGGAGACCGCATGAATCAGTCATCGCAGACCGCCACGACCAGCACGCAGAAGTTCCCGGTGAGCAATTTCGTCTATGACTGCATCACCCTTATGCACGCCAAGTTGCAGGGCATCGAGGCGCTCAACAAATACGAGCAGGATGCCCGGCAGGGCGGCCACGATCGCTTCCTGCAGGTCATTCAGAAGATTCGCCAGCAGGACACCGAGTGTGTGAAAGAGCTGGAGCAAATCCTGGCAAGCAACATCAAGGGCCAGTAAGCGCTCACATAGCACCGGGCGATCCAATTGTGCATCGTGCACAAATGGATCGCCCTTCTTTTTGTCGCTCCGTCCGGTGACGTGCCTCCCCTCGGGGCCCTAGAGTCGATCAAATACCGTGGAGGCTGCGACTGTGGCGATTGGAGAGACGACATCCTGGGAAACGGCCCGACCCCGGGCCGAGGAGATGCTCGACTGGGCGAGTGAGGCGGGCATTCGACAGCTTGATGTGAAATTTGTCGATCTGGTGGGCGGCTGGCAACACTTCTCGGTCCCGATTCAGAAGGTCACGCGCGGGGCGGTGACCGAGGGATTCGGCTTCGACGGGTCCAGCATCCGCGGATTCCAGCACATACATGAAAGCGACATGGTGCTCCTGCCAGATCTGAGCACCTCATTTGTCGATCCCTTCAACGCCGTTCCCACCCTCAGCACCGTGTGCACTGTTCACGAGCCGGTCACCCTCCGGCCGTATTCGCGCGACCCGAGAGGTGTGGCGCGGCGGGCCGAGGAGTATCTGAGCCGAACCGGCATCGCCACCACCAGCTACTGGGGGCCGGAAGCGGAGTTCTACGTCTTCAACAGCCT
Source organism: Chloroflexota bacterium (assembly GCA_025966365.1). GTDB lineage: Bacteria > Chloroflexota > UBA5177 > UBA5177 > UBA5177 > JAICWV01. The sequence continues at coordinate 3,343 of JAICWV010000148.1, read as the reverse complement.
CTCCTTCGATCAGACCAGTCATTCCGGCTACTACTACATCGACTCCGACGAGGGAATCTGGAACTCGGGGAAGAACGGCACTCCCAACCTGGCCTACCGGCCGCGGACCAAAGAGGGCTACTTCCCGGTCCCGCCCACCGACAAGCTGCAGGCCCTGCGTTCGGACATCGTCCAGCGTCTTCTGGCGGCGGGGGTGGACGTGGAGGCCCACCATCACGAGGTGGGCACGGCGGGCCAGTGTGAGATCGACCTCCGCTTCGGCACGCTGACGGAGATGGCCGACCGCGTGATGACCTACAAGTACATCGTCAAGAACACGGCGGCGGAGCAGGGCTACGTGGCCACCTTCATGCCCAAGCCCATCTTCGGCGACAACGGCTCCGGCATGCACGTGCACCAGAGCCTATTCGACGAGGACACCAACCTCTTCTTCGACCCCTCCGGGTATGGGATGCTCAGCGACACGGCCCGCTGGTACGTCGGCGGCCTGCTGGCGCATGCCCCAGCGCTCCTGGCTTTCTGCGCCCCCACCACCAACTCCTACCGGCGGCTGGTTCCCGGCTACGAGGCACCGATCAACCTGGTCTATTCGCAGCGGAACCGCAGCGCCTGCGTCCGCATCCCCACCTACAGCGACAGCCCCAACGCGCGGCGGATCGAGTTCCGGCCCCCGGACCCCTCGGCCAACCCCTATCTGGCCTTCGCCGCCATCCTCATGGCCGGCCTGGACGGCATCCAGCACCAGATCGAGCCGCCCGCCCCCATCGACGCCGACCTCTACGAGCTGGACGGCGCGGCGAAGGCAGCGGTCAGGTCAACGCCGGGTTCCCTGGGCGAGGTCCTGGAGGCGCTGGAGCGCGATCACGAGTTCCTGCTCCGGGGCGAGGTCTTCAGCGAGAGCCTGATCCGGACCTGGATCGAGTACAAGCGCGAAAACGAGCTGGACCCGGTTCAGATCCGCCCGCACCCGTACGAGTTCTTCCTCTATCACGACGTGTAGAAACTCAACTCCTTGCACTCAGAGATCGCAGGGATGGAGGCGGCACTTCATTAGCGCGGCAGCTCCCTGAAGGCGTCCTGAGCATCCCGGTTGACCATCGCACTCAGCACGCCCTCGTCCACCATGTTGCGGAGCTTGACCGCCGTGCTTGCCCGCTCAATAAGTGGCGCGAGTTCGCCATCGAGGATGTGTCGCATCGCGGCGATCCGCTCCTCGTCGCTCATGGGCACATCGAGTTTGAAGAGATCCTCAATCTCCTGCTCGCGGGCAGGAAACGCCTGCGCTAATCGCGTGCGCACATGGCAGTGCCACTCCTTCGGGTACAACTCATCGCCGAGGCTGCGCAGCCAGAATGCCTGATTGAAGTAATAGCGCGGACCGTAATTCGATTTCTGGAGGTTCGACACCGAGATGATTTCGGGCGTTCGCCGATACCAACTCCCCGACTTCTTCTCCATCCCGGCGTCCCGGCCAAAGCCGTCAAAGGCGCACCGCACTGCGTTCCGCTTGCTCACGGAACATTATGCTCGCCTTATGGGCGAAACTGGCTCAGGTAGCTGCAAACCAGGACTCGACGATGAGTGCAGTTGTCCGCCCAAGAGAAGGAAATCGGTGACTCCATGGGAGCTTCCTATATATTGACACATTACGGTTACGAATGCAATGCCATGACACAATGTGTGGGCGACGCATGAAACTGAGTGAAGCACTGGTCCTCCGGGCCGACATACAGAAGCGAATACAGCAATTGACGCAACGGCTCATCCTTAGCTCATTGGTCCAGGAAGGCGAGCAGCCTCCAGAGAATCCTCAGGAGCTCCTGACAGAGCTTGACCAACTCCTGGTGCAGCTGCCGGGGTTGATCGCCTCCATCAACCGCACGAACGAGCGGGCGACGCTGCCGTCCGGTGAAACGGTGACCCAGGCGCTGGCGCGGCGAGATACTTTCGATCTTCACTACAGCGTGTTGAAGGGGGTCGCGGAGCATGCATCTTCTGGCCGACAGCGGTACAGCGGTCGTGAGCTCCGGACCATCTCAACGTTAGACGTGGCTGAGCTTCGGCGGCGGCAAGACGCGATCGCGCAGGAGCGGCGGGAGCTGGATACGGCGATTCAGGCGACTAACTGGGAGACAGACCTGATGGATTAAGGGAAGTGGAGACGTAAATACGTTGGTAGCCGGCTGGGATAGTTGCGGGCGCACGGCGGCAACTGCCTAAAGTTGCACTCTAGGCGGGCAATGGGTCACACCCAACGGGTGCGAGTCCCGGATGACTGTAACGACCAGCATCGTGACTAACGCACAGGGAACCGTTATCCGCTCTCCCGTTCCCACGAGAGAGCGCTTACTACCAAGCGCCAGACTATGCCGACCGGCGAGGGTGGGATCGGGGTACTTCTCCACGGCAGCAAGGGCTTGTGCACCCGCTTTGACTACAAGCCTTCGAGGTGTTCGCCTATGGAAGCCTTCGATAGATGCCTTCACGCCGCCGGTAGCGCCGATTGTCCTTCCAGCTAGAGTAGAGGAACACCACGAGCATCATTGAAATGAACGGGAGCAAATCGAGCACATCGAACAGGGCGGCAATCACACTCAAGATTCGTTCCATAGCGCATTATCCAGTCTGGGATCGAGGCCCGATAACAGGTAACCCCTGGCCGTAGCTCACCACCAGATGTTCCTCACGGCTTCGAGCGGACAAACCTAGCTGCCGAGTCGACGAAGGACGCATCGATCCAGCGTGGCGAGCAGCGCTCGATGAAGCCTGCGCCCGAGAGGGGGCCGAAGACCCTGGCCATCTCATCCGACAGGACGAAGGTTGGTCTGCCGAGTCGGTTCGGCTTCTTGCCGCTGATTGGCACGGCTTTACTCAGCAATCGGCTCCCCGGTCCACCTTTGACGAGGACCAGCTTGCTGTAATCGCGCTGGAGAATGTCCTCATGGCGCACGTGGAAGTTCTGACCGAAGTCAGTGAGTAGCTGCTCGCGCGTGTAGTCACGCGCCCGCACGGCCGACTCGACGTCGAAATAGCCCAGCAGGTAGAGGGCGTGTGCCGCCATCGGAATCGGGACACCATCGTCTGCAACCGGACGAAGGCCCCCATACAGCACGAGCATGTCCCCCGGCTCTAGCCGCGCCAATCCTTGCTGCATGTTCGCCGGCGAGCCGTAGGTGAAGCTCTGGAACTCGGGATCGGCGTGCATGGGGAAGTCGGCAATCACCGATCGGCGCTCCGGGAAGTAGTCAGCCAGCGGCCGGCCGGTGCGTCCGAACGTATTCCCGTACGTGCGCGTCTCGTTCTCAGCGCAGAGGTCGGGAAGGGGGACGAACTCGAATCGACC
>JAICWV010000221.1 GCA_025966365.1 Chloroflexota bacterium | reverse complement strand
TTCGGCCCACGGTGAAGTGTCTGTCAAGGCGGAGGAGGCGGCTCCGTCCGACCGACCATGCCGCACTGTAGCAAACCCGGGCAGTTCCTGAACCGGCAGCTTCTGGAGGCATCCTGCTTCACGATTTGGTCTACCATCCTCCCTCCCCATCCGGCCGGGCGCGAACGAGCCCGCCGAGGGCAGGCGGCGGGCCTGACTCGGCAGCGCGGGCGCAGAGGGCCAGGCTCACCGCGAAATCGTCGTGCCCCTCCGACTCCGGCACCGACCAGGCCAGAATCTCTCCGGAGCGCGGCGTGGCGCGCACTGCCCTCAGCTCCGCCCGGCACCCCCGCCACTCCTCGCTGCCGTCTTCCTTATATAGGGAGAGCCGTCCGGTGTTGATCATGGTGAGAAGGGTATAGGCAAGTCCGCTCTTGGAGGCGGAGGTGAAGACGAAGCGCTCCACCCGCGGCCCCAGCCGCTCCGCCAGGAAGGCGGCGATGCCGGCCCCGATTCCCGAGGCGTCCACGCACACCCGGCTGACGCTCCAGCGCTCGCAGAGCTCCGCCAGCCGCTGGTACTGCCAGACATGATCGCGGCCGGTCCAGCGCACATGCTCCACCACCCGCGCCAGCGGCCGTCCCAGAACGTCCCACTCCACCCGGGCAATAGTGACCACCGTGCTGTCGCGCCGGGGCTGCGCCAGCCGCAGCAGCGCATCCACCGCACCTTCGTCTTCCCCGGCCAGATCGATGCCCGCCACGTAGGTGGCGCCTGGAGCCGGGTCGCGCTCCCGCTCGTGGGCACCGTTCAGCGCGCCCAGCTGCTCGGCGCTCAGGAGCCGCCCGGCATCGGGGAGGGTCTGCAGCAGGTACTGGGTCCGGATAGTGGGATGGTCGCGGCCCAGACGCGCGATCTCCGCCTCGACGAATCGGGCGTAGTGCGGGTTGATGGTGGCCAGCACCGTGTAGTCGAACTCGAAGTGCAGCCGGTGCCCGTTCGACTGGGAGGCGAGGTTGACCCGCCGCTGCCGCTCCAGCACCGTGTCCTCGGTCCAGGCGGTGCCGTAGAGGACGGTGGTGGCGTTGGTGGAAGAGGCCATGGGCCGGAAGTCGCGGTCGTATTTGTCCGGATCCACGTCCTGCGCCTCGTCGATCTCCAGCAGCAGGGAGGCGGTCGCACCCACCACGTTGGCGTGGGGCTCGGCCGAGTAGAAAGCGATGGATGCCTCGCCATGGCGAATGATGTGCCCGAACTGCGACTGCCACTGCCCGCGCGTGCGCTCATCCCGCTCCAGCGTCTGGCTCAGACGCAAGACGCTGTTGAGGATCTGCGGCCGGAAGGTCGGCGCCGCCTTGACGATGGAGCCGCCGAGCTCGCGGTACTGCCAGAGCAGGTGCGCCTCGAGCGCGGCGCTCAGCTCGTTCTTGCCCATCTGCCGCGCGAACATCACGGTAAAGGTGCGGCCCTCCCGCCGCCGCACGCTCCGTAGAATGGACCGCGCGCATTCCAGCTGATAGGCACGAAGCCTGCGCCTCGTCTCCATCAAAACCACGTCTCCGCCGGCACGGCGCATGGCCCGAAATGTATGGTCGATGTGCAATCGATGGATTGGACGTGTGGGGACGACCTGTGCTCGCTCGATGGGATGCACGGGCGCCGGGTGATCGTGGGATTGGATGGACGGGGGACGTGCAATCACAGAGCTGGACGTGCCGGGGCAATCTGTGATCGCGGCATTGGATGGACGGGCGCATGGTGATCCTGGGGGAGGAAATGTAGGGCCGATTTGCAATCGCCCCGAGTCCGGTCATTGCCAATCGGGCCCACAGCTCCAACACGCAATCGGCCCGAGCCGGTCCATTGCACATCGCCCCCGAGCCCCCGTGAGTGCACATCGACACCACATCTCCAATTCGCACATCGGCCCGGGCCTGGTGGGTACACATCGATATGGCATCTAGGTCATCAACAATTGGCCGCATACCTGGAGCCGTGGTCGCCTCACGGGGCGTGGGCTGTCGCCGTGGTTCGTTCACGGGGCCTCCAGCTCCAGGTGGTGTTCCCATTGCCCGGTGGTGAGATCGGCCAGCCACTGCATGGCGCTGATCCGGTACGATTCCCCGCTCATCCCGCAGCCGCTGTCCGTTGCCTCGATCACGTCGGCCAGCTGATGGGCCGGGTTGAGGGCCACGGTGAGTGCGGCGTGGACCTTCGTCCGCTGCTCTGCTCGCAGCTCCTGCTGTGCCCTGATCGCGCACTGTGCGGAGGTGGTGAGGATGCGATCAACCACGTTCCGGTATCGCTCCATCCCTCGGGCCAGGATGTCGGCTGCGTCCGTGGTCTCGGCCCATACCGGCGTCTCGGTGGAGGAGGCGCCAGTCACCCGGATCACGTTGGCGGCATCGGCTTCCTGCCCTCTGCTCGCACCCAGCATCTCGGGACCGTAGCTCCAGCTACTGGAATCAGTGGGTTGGGGATCGAACAGGAATACCGAGGCCCCCCCTCTGGCGGTAAAGCCAAAGCCGAAGACAGTCGCCAGGCGATTCAGGGCGGCCAGGAAGGTCTCGCCGGGATTGATGAGGAAGCAGCCGATCTCCTCTGAGAACTGCGGCGTGGCGGGTGGGGCGTCGATGCTCACATTGGCCTGCTGTGCCAGGTCGGAGAGGATCTGGGGGATGGTCTGGTTGGAGTAGGTGAGGAGGCGGGTGGAGGGGTAGTCGAGGAGCTTGAGGTAGTCACGGGCGGCGAGGGTGAGGGTTTGCTGGGTGGCGGTGCTGGTGAGTTGCCAGTCGTCGAGGTAGAGGGTGTGGGTGGGGACGGACTGGCCGCCGTAGCCCAAAGAGAGGGTGAGGGTGGCGTTATCGGAGAGCCAGGGGGCGGAGGTGTACTGTCCCTGGTTGTTGGAGAGAGTGAGGGCGAGGGATGCGGGCTGATTGAAGGACTCGGCGATGGGGAGGGAGAGGACGTCATCGGAGAGGTCGATGGGAGCGGGGGGCGGGGGGACGGTATAGCAGGTGACGGCATCGAAGATGTAGGTGACGCCTCCCGTGATGATCAGATGGGCGCCCTGCTGGAGGGAGGAGCCGGCGGCGAGATAGGGGTGCCAGGTGAGGCCATCGGGTGAGGTGGAGATGGCGGTGCGGGTATGGCCGGAGGTGGAGACGGAGCCGTCATCGGTGAGAGTGACAGCGGCATAGAAGGTGGTGCCGTCGAAGAAGATGGAGGGGTCGGCA
>JAICWV010000181.1 GCA_025966365.1 Chloroflexota bacterium | reverse complement strand
GCGAGACCCAGAAGGCACGCTGCGGCGTGCCGGCCGATTGCAAATCGGCCGTACAGTTCTAGTGCAAAAACCGTGAGTCACACCCATGGTGGCCCTGCTAAACGTTGACTGCTCATGTCATGGGGCCTAGAGTTAGACACATAGCCAGGGGGCCACATCGTGAACCGACGGATAGCAGGACGATATCAAGTAGTTCAGCCGATCGGCGGAGGCGGCATGGGCGACGTCTTTCAGGCCGTCGATGTGGAAACCGGCTCGACCGTGGCCGCGAAGGTAATGCGGCCAACCGGGGAAGATCCTCTCGACGCGTTGCTGCGCTTTCAGCAGGAAGGCACTGTCCTCTCCACACTCAAACATCCGAATATCGTCCAGGTGTTCGGCACCTTCCTCGAAGATCAAACTGCCTGCATCATCATGGAGTTCCTGGAGGGGCGGGACCTCTCCCAGTTACTCCAGTCGGGGCAGATGCCGCTCGATCGTGTCAAGCGCATCGGCACCCAGGCGGCGGCTGCGCTCGCCTATGCGCATGCGCGAGGAATCGTTCACCGCGACGTCAAGCCCGACAACATCATGATCATGGGCGACGATCACGTCAAAGTGACCGACTTCGGTATCGCCCGTGTGCTGAGACCGGGGAGCATTCTGAGTACGGCACCGGGCGTGAGCATCGGTACGCCGCTGTACATGGCGCCTGAGCAGATCGAAGGAACCACCGTCGATGGACGCAGTGACATCTATTCGCTTGGCGTCGTGCTCCACCACATGATCGCCGGCCATCCTCCCTTCGGAGGAGACACCCTTTTGACCATCGCGTTCAAGCATGTCCACGAAGCGCCCCCGCCCCTGAGATCGATCAGACCCGGCGTCCCGGAGGCGTGGGAGTCACTGGTATTGCGGGCGCTGGCCAAGAATCCAGACGACCGCTATCAGAGCGCGGCTGAGCTGGAAGGGGCCCTGAACGCTCTGGATACGTGGGAGATCGAATCGAGCGCCTCAGCAGGTCCGCCAGTGGAAGAGACGGGGACCACCGAACCGGCCGCGGCCTCCAACCTCACCAGGATCCGGGCGCCGCGAGACGTTGAGCCGGCTGTCATGCCGCGGGCGGACGTTCCGGCGGCTGAGCCTGCGCCGGAGGCAGAAGCGCTTCGCCCGGTTGGATCAGCGGCAGACACCGGGTCGGACGGCCGCTCGACCGTCATCCGTCCCGGTGGGCAGTTGGTTGGAGAGCCGCCCTCCGCACGCGTCCATGATCCCGATTCGAACGTGGCCGGGGAACCGGCGGAGAGGTCACGCGGCGCCGTTGCCACCATGCCGGCGGTTGCACCGAAACCCGCGACGCAAGGGCGGCCCCCCGTCTGGGCTCTGGCTGCTGTAGCCGGCGTGATCGTCGTGGCTGCCGCCGTCTTCTTCCTGCTCCGTCCGGGTGGCAGCCCGTCCAGTACGGCTGCCGGGCCCAGGATCGCGACCTGGTTTCCGGCCCACTTTCAGAGTCCCGCCGGACTGACCGTGGACCCGAACGGTACGGTGTACGTCGCAGACGCCGGGAGCAACAGGGTTGTGAAGCTCTCCGCCAGAGGCAAGGTGTTGCAGACATTCGGCACGGCTGGAACCGCTGCGTTGCTTCGCCCTCAAGGCGTGGCGGTTGATCCACACGGAAACGTCTATGTGGCCGACTCCGGGCACGACCGTGTTGTTCAGTTTTCCAGCACCGGGAAGATGCTTCGCACGTGGCCGGCCGGTGCGACAAAGGGTAGCCGGCTGCACGGGCCTGCCGATGTGGCGCTGGGCGCGCGTGGAAACATCTACGTGGCCGATACCGGCGATAACCTCGTCCAGCACTTATCGGTCAGCGGCAACTGGCAGACACCGTACTCGGGCTTCAGGCACCCGGCCGGCATCGCCGTGAATTCGCGCGCGAGTATCTTCGTGGCGGACACGGGGCGAAATGCCGTCGAGGAGCTTGCCTGGAGTACCGACCTGCTCAATGCGACCAGGCGCGGACAGTTTCGCGCCCCCCAGGGCATCACCATCGACGGTGAAGGCAACGTCTATGTTGCCGATACGGGGAACAACCGGATTGTAAAGCTCTCGCCAGGATTCAGCGTGCTGAAGACCTGGGGAGGGGCGGGCCAGCTCGATCGCCCGACCGGCGTGGGTGTCGACGGAAGCGGCCGGATCTACGTGGCTGACACCGGCAACGGACGAGTCGGCAGGCTGCTCTCGCACTCCTGAGTACCTGCGATAGCGCGGTGCTCCGCCTCCAGCTCGAGGGGGACCACCCGGCTGCAATTTGCCCCGAAGTTAGCTTACTTGTAAGATAGCTTACATAGGAGCGAGCTATGGATAACGAGACACAGCCCTTTGCGCAGTGGCTGAATGCGACCATGCAGACGCGCGGCCTTTCGCAGGCGGCGGTAGCCCGCGATCTGGGCGTGGCCGATGCCCAGGTCTCGCGCTGGCGGCGCGGGCAGGTTATTCCCTCCGTGCGCTATCTGCAGCAGCTGGCCACCACCTTCGACGTACCGCGTGCGCGGCTGGAGCAGATGGCGGGCTACCCCACGGAGGAGTCGGCCGAAGGAATCGATCCGGCGATCGATGCCGAGCTGGATGCTCTCTCGGCCCGCTTCCGATCGCTGCTGGAGAAAGATATCCCGCCCGACCTCTGGCAGACCTATGCCGACGCCTGCGAGGCGCTGGCGGCGCGGCTGGCCGGCTCCTTCGGCGAGGTCGCGGATACGGCACACGACGAGGCGGGCCGGAAGCGACATCACCCGGTCGGATTTAGAACGTGAGGAGAAGCATGCTTGACGAGATGAAGACGGAGCGCCTGCCGCTGCAGGTGGGCTGGGCGGTCCCGGCAGCGGGCGCCACGCGGACACGCTGGGAATATCTGAGCCTGCACATCGACGGCGACGCCGACACGATTGTCGAGGTGCGCGGCAGCGCGCCACATATCGAACGCGGAGCCGCTGTTCCCCAGGTTCTGGATGCACTCGGCGTCGATGACTGGGAGCTGGCGTCGGTTGCTCCACGCAGCTCCGGCGGGTTCCTCTACATCTTCAAACGGCCCCTGACCAAACGCTAGCGAGGAATCTCCCATGAGTACTCGACCAACCCGCCATCTGGTCCCGACCGTCATCGAGAACACCAACCGCGGCGAGCGCGGCTTCGATATCTATTCACGGCTCCTGCGCGAGCGCATCATCTTCATCAACGACCAGATCGACGATGCCCTGAGTAGCCTGGTGGATCGCATTCTTCCCGAGAGCCCGGTCCCGATCCCGTGACATTCGGGATTGCGCGCTGAAGCGCTCGGCTACGGAGTCGTGGTAGTCGGGCGTAGCCGAGGGCTTGAGCCCGCCGTCCTTGACAGCGGATCAGCGTCGCCCGTATCCCGAATCCAGAGGGAGATGTGCTCCGGGTGGAGGGTCTCCTGGATCGCCAGCGTCAGATCCCGTGAGAGCTGTGTCAGATCGACCTGGTCGCGCAGATGCTCCCCGAGACCGGCCAGGATCCGCTCAGCGTCGTACCGGCTGCGATAGAAGCGCCGGTCGACGCTCATCTGCACCCGGCTGCGGAGCGGACGGAAGAGGGCGGCGATGGCCAGCGTCGAGACGGCAATGGCAATATCGGAACCCCCGCCCACCAGGAGTTGGGAGAGCGCCTGCAACGCGATAACACTGCCGACGTACACCGCAGCAAGCGCGGCGGTCAGGATCGTGTACGACAGCGCCCGGCTGATGATTCGATCGATGTCCCAAAGTCCACCGCGCAGGACGGCGAAGCCAATGCAGATCGGTACAGCCGAAACGATAGCCGCGATACCAAAGTCGCCGAACGCAGCTGCAAAGAGGGACCCATTGTTGGTTGGAACCGCGGCCGCGTCCGGGCCTACCCATGCCGCAGCCAGACCCAGAATGGCCACGGCGAGTCCGACGGACGCCCATTTGGTCTGTTGCCGTTCGTGCTGCGTCGAGATGGCGCGGTACCGATAGACCTGCGCACCGACCACCAAACAGAAGAATGAGATGAACACCACCTCGGCTGCGTCGTTCACTACCGCCGGAAAGGACAGGGGAAAGGAGGTCACAACGAAGTAGAGGACGATCAAACCGGCCAGCAAGCGCGTCCACCGCGGCGCGAAGCGCCCGTCGGGGAACAGCAGTCCGAAGATCAGAAGCATGGGCACGAAGATCCCGGTCAGCCAGGATGACAGAGGACCGGACGGAATCCAGGCGCTCGCTTCCCAGATCGGGAAAACGGCAAGGAAGAATGCAGCCAGAAGGGCGCCGCGGTCTCCCGGTTTACGGATGATGATGATCGCCGAGAGCCCATACCAGACCGCCCAGATGACCACCAGGAGGGCGCCGGTCAGCACGGCAAACCCACTCAGCGAGATCCGGTACCGAGCCAGCGTACTGGCTGCGGTTGGGTCGAGCTGAAACGGTAGGCAGGCCGAGTCGGGACGGCAGACCGTCTGCAGCGTGCCCCACTGGGAGATGGGGCCGACGAAGTACAGAACCGTTCCCGCCACGGCCAGTGCCAGCCAGATGGCTCTGGCGATGCGCGTGGATCGGGGATTTGTCAGCGTACTCACACCATGCCGTCCAACCACCCATAGTCTCCGGTCAGCCGTCCATTGTGTACGCCCTCCCGCATGGAGTCAAGACACCGAACCACGGGCTAAAGCCCTCCGCTACATGTTTGTGGGTGCCGTCGTGGACGACTGAGGCGTGGCTGTTGCCGTTGAGGACGGGGTGGCGCCAGGCGTCGGAGTCGGCGCGAGCGGGGCGAACGTCTTTATCCGCACATCGCTTGCCCGTACGTAGGCAAAGCGGTGGTTGAAGAAGATCTGGTAGTACGCCGTGGGGCTCCGAACGAACGCGTGTTTGGTCATGGTGGGCGACCAGTAGTAGTCCGCCGTGACCTTGTCGATGACGCCGTATTTCTGGCCGTGCGGGATGGTGTACTGGAGCGGTGTGATCTTTGCCTTGTGCCTCTTGATCCAGGAGGGGTAGGCCGACGCCTCGGGATAGGGGCTGCCGTAGACCGGGATGCTCTTCTTCCCCTTTCTGGGCGCGGCAAAGCTCCCCCCCTCCGGTGCCAGAACCGGCGCATCGGCCGGGTCCTCGATCCATGCCTTCCTCCCGCCGAAGTCCACCGCCGTCCAATCGCCCTGCTGCCCGACCACGACCAGCTGCGTGCCGGTAGCTGCCTTGTCGCTCCAATCGCTCGCCTGGGTGGTCCCGCCGCCGCTGATCGCCGCATCCCCGATCAGGGGAGAGGACGGACTGGGAGCGGTGTGGAGATAGACGAAGTTGGCCGGCTGGGCGGGAAGCGGCTTGCAGCCGGTGCAGGCGGTCATGGGGGGCTCGTTGGTAGCGAAGGGAGGATCGACGGTGACGATGGGGCTATCGGGAACGTCGGCGGCGACGATCGAGGCCTGGAGCAGATCCATGTAGTGCGCCCAGTCCCAGAAGGGCCCGGGGTCCCAGTGCTGGGTGGACTGCTCCTCTGGTGTGGGCCCCGGTACCTGATCGTGCCCCACGATATGGCCGCGGTCGAGCGGGATGTGGAAGCGAGCGGCCAGATAGGCGACCAGCGCCGCCGAGGCCTCGTAGAGCTGCTCGCTGTACCAACTCGCCCCCTGGATGGCCACGCCCTCGTGCTCGATACCGATCGAGTGCATGTTGACGTAGTAGTTGCCGGCATGCCAGGCGATG
>JAICWV010000028.1 GCA_025966365.1 Chloroflexota bacterium | reverse complement strand
TGGCTGGCCGCCAGCCGGACGATCTCTCCCAGCGCCGTGCCCACTTCAAAGCGCTGGGTCAGCTCGTAGCCGTACGTCGGGCGTTCCTGCAGGAGCCCGAGCAAAGCATACCGGGCAGGCTCCGCGGCGCCGCGATCACCCGGCATGCCACCGCTCGGGCCCGGGAGCCACGTCCCATATACTCACTTTATGACTATTCACTCGATACGTATGCGCTTCCATTCGGTGATCAAGTCTAGAGCCTTTCCGGCCCCTATCAGAGCAAATTGTCGATCATCCCGCCGCCGACGGGTGTCGCAACGAATAGGAGTCATCTTTCTAGTCCTGCTCGCGGCCATGGCCACGCGGGCCGAGTCCGCGCGGGGGTCCGGCAGTACCGTAAGCGTGTACTACGCGGGATCGCTGGTCAATCTCAATGAGAACGTCATCGGCCCGGCGTTCACCGCGCGCAGCAACTACACCTACCAGGGACAGGGCCTCGGCTCGGCCGCTATCGCCAACCTCATCAAAGGCAGGGTGGCGACGCCGGACGTGGTGGAGTTCGCCGACCCGGCGGTCGATGCCTCCCTCATGGGCCAGGCCAACGGGAAGTACATCTCCTGGTACTTCACCTATGCCACCACCCAGCTGGTGATCGGCTTCGATCCGAAAAGTTCGACCGCGAAGGCGTTTCGGCGGGTGCAGCAAGGCAAGCTTCCCTGGTATCGAGCGCTTCTGCAGAAGGGACTACGCATCGGCCGCACCGACCCAACGCTCGATCCCAAGGGCTATCGCGCGCTGTGGATGGCACGATTGGCGGCGAAAGTGTTCCACCTGCGGCACTTCGAGCGGCGAATATTCGGCTCCGCTGAAAACCCGAGCCAGGTGTTTCCGGAGCAGGTGCTGGTCGCACGTTTGCTGACCGGTCAGATCAACGCCGGCGTCTTCTACCTCTCAGAGGCCCGGGACCTGGGTATTCCCTATATCACCCTGCCGGCCAGAATCAACCTGGGCTCCCAGAAGTACGCCCGGCTCTACGCCACTCAGTCCTATACTCTCCCCTCCGGTCAGAACGTGACCGGCGCACCCATCGAATACACGATCAGTATCCCCAGCACGGTTCAGAACCCGGATGGTGCCGCCGCCTTTGTCCGCTTTGTCCTTGGCAGCAGAGCCCGCGCCGCCGCCCGAGAGCATGGACTGCTTCCCCTGCGCATCCGGCTGACCGGCAGCCGCGCTCGGGTTCCGGCAAATCTCCGCTCCCTCGTCGGCGCGTGATTCGCGACCCGGAACAACACCGTCACGCGCTCGACCTCACCGGGTTGCCGCTGTTACTGCTCGCGCTCACCCTGATCCTCTTTCTGGCGGCGCCGATCGTCCTGCTGGAGCAGAGCCTCTCGCCGTCGGACCTGGCCTCCACCTACCGCGACCCTCAGACGTTGGCTGCCCTACTCACCTCGCTGGGCACGGCAAGCGTCAGCACCTGCATCATCGCCGCTCTGGGCGTCCCTCTCGCGTACGTCCTCTCACGGGTTCCCTTTCCGGGCCGGACGCTGGTTTCCATCTTCACTGTCCTGCCCCTGGTGCTTCCGCCCGTCAGCGCCGGGATTCTCCTGTTGGTACTGTACGGCCCGTACGGAACCATCGGACAGCTTCTGGCACCGCGCGGCCTGACCTTCGTCGACACTGCTTCCGGTATCGTTCTGGCCCAGGTCTTTGTCTCGGCACCATTCGCGGTGGTGGCGGCGCGATCCGCCTTCGACGCCATCGACACCCGCTTCGAGGAGGCGGCAGCCAGTCTGGGCGCCCACTCCTGGCAGACCTTCTGGCATGTCGCCCTTCCGCTGGCGCGGCGTGGGATCGTGGCCGGACTCATCCTGAGCTGGGTCCGGTCGCTGGGCGAGTTCGGGGCCACAGTCATCCTGGCCTACCACCCCTATTCTCTGCCGGTCCTGAATTATGTCGACCTCAGCAGTACGGGACTGCGTCAGGCTCTACCGCTTGCCCTCCTGGCGCTGGTCGTGACCGGCGCCGCGATCCTGCTCCTGTTCTTTCTCGAGCAGGTGGAATGGCTGGGTCGGCTGAGCCGGGTTTAGAGTGGTGGCTCTCCAGGCCAGGTGACGGACATGGAGGTCTCCTCGAAGTCGCCCAGGTGCACCAGCGGCGTCTCGGCCGGGTTGGGGTGGCCGCTGCTGTTGGGCGAGCTCTGCTCGTAGGGGCCGTATCCCGCTATGATCACCGCCAGACCGCCTTTGACGGCCGCCATCACCACAAGCCGGTCGTGCTCGGCCTGACCGTTGGCCGGCGCGATGGTGATGTCGTAGACCTTGCCCTGACCCAGGGTGTACCCCACGGAGGCATCGGGAATCGAGTACGCCTCCTGAGCATCGGGGAAGTTGCTCGACTGTACGTCATTCACGATCTGAGACGCGCTGCGTCCGTTGGCCTTACCGCCAAGCGCGGTCCAACTGACCTCCGAGCCGTCGTTCAACTGAGCGTCCCACGAGATGGAAGAGGCGGTGGTCTGGGAGGGTGTGATGTTCGCGGTCGAGTACTCGAGGGAGAAGCCGTACTGCGAGCTCGTATAGCGCCGGGGAGGCGAGAGGGGGGTTTGCTGGGGAGGAGGGACCACGCACTGTGGTGGCGTGCAGCTGATGGCCGATGGCTGCGACAGGCGCGAAAAAATCTGAAAGAGCACCATCAGAATAAAGATTCCGCCGCCGCTGAGCAGCCAGCGCATGAAGCCGCCCCCCTGCCGATGGACTGCCGCTCCGTGGATCGCCATCGTCTCCTCCCTACCGAACCCGCCGCTCGCCCGGCAATGTTCCTCGCCTTGGCATGGCACGAAGCGCGCCGCCACAGTCGGGACAGAAGGCCCCGCGCGGCACCACGTGTCCGCAATGCGCGCACACCATCTCGCCGCTGTCGGGAGATTCGACTGCCTCCTGCAGCAGCATGTGGTGCAGGGAAAACCGCGAGATGAAGAGCAGCGCGAGCGCGATGCCGCAATAAATCAGCAGAGCGGACGACACGTGCTGGGCGTAGATGGCAGCGAAACCCAGACACACGTGCGCCACCGCGACAACTCCCACCACGAAGAGATAGGTCGTCGACCATCCACCGCCCGGTGTGGCCCGCATGCGGCCGCTGCGGAGCCAGATGGCAGCCGAGACCAGACCGGTGGTCCCTGCCCAGATGAGCGGCAGCAGCAGGCCGTGGATCAGCGTGATGATGGCGGAGAAAACATCCGTGGCAAGAGCCGTGGGGCCGGATTGCACCTCGGGGAACAGGTTGACCAGCGTGGAGGTCAGGACGAAGCCCAGGGCCGATGCCGCCCCGGCCACGTACCCATCCAGGACCTCGTCATGGGCAAGGAAACCGCGGAACACCAGGGGACCGACCAGCATCAGGGCCTGGGCGACCAGCGGAAAGAGCACGGCCACGATGAGCACGCGCCCGACCGGCGCTCCGGCGTGCGTCGCGTTGAGAAGCTCGGTCTGCGAGATATACCGACCGGTGAGGTACGCCCAGATGGCTCCCAGGACCGCTCCTATTCCCGCGGTCAGCGCCAGGGTCAGCCAGGGACGTCGCTCGAACACATCCACGTCGATCAGATACACGAGGAAGAGAACCGGGACCGCAGCGGCGGCCAGAGCCACCGAGGCGCCGGACAGGCGGAGGTAGCCAACGACAACCAGTGCTGCCGAGATCACGAGCAGGGCCAGGCGAAAGGGAACGCTTTCCGATTGGGGAAGGTGCGGAAACAGCAGGGAGACCGGGCTCGGATGCAAGACATGCTCCGACGGGTTCACGGTAAAGCTGTGCAGGCGTTGCGCGGATACCGACCCGCCGTGCGGCAGGCGCGCACCACAGGCGGCACAGAATCGTCCGGGCGGTACCATTCGCCCGCACACAGGGCAGGTCACGTCGTCCGTCATCTCCCACCTTCCGCCGCCAGGTCGCGCACCAGGTTCCAGGCGTCCGGTGTCCCCAGACCGGTCGCCATGTCGTATCCGGAGCCGGCCGGATAGGCGAGGTTGGTCCCCACGGTCACGTCATGGAGTGGTGGATAGTGCGGATTACCGGTCGCCAGACGGTAGAGCGTGGGATTGAGGAATCCAGCCACCGGCTTCCCATGCTGCGTCAGATACTGGTTCATCAGCGCCGTGATTCCGGCCCAGATGGGAGCAGCCTGACTGGTCCCTCCCGCCTCGGTGACGCTGCCGCCGATCACGACCTGAGCCGAGGTCAGCGGGTCGGCCGCGGCCGATATGTCCGGGACCTGACGCATCGAGCCCCCGGTACCCGGACCCCGCTGCCAGGACGGGCGCGAGAAGTACACACTCCGTCCGCCGCCGGATCCGGTCGTCTCTGCCGGATTCTCCCACACCTCTTCCCGGTACCATGTCGAATTGCCGTTCAGGCTCAGGCGCGTTCCGCCGACCGCGGTCACGCCAGGGACGGACGCGGGAATGGAGACCCCCAGGGACCGTGGTCCGGGGGGCGCGCCCCAGTCCTGATCCAGACAGGTATACGCGCCGTTATCGCCGCTCGCCACAAACGCGGAGACTCCCAGGGCGCCTGTCGGGCTGAAGGCCGAGCTTTCCGCCTGGGCGTCGCCGCGTCCGGCGGCGGTCTCGCAGGCGCCGATGCTCACGCTGACGATGCCCCTGGGGTTGTCTCGCACCGCTCGGCTCTCCAGATCGACCAGATCCGAGCCGGAACAGTTGTTGGGGCAGTTGTACAGGCGCAAACGGGCGCGCGGTGCGATCTCATGCGCCACTTCCAGATCGAGCTCTGTTTCGCCCTCGATATCGGAGAGCCGGACCCCGTTCATGATCTGGGGTTGGAGCGGCGCCAGATTGAACCGCTGCGCGAAGGAGGCCAGGTCGTTCTGGTCGTAACCGTCAATCTCGATAAAGGCAATCGTCTGCCCGGCACCGTTCAATCCCCTGGAGCGAAGCGGCTTGATGTCGTACGCAGTCAGTAGGTCGGCAGGAAGCAGGCCGCCGGGCCGGATGGACTCGCGTCGAACCGTGCTATAGCTGGAAATATGGCCGGCCGCCGAGATCACGCGCTGGAGCGGTACCGGCACGCGCGGATCGTGTCGCGAGGCGTAGAAGCGAACTCCGGAACGAGAGCGAAAGCGCTCGATGCGCACCCGGAAGTACCGGTCGACAGTACCGGCGGGACCGGAGATAACCATCCAGCCTGCTCTCGGCCGCCACGACCCGGTGAGACCGTGCCGCTCCAGAAGGGCAAGAGCCTGCCGCGCACGAGAACGCGACGGTCCCGCCAGAGATGCATATTGACGGGGTGTCAGGTAGTGGCCGAACGAGGGTGAACGCGGATTGCTGATAGCCGCCAGCCGCGCTCGCTCCACCGCGGACGTTGCGTCCCGCAAGGAGACGACAAAGCGCACCCTCTCGGCCGAGGGAAGAAGGCCGAGGTCACGCGATCGGTCCAGCAGGGCAGCGAATTGGTCCGCTCGCCGGGCGACGGAAGATCGGTGGGGTGGCGTGCTGGAGAGGGCTGGCGTCTGCGATGCGCCGAAGACCACGACCAGCACCGCTGCCACGGCCGCGCGGCTCATCCACACATCGCACCCCTTCCACTGCTCCCTGCCTCATCCTCTCATAGAAGCGCGCGCATCCAATACGGGTATCCTGCAGCAGGGGCTCGCGGGCTACCACGTCCGAGCCAGGGAGGCACTCACCATGACCGACACATCCAATAGCTCGAGAAACACGGAGGTCGCCACGCTGGGCGGCGGCTGCTTCTGGTGCCTGGAGCCGGTATTTGACGACTTGAAAGGCGTGACGTCCGTTGAATCGGGGTATGCCGGGGGCGGCGTGCCCGCCCCGACCTACGAGCAGGTCTGCACCGGCCGCACCGGACACGCCGAGGTGGTGCGGGTCACCTTCGACCCATCGCAGATCTCCTACCGGGACATTCTGCACGTCTTCTTCGCCATCCACGATCCCACTACCCTCAACCGGCAGGGCAACGATGTCGGCCCTCAGTACCGCTCCGTGATCTTCTACCACAGTCCCGAACAGGAGCGGACGGCCCAGGAGGTTATGCACTCCCTCAACGAGGAGCACGTCTGGTCCTCACCGATCGTCACCCAGTTGGTGCCGTTCACCGATTTCTACCAGGCAGAGGACTACCACCAGGAGTACTTCGCCAATAACCCCGGGCAGCCGTACTGCAACATCGTGATCGCGCCCAAGGTAGCCAAGTTCAGGCAGAAACATCTGGAGATGCTCAAGGCGTAACCAGCCCGCACTACTCTTTCGGCTCTGACGTGGTGTCGCGCGTCCCCACCTGATTGGCCATGGTCTTCTGGAATTCGTGGATAGCCTCCAGGATTTCCATCTGGACCTTCTGCATGTTGTCGATGTCGGCCACCTGGTCGTAGGCATTGTGCGCGATCTTGGCTTCGATCTCCGCCTGGCGGTTCTGGCTCATCATGATGATGGGAGCGGCGTATGCGGCCTGGAACGAGAGTGCCAGGTTCAGGAGGATGAAGGGGTACGGATCCCAGGCCCGCGTCAGGAGCTCGGTCAGATTCAGGGCGATCCAGATGGCGAGAATGACGCTCTGAACGATGATGAACGTCCAGGAGCCGAGCCAGCGGGTGAACAGGTCTGCCGTCCGTTCGCCCAGGCTGCGATGTGGGTCTTGGGTGATGCACTTCGGGTGTTGGTGCAGCGCCTGTTCCACAACCTCGTGAACGGGCACCCGCTCTCGGACGAGGTCGCGTGCAACCTGCTCGATCTCCCTGGCTCTGGCTGACGGATCGGAGTCCGCTTCCAGGCCATCCAACATGTCTTCAGTGACGTCGGCGGACCTGGCAGCGTCCACCCATTGATCGCCGGGCTTCACGGGCCGCGCTTTGCTGCTTGTCATCGTGTCCCTCCGCGATACTCGGCCTACCGGAGGCAATAATTGTGCCACTACCTAATTTCGGCTTGAAAGTGCGCAAGATCGGTCAAGCGCAGGCGGCGTGAGCGCGGTATTCTGCGTCCATGGACACCAGCACAGAGCGCGACCGGCTCCGGGAGTTCATTGACCTCATCCTGCGCAGCCTGGACGACGACGTCGATGGCGCGGGCATCGCGGCGCGCGGATGCCTGAGCAGGTACCACTTCGACCGCCTCGTCTCCGCCGCCATCGGTGAGTCGCCCGGCGCTTTCCGACGGCGACTCCTGCTGGAGCGCTCCGCCTGGCAGCTGCGCACGCGCAATCTCTCGATCACCCGCATTGCTCTGAGCTCGGGCTATCGCTCGGTCGAGGGTTTTACCCGTGCCTTCAGCCGCGCTTTCGGATCCACGCCCGCTCGATTTCGCCGGGCGCCCGGCGACTATCGACTGGCAGCCCCCAATGGTGTCCACTTCCATCCCCCGGGCGGAATTCATCTGCCCGGGGGCGATACAAGGAGTAAACACATGGACTTCGTGGACCGTCTCGTCGCGTTCGATCTGGCCGAGACCGACGTTCTGCTGCAACGCGCCTCCGACCTTCCCGAGGAGGCGCTGGACCGCCCGCTTCCCGCCCTCAACCCCGCGCTCCTGTATGGAGAGAATGCCACTCTGCGGGAGCTGTTGAGCGAGATGGTAGCCAACAAAGAGAACTGGTCGGCCGCGCTCTCCGGGGGGCCGGCGCCGGGAGAGAGTAACGACACCATCCCTGTCCTGCGCAGCCGTCTGAAAAGCGCTGGCGCGGACTTCGCCGCCCAGGTCCGGCAGATTCGAGACCGCGGCGACTGGGACGCGGGTTTCGTGGATGCGATCTGCGACCCGCCCGAGAGTTTTACATACGGTGGAATGCTCGCCCACGTCACCACCTTCTCGGCGTACCGGCGCAGCATGACCATCGCGGCCTTCAGACAACTCGGGGTCGAGGATCTCGGCATCGGAGACCCCATCGGCTGGGAGCGATCCCTGGCCTGAGCGAAGCGGGAGGCCGGGCGCGGCAGTCCGTGCCCGGCCTCCCGGCAGCCACGGGACCCCCGCTGAGTCGAACGGTTCCGCGGGTACCTCGCAAAAAGTGCGTAACCTTTTGGGGGTTGCACGCGACGTACGTGATGAGAGTCTGGAATCCTGGGGAGCGCACAGAGACGTGGATGGGACAGCGACGAGTGTGGCGGCCGAGGCGGAGCGGGACCACTTGGTTCGGCTTTGCGCCTACCTCTCGGGAAGCTCCGAGGCGGCCGAGGATCTGGCGCAGGAGACGCTAATCGAGGCGTGGAGGCATGAGCACAGCCTCCGTGATCCCGAGCGACGGTCCGCATGGCTGTCCGGTATCGCGCGCAATGTATGTAAGCGTTGGCAGCGGCGCCAGGGTCGCGTTCCGCTCGGAGCGGCGCTGCCGTCCGACGGGTCGCAGGTGGACACCGAGGGCGATATCGAGGCCGATCTCGAGCAATCCGAGTTAGCCATGCTTCTGGACCGAGCGCTTGCCCTGCTGCCGTCCGGTACCCGCGACGTCCTGGTGGCGCGTTTTGTCGAAGAGCTTCCCCACGCCGAGATCGCCGAGCGGTTGGGGTTGAGCGAGGGCGCCGTCAAGGTCAGAGCCCACCGCGGCAAAAACGCGCTCCGGCGACTGTTGACCACCCACTTTGCCGCCGAATTGGACGGCTACGGTCCGCCGGGTACTCCCGACGAGTGGCAGGAGACTCGCGTCTGGTGCATGATGTGCGCGGCCGGCCGTATGCAGGTGCGCGTTTCGGCGGACCGGACCACCATCTCGTTTCGCTGCCCCCACTGTGACCCGGACCCGCAGGTGACCTCCAATTACCCGCTTCTCGCTCCGGAGTTCGCCTCTGTCACCCCCGGAGTGACCCGTCCCGGCCGAATCCTGACGCACGGCGCGGAGTGGTCACATCGATATTTCGCGGAAGCACGCGCTGGAGGCATGCTTCCCTGCACCCGCTGCGGACACCCTATGGCGGTGGAAGCCATTCCTCCCAGTCTCGACGGGGGGCCGAAGGAGTTCACGGATCGCCTCCAGGCCCTGTGCCAGGCTTGTGGCGAGGGCGCGTCCGTGTCTCGCACCGGAATCGTTACCGTGCTGCCCGAGGTGCGTGAGCTACGTCGCCGGGAGTCGCGTGTCCGTATTCTGCCCGCACGACATCTGGAAGCAGATGGGCGTCCCGCTGTCGTCACCAGCGTGGGGAGCGTTGTGGGTCCGGCGCGGATCGACGTCGTCACGGACGTCGATACCTATCGGGTCATCACCCTGCACCGTGGCGGGTTGCCGGAGCAGATCTAGTGCTGGCGACGCTGCGACATCGAGACTTCACGCTGGTGTGGGCAGCGGGTCTGATCTCGATGGTGGGAGATCGCGCGATGCTGATCGCGCTGGAGTACTTCGTGTACGTCCAGACCGGTTCCACCCTCGCCATGGCGGGTGTGTTTACCGCGTTCTATCTGCCCATGCTCCTGTTCGGCTCGGTAGCCGGAGTTCTGGTCGATCGCTGGAGCCGGAAACGCGTGATGGTGGTGACCAATATCGCGCAGGGAGTCACCATACTGGCGCTCCTCTTCGTTCATGGCGGTTCACGTTCCTGGATCCCCTACGCCGTGGTCTTTGTCACCATGTCCATGGCTGCCTTCTTCGGTCCGGCGGAAGCGGCGATTATCCCGAACCTGGTGGAAGAAGAGCATCTGGTCTCTGCCAATGGGCTCAACTCTCTCATCGACAATTTCGCCCGCCTCGCCGGCCCTCCCATCGGCGGGGTCCTCATTGCCTGGATGGGAATCGGGAGCGTGGCTCTCGCCGACAGCGCCACCTTCGTCGCCGCCGCAGCCCTGATTGCCATGGTTCGCGGCGGTTTACGCCCGGATACGTCGGGGCGCTCCGTGGCGGGGGCAACCTCCTCGTGGGTCAGCACCTGGAGAGAGTGGCGAGACGGCCTGGCCCTTGTGGGTACGAACCGGGTGATCGGAGCCGTGGTCCTGGTGGCAGTCATCACCTCCTTCGGCGGGACCATGATCGACCCCATGTTCGCGCCCTGGGTGCGGTCAATCGTGCACGGCAACGCTGCGGTCCTGGGCTCGCTGTCCACCGCGGGCGCGCTAGGCGGCATGCTCGGCGGCGTGCTGCTCGGCCAGTTCGGGCGCGGGCTCAAGCCGTCGCAACTTTTCGCCACAGGCAACATCGTGACCAGCGCGCTGCTGGCCGTGATGTACAGCATTACCTTCCTGCCCCTGATCGTGGGTCTATGCTTCGTGAAGAGCGTGCCACTGGTCGGCACGGGAGCGGGTCTGCAGACCCTGCTCCAGAGCCGGGTGCCGGATAGCTACCGCGGGCGAGTCTACGGAGCCCTCGGCACCAGCAACGCCCTGGTCGGCCTGGTGGGAGTGTGGCTGGCGGGAATGCTGGCGGAGGTCGTGGGAATCGTACAGGTCCTGCATCTCGCCTGCGCCATCATGGCGCTTGCCGGCATCCTTGGCCTGTTCCTGCTGGCGGGCGGAAGCGAGCCGTCGGAATGCGGTGAAGCCGAGAGCGTGGGAGAGACGGTGGCCTAACCGGTCGGATGCTCGAACGGCCGGGGTGCCGCCCGCTCCAGCCTGGAACGGTCCCAGTGGCCCAGCGTCGCGCCCGCATCGTAGGCACTCTGAAAGAAGGTGAGAACCGCGTCGTCAGGCGAGGGCGCCGCACGCGCGTCCCTGTAGGGCAGAATGAACTCCCCCAGCTGACTGTGAAAGGCAGCGCCCTTCGGTTCGATGCTCGCCTCCGCGAGTCCAGGCGGCGCCGGGCTGGTGTATGAGTAGAAAGCGGCCTCGCCGAGATCCACGCCTCCGGCGGTGGAGTTTCCCGGCCAGAACCCACACGCCACGTTTTCCTCGTCTTCAGCGATCCGGTAGAAGCGCGGCCCGGAGATAGCAGGCGCGGGCTTCCCCGAGTAGCGTGCCTCGGCAAGATCAAATGATCCCCAGTAAAAGAGGACCGGGCTGCTCTTGCCCCGAAATGTTGACCGGTAGTGCTTCAGAACCATCTCGGTCGAAAGCATGATACGCCACCAGCGGTTGACGTACTCGCGGTCATAGGAAGCGTGGTCCCTGTCCTGGCTCAAGTCGACAGAGGTCGGCATTTCCACCGATTGCGTTGTGATCTCAATATCAATCCCGAGCGACCGCAGCACAGCCATGAATTCGGCGTAAAAATCGGCGACGGAGCGGGGCATGAGCGGGATGCTCTTCATCCGGCCGTCGTCGGTCAGGACCGCCAGGTTGTGGTCGATGAAGTCGAATTGTACCTCGAAGACCGCGCCACGACAGGGAATCAAGCCGGTGGTCATCCCGCGGGCCGTTAGACGAAATCCGACGTTCCAGAGCTCGTTCAGAAACGGGGACAGCTCAAGCTTGACCTTACCGACGACTTGCGTCCAGAGGTGCAGGGTTTCGCAGGTGTCCTTCCACGCGTCGTAGGGAAGCTCGGGCCAGTGTGGCGCGTCGGTCATACGGAGGTTCCTTTCAGGGCCGGCTGCGCACCGGAGCCGCATACAACATGACACAGGGGGCGCCGGTTGCCCGGCGCCCCGTCGTGCTGAAGAAGCATCCGCTACGCGTTGTCGAGGAAGCTGGGCTTCTGCGAGTACATGGTCTCGCACTGCGCTTTCGAGCAGTTGAGCGTCACGCTGTCCCCGGGGGCGATGCTGGCAATCGCATCCATGGGGACATACAGCTCGGTGGCGCCGATCCCGAGCACGCCGCCCTCACTCACCTTGATCACCGAGTTCTCATCCGTCTCACCGGTGCCGTAGCTCGTATCCCCCGTCGTTCCCGCAAGTGGGTCGTTCTGCGCGTTCTGACTGTAGGCAGCCAGGGTGAGCACGTCATCGACCGAGCCGATCTTGTCCCCCGTCGAGTCGTAGACGTCCATGCCGTTCTGAATTCCCGCCAGATTGGTAGCCATACGCATCCTCCTGGATCTCCGCGGACGTCCCGTCCACGGTCTCTACAACGGGCAGGGTGGCAAGACCCATGCCCGACGACGCCAGGTGGGAACGGGTCACTGGGAACGTGCGTCGTCGATGGCCCGATTGATCTCGGCGCCGGCCAGCAGGATGGCCGAAGACCAGTAGAGATACATGAGCAGAATGATGAGTCCGGTGAACCAGCCGTAGAGCGGGCTGATGAGAAACTGCGCGAAGTTATTCAAGACCAGCGCAAAGGCGGCCGAGAAGATCAGCCAGGCCGCCGTGGCCGCGGCTGCACCGATGCTGGCGAATCGAACCCGCTGCTCGATGTCCGGCGCCCAGTAGTAGATCAGTGCGAACCCCAGAAAGGTCAGCACGATCATGAGCGGCCAGCGCAGGACCAGCCAAACCCACCATCCCAGGTCCTCATGCCCGAGAAAGGCCCCAACTCCTTCGGTAATCGTGGATCCAAAGACGATCAGCGACAGCGCGCCCACGAAGAGGACAGCCGCGCCCAGCGAGAACAGGAGTGGAATCAAGATCCGCTGCCACCAGGGCCGCCGATCCTCCACGTCATACATCCGGTTAATGGCCTGCACCACGGCGCGCCCCACGAAGGACACGGACCAGAGCGAGCCCAGGGCCAGAAAGAGGCTCAAGATCGGGCTGTCGGTGAGACGGCTCATCACGTCGGGAAGTATCTGGTGGCGAACGACCTCAGCCGCGGGAGCGGGCAGCGACCGCGTCACGGTCGCTACTAATTGCGTGATCAAGCCGGTGGCGTGAATCACTTTGAGAATCGAAACCAGAAACAGGAGAAAAGGAAAGACCGCGAGAAAGGCGTTGTAGGTGAGATTGCCCGCGAATGCCAATAGCGCGTCACGCCGCGCATGCTGGAATGCGGCCCGGACAATGCGCACAATGCTTGCAGCTGTTGCCCCCGCCGTCCGCATGCCCCTCGCCTCTTTGTGCGCCCCACGGACGGTCTCGCCCAACCAGTGGAGCAGCGTACCCTCAGTCGCGCTCACCGCACGTGTCCCTCCAAACGCCTCAGACCCTGATACATCCTGTGCCCTCAAGGGCAGGGACCGTGCCGGGGCTACGGCGGCCCCCGACATTCTGCTTTCGCACCCTGGATTACGTGGGCAGTCAGGGCTACCTGCATGGCCATGTCATACCCAGGAAAGGAATCTAAGGCCTGGCTGAGGTGAATATGGAGCTTCTTATCCGCGGCCCAACCTTCTCTCAGCCGAGGTTCACACTGATGGTGCATGCTTGATATGGAAGACATATACCTCACAGCGGCGTGCACGCCACCGAAACGGGAAGGGGATCGATTCTGGCTGCGGTAGACGTACAGGGAGCGCTGGCGGGGACGCCGGCCAGGACGCGGCACCCCCAGCCTGCCAACACCGGAGCACGGGCCCGGTCGCCCCACCCCTCACTGCCCCACTCCATTGATCGATCGCTTCGTCGCACGGACACCTGGGCGGCAAAGGCTCTGGCGCGCCTCTCGCCCCACACTGGCGCCGACTACACTGCGTCCGGCAAGAAACGGGCGCTGGACCTGGCGGTGGGCCTGTCCGCGGCGGTGGTCGTGATCCTGACGGTGGGGCTCCTCCTCGTTGTCAATAAGCTGCTCTACCCCCGGCACGCCGCGCTCTTCCTGCAGGATCGTGTCGGACCTGACGGGAAGCCGCTGCGCGTCATGAAGATTCGTTCCATGGTTCCCCGGGACGCGGACGACGGTCGTCAAATCCCGGCCTGTACCACTTTTGGACGCTTTATGCGGCGGCACTACCTCGACGAGCTTCCGCAAGTGCTTCAGGTCGTGACGGGCCGGTTGTCACTGGTCGGCACCCGGGTGCTTCCCATCAGCGTGTACGAGGGTCTGGCCGCCAGCTGGTCGCGCGACCGGTTCGAGCGCTGGAAAGCCATGTATGCCTCAACGCCGCTCGGGCTCACGGGTCCCCATCAGATCCTGCGCCGGGCCGGCAAGGAGGACGCCCGCCGATATCACCGGGACATGTTCTACGCCCGGCACGCCTCGCTGGGCTTCGATCTTTACCTGCTCTGGCGCACCCTGAGCGCCAGGGACAACGAGCACCGGGTTGCCCGGCGTTCCCCCGTGCTGCTGTTTGGGTGTGCTATGGCGCTCGTGCCATGGACGATATACCTTGGCCTATCACTGCCTTCAATAGACGGCGATCACCACATCAAGCTCTTCTGGGTGGCCCTCGACTCCGTCCTGATCGCCGGTCTGGCTTCCACGGCGTGGCTTACACTGCGCCGACAACGAGGCGCCCAAATCGTTGCGGTTGCCACTGCCGCAGTCCTGGTTCTCGACGCCGTGCTCGACACCGCCTCGGCCCCGCCTGGCTGGTCGTTGGTCATGGCCGTCGCACGGGCCCTGGTCCTCGAGATCCCAACCGCTGTGCTGGTCCTCTCCGCGGCACGCCACGCCATCCGGACCGGGACATACCCTCGGGGCACCCCATCAAGCACCCCGCAGTAGCGCCGCCTGGCTCACGACTTGCTGAGCAGGGACGTGAGATGCGGCTGCGTCGCTGGAATGCGTGGTGAGGAGGACAACGGTTGAGTAGCGAACCGGCATCGATGGGCATGGAACGAAACACCACACGCATGCCGGATCTTTCCGATCGTCAGATTCGGATCATCTTCGGTGCCCTGATGCTGGCCATGCTGCTGGCGGCGCTCGACCAGACCATCGTCTCCACTGCGCTTCCCACCATCGTCGGCGACCTGGGCGGCTTGAGCCAGCTCTCCTGGGTGGTCACCGCCTATATCCTCACCTCGACCGTCTCCTCCCCCCTCTACGGGAAGATTGGCGACATCTACGGCCGCAAGTGGATCTTCCAGGCCGCCATCGTTATCTTTCTGGTCGGCTCGGCCCTCTCCGGTCTCTCCCAGAACATGGGCGAGCTGATTGGCTTCCGCGCCATTCAGGGGCTGGGAGCCGGGGGGTTGATGGTCGGCGCCCAGTCCATCATTGCCGACGTGGTCTCGCCGCGCGAGCGGGGCCGCTATCAGGGCTACTTCGGCGCCGTCTTTGGTCTGACCACCGTTGCCGGTCCGCTGATAGGCGGATTCTTCGTCGATCACCTGTCGTGGCGCTGGGTCTTTTATGTCAATCTGCCACTGGGTATCCTCGCCCTGCTGGTGACGGGAGCCGTTCTCCATCTCCCCACCCATCAGGTCCAGCATCGGATCGACTACCTCGGAGCGGCACTGCTGGCCGCGGGCGTGTCCTGCCTGGTGCTGCTCACGACGTGGGGTGGAACGGAATACGCCTGGAACTCGCCGGAAATCATTGGGCTGGGCATCGCCGGAGTGGTTCTCCTGATCCTCTTTGTGTGGCGGGAGACACGTGCAGCCGAGCCCATCATTCCTCTCCCTCTCTTTCGCAACTCGGTGTTTTCGGTCTCCAGCGCCATAGGCTTTATCGTCGGATTCGGGCTCTTCGGCGCGGTCGTCTTCCTGCCGCAGTACATGCAGGTAGTGCGTGGCGAGAGTGCGACGAACTCGGGGCTCTTGCTGCTGCCGGTTATGGCTGGAGTGCTGGTCGCCTCGATTGGGAGCGGGCAGCTGATCACCCGCTATGGCCGCTACAAGATCTTTCCCATCGTTGGTACCGGGCTGACCGCCATCGGCCTCTATCTGCTGTCCCATCTCAGTCCCACCACCAGCCATCTCGTCTCGTCGCTCTACATGCTGTGCCTGGGTCTCGGATTGGGACTTGTCATGCAGGTGCTGGTCCTCGCCGTCCAGAATGCCGTCAACTATCGTGACCTGGGCACGGCCACCTCGGTCTCGACCTTTTTCCGCTCCATCGGCGGATCCTTTGGCGTCGCCATCTTCGGCACTATCTTCAGCAACACCCTCGCGACCAATCTCGACAGGGTCTTGCCGCCAGGTGTGGGGGCACGGGCGCTCAGCGGCGGCCACGCCAGCCCTGCCGGCCTGGCCAGGCTTCCTCCCGCCCTCCATGCCGCCATCATCCACGCCTACTCCGACTCGCTCGATCGGGTTTTTCTCTCCGGCGTCCCGGTCCTGCTGGCCGCCTTCATCCTCGCTTGGTTCCTGAAAGAAGTTCCCCTGCTGGAGAAAGCCGGACTTATGCAAGGGATGGACGAAACGCTGGGGCTGCAAGACGTGGGCGCGGCAGATATCTGCGAGGAGCTGGATGTCCGCAGAAAGGCAGCCCAGGCAGCGCTCCACCGCCTGGATGCACTGGAAGTGGAGTCCTCGATAGCTCCGGAGCACCGCACCTGGCTGCGACAGCAGTATCAGAACCGCATTGAGCGGCTTGACCGGTACGAAAGCATGATTGGAACTGCCGAGCAGGACTCGCCTGCATTCCGCACGCTGGTTGCCGACCTGCTCCAGACCGAGCGGGCGGAGATGGAACGGCTGGCGCAACGGGATGAGATCAGCGCGGCCGTGGCCGATCGCGCCATCCGTGACCTGCGTCTTGCCGACGCCGACGCGAGGCAGTAACCGAGGGCTCCTCGTCAACCGGCGCGGCATAGTTCTTGCGTGAATAGAGAACTGTCAAAACGGTCAATTTTCCATGTCTAGGCGGCGGGAGTCGATCTCGCCCAAGCGTGCCGCAGGGGAGCCATGGCTTACTTCATCGAACAACGCCCAATCTTGGGGTCAGCGTACGGCCCTGAGCTCAGCGAGACCTCAACACCAGATCTGCTGGTGGAGCGCCGCAGAGTTTCACCCAACGTGAGTGTCGTCATTCCGACACTCAATGAGGCCGAGAACCTTCCACATGTGTTGACGCGGATTCCGGATTGCGTCAACGAGGTCATTCTGGTAGACGGACACTCGACAGACGGCACCACAGCCGTTGCGCGCCAGATCCGGCCGGACATCAGGATCATCTATCAAACCGGCCGAGGAAAGGGAAACGCACTTGCCTGTGGGTTCCGGGAGTGCAGCGGAAACGTCATCGTCATGCTGGACGCGGACGGCTCGACCGACCCGGAGGAGATTCCGAGATATGTCGAGGCGTTACGGCGGGGAGCGGACTTCGCCAAAGGAAGCCGCTTCCTCGAAGGCGGTGGCAGCGACGATATCACCGGTTTCCGGTCACTTGGTAATCACTGTTTGCGTCAGCTCGTAAACACGCTCTTCAAGTCCAGATATACCGATCTCTGCTACGGCTACAACGCCTTCTGGGCTCACTGTCTGCCCGTCATGAACGTGGATTGTGATGGCTTTGAAGTTGAGACACTCATCAATGTCCGGGTTGCCAGGGCCGGCCTTCGCGTTGTCGAGGTGCCAAGCTACGAGTTCTCACGCATTCACGGGGTGAGCAATCTCAATGCGTTCCGGGACGGCCGGCGTGTTCTATCTACCATCGTCAGGGAATTCTTCCGACCGGCAAGGCGTACTGAAGAGGTGATGGGCACGGCGTACCAGAAGCATCTGGAGGCAGAGGACATTGCCCTGGAGGCCGTCGCCGAGTAGAGCCTCGAGACCCACTCGCTGAATTACAAGAGAGCCCTCCGCGACAACTCGCGGAGGGCTCTCTTGTGTTCCTGGGCGGTGTGCAGCTGAGTGGCTCCCTCGAAGGAGAGCGTCGTACTACGATTCGTCGGTAGCAGGGACGTGTGGCGTCCCTTGCGCGGCGCCGATGCTCGTAAACAGGCTGAAGGTCACATCTCGCATTCGAGTAAGGAGTAGTACAACCGCACCGACTGTCTGGAGTCCCAGCCACACGACTCCGACAGCCATAAGGCCGTGAGCTGGAAGCAGGAAGTAGCTCAGGGCCAACTGCACGCTGGTTATCGCGATCTGGATGGCCATGATATCGGCGATCCGGTGGCGAACCCTCGCCATCCCGACGTAAAGCACGGGGATCATGTTGGGAATAGCTGCGAGCGCCAGGAGGCGAAGAAGTGGCGTGCCGTTGGCCGCGTACGCCGGCCCGATGATGCGAAGCAGGAAGGGAGCACCAACAAACAAGAGGCACGCGGCAGGCACGATCAGGCGGGCGGAGTGGAGGAGAGCATGCCTGGTATAGGCGGTCAACCCTTGCTGATGCATCGACGCTTCCACGACCAGGGACATACTCATGTTTGTTGGAACCAGCCG
Organism: Chloroflexota bacterium; assembly: GCA_025966365.1. GTDB lineage: Bacteria > Chloroflexota > UBA5177 > UBA5177 > UBA5177 > JAICWV01. The sequence continues at coordinate 12,610 of JAICWV010000028.1, read as the reverse complement.
GAGGGAGACGGCGATGAGCCAGGGAAAATAGAAATAGGCGCTTGCCCGGCTTCCAGCCTCCTGAAGCACCAGCACGGGTAGCAGGTTCGCGACCGCCAGGTTGAACAGAAAGGCGACGTAATTGCCGCCGACGTACCGCGTGAGACGCGATCTTTCCACGGGTGTGGCGGTCGGCCTTTCCCGGATGTAGTTCGGGATGAGCCGTCCGAACATCAGTACGTTCGTGGGGATAAGCAGGACCAGAACCGCGATCGTCCAGGACACGATGATTCCGAATTTGGGGAACATCCCGACCAGCACCAGCAACAGTACGATCTTGATGAAAGACGAAAGGGCGTTCTTGGCCAGCACCCACTGGGTGGCCCGGAGGCCGGTGAGGGCGCCATCCTGAAGAATGAAATTACACGAGCCGATCGTCAGCAGAGCGAAGAGGACGGCGATTCCCAGATTGTCGCGAATGGCGGCGAGAGCCGGGGACCAGATCGGGATTCCCAGCAGAAAAACTGCACTCACTACGGTGGAGGTGAGTGCACCGACTGCAAAGGTATAGGCCACCAGTCGGGTGACGCTGCGGCCAGCTCCAGGGATAAAGCGGATCAGGGCGCCGTCGAGAGACAGACCGGATACACCCTGTAGGAAGGTCATGGCCGCGATCGCGGCCGAGCTTATTCCGACAATGTGGTCAGAGTAGTGCCTGGCTGCTAACAGCCAGAAGATCATTCCCAGACCGGAGGTCGCTCCGGCACTCAGGGTTAGTGCATAGGCACTCCGATAGAGTGGTGTCTGCCACTGTCTGCGCAACCACGATACAAGCACGTCGCCGGACACCTCCCGCCCAATCGGCTGCAGCCACCGGCCTGACGCAACGGCGATGGGTACTCCTGAGCGTACCAATATCACTCCGCACTCTGTCTCCCATTGTCCTCCTTATAAAGGCGAGACTGGCGGAGGCGGCTACAGTAACGCGTCGGCGATACCCGACACGGGCGATCATTGCCCCATGACAGTAATTCCAGACCGGATGTGACCGCCTGGCATGGTAATTGCGGAGGATCTGCACTCGCAATAGGTGAGTGGTCCTGCAGTTGACCGTCGTCACACGAGACTCGATCGGCCACCGTCACTGGCGATGCAGACACGGGAAGAGGGGGCACCATGCACCGACAGGGAGAAATCATGACTGATCTCGGACGACGAGCTTTGAATCTGATCGCGGGGAAACGCGGGCAACAATGGATCTGCGCCTTCGGCGCCTTGCTCCTCGCCATCTCGGCGATCCTCCTACCGTGGACCGTTGCCGCTCGGGCGCAAAGCACGCCGCAGGGAACCTATCTCGAGGTCGATGCCCCGACCCAGGTCGCGCTCTATCAGCCGATCGTCCTCAGTCTCACCGTGCACCAGGCACGTGATATCGCCGGCTACGAGATGCGTGTGCTGTACGATGGCTCCGCCGCCCAGCTGGACAGCTACCACGTCGCCAACAGCACCCTGCACCGCCTCGGACGCGACGTGGGGCAGCTTGGTCCGGTCCAGCGTCCTGACGGACTCGCCGTCGGGCTCTACTCCTGTCCCGTGGCCAACTGCGTGAGCGGCGGGAGTCCCAATCCACACGGGGCGAACGGGACCGTTCAGCTCGCCACCCTTGGCATAACCCCGGAGCAGACGGGCGTCTTGACCATACAGCTGGCCGACATGGAGTTCGTGGCGGCGGACGGCTCGAACGTCTCGGTCACCGCGCCGACCTCCACTATCCAGGTGCAGGTTGGAAGCGGGGGTCCCGCACACCCCGCGCCGGCTGCGTCGTCCTGGATTCAGGGACGCGGCCAGTCACCACTGGCACCCGGTCCGTTTGACATCACTGGGGACGGAGAGGTCACCCACGCCGACGTGATGAATGCGGCGCTCGCCTGGCGTACTGCCCGCGAGGCGGGAAATGTCTGCGGCCAGCTCCCCAACCCATCCGTCGACGTGAATCATGACGGCTGCATCGACGTTTCCGATATCGAGATGGTGGCGTCTCACTACACCGCTGCCTCTTCCAGGTCCGCTGCGTCATTCAGTCAGGTGGTCCACGCCGACGCCATGCTCGCTACTCAGACCAGCTCGCCACTCACCTTAATTGTCAACTCGACCGGTGACGCGGCGGACGGGAACCCCGGGGACGGCGTCTGCGCCACCTCCACCGGGGTCTGCACGCTCCGCGCGGCCATCCAGGAGGCGGACACCCATTCCGGTGCCACCACCATCGACTTCAATATCTCAGGGTCCGGCGTCCACACCATTCAGCTCAGCAGCCAGCTGCCGACCCTCAACAATGCCCCGGGCGGAATTACCATCGACGGATACTCCCAGCCCGGCGCCGCAGTCAATACCGATCCCCAGATCGATAACGCGAAGATCATGATCCAGGTGCGCGGCAACGGGCCGAACTACTCCAGCGGCGGTTTCGACGGGATCCACATGACGGAGCCGAACAACACTATCCGCGGCATCGCCTTCTACAACCTGGCGAACGCCATGAACATGTACGGCCCCGCCGCCACAAACAACACCATTGTCGGAAACTTCATCGGCACCGACGCTGCGGGGTCGTTCGACGCGTCGGGCTCCGTGCTGAACGCGGACGGCATCAGCCTCGATGCCGGGGCCGCGTCCAACCGCATTGGCTCACCGGCGCTTGCCGATCGCAACGTGATCTCCGGTAACGCCTACCGCGGCATGTCCATCAACGACATCGGGAGCAACAACAATACGGTTCAGAACAATATCATCGGCCTGAGCCCCGATGGCACGCGCCGCCTCCAGAACTGGAAGCATGGGATCGACATCAACTACGGTGCCTCAAACAATTTGATCGGCGGCAGCGCCCAGTACGACCGCAACATCATCTCCGGCAACGGGCAGACCGGCACCACCGACTGGACGGCCGGCACGGAGGTCTCGCACGACGCTGCCACGACGGGCAATCAGATCATCGACAACTGCTACGGAACCGACGTCAGCTGCAACAACGCGCCGTCCTACGCCTACAACGCGTACATGGGTTTGCGCATCGAGGACAGCGTTCACAACACGCTCGTGCAGGGGAACGTCATCGTCAACAGTGACATCGGAGGCATCCAGTTCGCCAGCTGGGACACCCCGAACAATGTAGTGAAGAACAATGATATCGGCGTGACTGCGAACGGGACCGCGGCCCCCAACAACAACTTCGGCATCTGTATCTGCTACGAGGCGCATAACGAAACGATCGGGCCGGGCAACGTCATCGCCAACACCACGGCCGGCTCGGTGGCGGCAGGGCTCGGCGTGTGGATATCGACCGCGAGCGACATCGACAATACGATCACGCAGAACTCGATTTACAACAATGCGGGTCTGGGTATCGATCTGTACCCCAGTGGCCCCAACGCGAACAGCTCGAACGGGACCGCGAGTGGCCCGAACAACGAGCTGAATACCCCGACGCTGTGGAACGCGTTTCCCAACTTCGTCAACGGCATAGACCCCACCTGCGTCGGGTGTACCGTCGAGGTCTTCAAGGCGGCACGCCTTTCCACAGACAAGGGGAGAGGAAACTATGGGCAGGGGCAGACGTTCCTTGGCTCGACCATCGTCGGGACGGGGGGCAAATGGAACCTCTACAACGTCACCGGACTGTCCGTCGGCGACTATGTGACGACCACGGCGACCGACCTGCAGGGGGACACGTCGGAGTTTTCCTGGGACATGCAGGTCACCAACGGGACGACGCCGCCCACCGGGCCAACGCCGACACCGCTCCCCAGCCCCTCGCCGACACCACCGCTGTGCACGTCGGCCAGCCAGTCGTCGACCTCCACATATTCCAACACCGTCCTTGCCGATCATCCGGTCGCGTACTGGAGATTCGGGGAGTGCAGTGGCGCCATGGCCGCCGACAGCACCGGCAACGGCAACGCGCTCACCTATCACAACGCAGCCCTTGGCGCGCAGGGCGCCATCAGCGGCGACAGCAACACCGCAGTCGGCCTGCAGCGGACCATAGAAAATTACATCGACGCGTATCCGTTCAACAGCATGCCGTCCACCGCATTCACCTGGGAGGGTTGGGTGAAGACGATCCCCAACACAGAGGGTATCTTCTCCTACGCAGTCCCCGGGAACTTTTCGCGCATGCAGCTGGCCATTTCCGGTACGGTCCAGGTCACCGATGGCACAACCACCCGGGACACCGGGCTGAACGTGGAAGACGGCCAGTGGCACTATCTGGTGTGGACGTGGCGCGCCTCCGACGGCCAGACTCAGGTGTTCAACAACGGCTCGCTCGCCTACACCGGCACGCTCTCTAGCAGTCCGATCCCGAACGGCGGGGCCCTCCTCCTGGGCAACATCCAAACAGCAATGGATGGCGGCCTGTGGGCCACCAACGCGTACAGTGGGTCGATGGATGACTTCGCCCTCTACAACAGCGCCCTGACGGCCTCGCAGGTCCAGGCGCACTTCGCCGCGGCGACCGGAGGCACCGGCAGCTCGCCAACGCCGACGCCGGTTGCCACCAACACCGCGACCCCGACAGCAACCCCGATTACACCCACTCCTACGACGCCCACGGCCACTCCCATCACCCCAACCGCAACCCCGAGTGCCTCGCCGACCGGAACGCCAACCTCCAGCTACGCGTCGGCGGTCCTTGCCGACCACCCGCTCGACTATTGGCGTCTCGGCGAGTCCAGCGGCAGCACTGCAACAGACAGCAGCGGTAACGGCAACTCCTTGGCCTACCACGGCGTGTCGCTCGGGCAGCCGGGAGCGCTGAGCGGGGACAGCAACACCGCGGCGGGCTTGACCGGCTCGACCGGGAGCTACATCAACGCCAACCCCTTCAATGGCTTACCCACCACCGCGATCACCATCGAGATGTGGGTCAAGACCACGGGCACCGGCACCGGGCTCCTCTCCTATGCCATCCCTGGAAGCCCCTTCCGCCTCCTGCTTTACAAACCCGAGAACCTGATGTTCACGGACGGGTCCCGCTGGCTGGGCACGGGCGTCAGCGTGAACGACGGCCAGTGGCACGACCTGGTCTGGACCTGGCGCGCATCCGATGGCCAGTCACAGTTGTACAAGGACGGTACGCTGATGTTCACGGGGCATCTGACCACCTACACGTCGATCCCCAACGGTGGCTCGCTCATCCTCGGTCAGGTCCAACACTCCGTGGGCGGCGGCATCCAGGCGAATCAGGCGTTCAACGGGTCCATGGACGAAGTAGCGATCTACGGCTCCGTGCTCTCCGCCTCCCGCATCCAGGCGCACTACACGGCAGCGCACTAGCACCTGGTGCACGCGTACATCCCCAGGCGCCGCCGGACGCTCGGGAACTCCTCCCTCTGCGATAGCGTGGAGCAGCCACGGGGAGAAGGCGCGATCGACATTGGAGACGTGGTAGTGTCGGATATATGTTCGGTTGGATCTGCTCCTCGTCTTCGCCCTGGCGCCGCCCCACATCCCCATCGGACCGCTCGCTCTGTTCCTCGTCGCCACTTGCGTGGCGCCCATGACAGTGGACGACTCAGTTATAGCCTGTGAGATTCAGTGCCCGGTCTGCGGCGCTGAGACCGTGCACCAGGAGGTGGCACCCGCCTGGGGTGAGTTCCGGTCCTGCACCTCGTGCACCCTGGAATTCGCGCACCCGTTGCAGAGAGGGCAAGATCCGCGCGCCCTCTTCGAGGACGCCTACCGGGGACGTGTCTCCACCAACGCCATGGACGACTTCCGACGGCGCGTCGATCAGCGCCGGGTCATCCTCGACCAGCTCGGGGAGCCGCAGCTCTGGTTCTGGACGCCGGCCTTCGGCCAGGTTCTCTCCTGGCTGAAGCGCCACTACCCACCCGGAAGTACCGTCCTCGAGATCGGTTGTGGCCTGGGGTTCTTCCTGCACGCTCTCCGCCAGGAGGACTTCGAGGCGGTCGGCCTCGACGTGGCCGAGACCGTTGTGGACATCAACCGCAAGGACGGCTTCCATGTGTGGCACGGACCGGTCGAGTCCCTGCCGGACGGCTGGGTGCAGCCCGACGTGGTGGTTGCGTTTTTCATGCTGCATCACCTGGAGGACCCGCTTTCCTTCCTGCGCACTATCCGCCGTCGAGCGCCGGGTGCCGGCCTCGCTCTCGCCGTCTACGGGCCGACCAACAAGGGCGAGGACGCGTCCTTCCCGCCGCGTACCCTCATCCGCTGGAACGCAACGGCCCTCGCCACGGCGCTCCGCCGGGCCGGGTACGAGCCCGAGGTCCACGATCTGGCCTCCACTGGAGCCGAGAGCGGCCCGGTCCGTTGGGCACGCGTCACCCTGGGGCGCACGGCCGGCGTCCCCTGGCTCTATCGCCTCGGGAAACGCGTGGAGCGTGTGGTCCTGCAACGCCTTCCCGCCGACGCGCGTCAGGAGTCGTACGTCGTGCTCGCACTCGCCCAGCCACGCGCGGAGCCCGAGGGAAACTCCTGAGGTAACAGCGAAACCCGGACCGCGGCGCATCCGCGGGGCCGGGCTATCTTCCTGCGCCCAGCGCGTCTGACTCAGCGCGCGGGCACCGTGAGATAGTGCCGGTTCCTGATGGCCGCTGCAGTGGCGCCTTCATGGACTGGCTGCTCCATTCGTACCCCTGCCTGAAATGTCACGTCCCACGAGCATAGGTGGGCCGCGCCACGGTGGCGCGGCCCACCGCTCTGCCTACGGATACGTGGACAGGTAGGTCGAGGGAGCAACAGCTTGCGCGAAGGCGGACTGCGCGGCCGACGACGACTGGATGGACCAGTTGCAGCAGCCCTCGGACCCGGTCAAGTTGTCGTTCATCCACACGATTGCCCGAACGCGCGGCATCGACGGGATGCCGGTACCGAATGCATTGGTGATCCACTGCGCCTTCGTGTATGGAGGCACGGGCGAAAAGAGGTTGGCCTCGGCGCTGGACGTCTCCGCGATCATCAACGGTTTCGAGGTCAGGGCGGTGATCGTCGCGTAGGAGTTTCCGATCGAGAACAGATTCGAGAACCAGTACCAGGCGCCGTTCTTCGGTGAGTTGTAGCTGTCGAGTCCCACCCAGTCCACGTAGCTGTCACCCGGGTAGTACTGATTGAACTGCGTCGCCGTGTTGTACTCCGTGTTCGGGCACCACACCCACTTCACATTGGTGGCGCCATCCGCCACGAAGAGGTTGTGAATGTGCCGCCATGCCGCAACATAAGCCGACGCTTGCTGGCCCCATGCGTACCAACTTCCGTTCATCTCGTGCGCCCATCGTATCAGGATGGTGTGCCCGTAGCCCTTGAGCGTGTTGGCCCACGTGTTGATGACGCTGTCATACTGCCCGTTGGCGATCGCGGTGAGGCTATAAGACGCCCCGGTATCCGAGTTCTTCGGGAGCCAGGTGATCATCGGCACCGAGCCGTTGTTGAAGACGTTCTGGAACCAGGAGGAGTAGAGCGTGCTCTGGCTTCCCCCCATGGTGCGCCAGAAGCTGACGATCGCAACTTTCTTGTTCGCGGCCTGCTGGAAGGTTTGCAGCGCAGTCATGCTCGCCGGGACGCCACTGATCGAGACGCCGAGGTACACACCGGTGCTGGGTGCACTCGGCGCGGTGCCCGCCGATAGGCTCACGTCATCGATGTAGTAGGTCGTCGGCAGCGAGGAGTTCGTATACCCGTGGAAGTAGACCTGTACCTTCTGGCCGGCATAGGGCAGCAGCTTGCTGGTCAGGTCGACACTCTTCTGCACCCACCCGTTGGTCTTCGCCGTGTTGCAGACGTCCTGCGGGATGGTGACCACGGTCCCGTTCGTCGTGCGTATGGCGGAGCGGAACTGGTCGTTGCAGCTCGACGACGTCTCCTGCGTCTGGAAGTCGTACCAGTACGACCAGGTCAGGCTAGTGAAGCTCGTGGGGAGCGTCACGGTCTCGTAGAGCTGGTCATTGCAATTGTTGACGCCGCACAGCTTGGCCGCTGCCGACCCGCTATGCGCTGTCCCCGCCACCACCGCCTGCTGACTGGGCGACGTGATCTCCGCCCACGGTGACTGGCCCGCCTCGAATCCACTGTTCGTGGTTAGCTCGGTGCCGGCTGCTCCCGCGCTACTCGCCTGTGAGATGAACATACCGGTGAGAAAGATGATTGCGAGAATCCTCGAGATCATGCGTACGAGTCGAATAGACAACAAACTAACTCCTTCCTCGGCTGGGGTCGCTGAAATGTGGTGGAAAGAGGCGAGTCGCAGGCGTGCCAGGATGCTGGGCGTGCCGTGTCGTGCCGGTGTTCCGTACCGACACGGCACAAAGCCAGATGCTGGGTTCTGCTGAACGAATTACTCTGGGCACGCGTGTTGAGATGAGTCGCAACCTTCCCCGAAAGCCCGGCACCTTCGCACTCGCCGGGCACAAACGCTCGCAGGTTAGCAAACGGGTCTGACGATTTCAAGCGAGTACTCCTGAATGAGTACTCCTCCGATTAGCGGCGGACAGGAATTCGCGGAGCGCAGCAGCGCTCGCATCTGACACCGAGACGCCGACCTCCCGCAGTGTTTTAGGGATGCCGGGCCCAGAAACCCGCGGCGAGTGGGATACTGTGGTGCATGGTGACGGCAAGAACTACAAGACGCGAAACGGGGTGCAATGTCCGCGATCCAGATCCCGCGCTCTGAGCCAGAGCCTGGGTCGCTGGCGACGGAGTCGGGACGTGTCGCGCTTGGCTGGTCGCCTGTTCTGGCGCTCCTGGTAGCCCTCGGTGTGCTGGTCGCCTCCTTCGGTGACCTCATCTCTCGGCAGGGAAGCGCTTCCGGTGAGGTCTTTTTCTGGGCAGGGCTGGTGATTGCCGTGCTCCCGATTGCGGCCCGGGTGGCCTGGCCAGGCGTATCGTTCGCCGAGAGCCTCGCGCTGGTGGCGAGTCTCGCCGTGGGGCTATACCTCTTCAAACTGGGGCACAGCCCCACCGGATTCACATTCCATGACGAGTTTCTTCACTGGCGGACGGCCTACGACCTTCAGTCGACCGGGCGCGAATTCACGCCGAATCCGTTACTTCCCGTCAGTTCTCTGTATCCGGGGATCGAGACCGTCACGGTCGCTTTCGCGGAGTTGAGCGGTCTGTCTCTGTTCGTTTCGGGCGTTGTTGTGGTCGGAGCGGCACGATTGCTTCTCAGCGTCGCGCTATTCCTCCTCTACTGGGAGGTTGGGCGGTCGGTACGGCTGGCAGGTGTGGCAAGCGTCGTGTACATGGCCAATCCGAACTTCTTGTTCTTTTCTGCCGAGTTCTCGTACGAATCTCTGGCGCTCCCACTCGCACTCATCGCCTTCCTCGCGGTCGCACGGCGAAGCAGCCATGCATCGCGGGCAACCGGCCCATGGACTTTGGTCATGATTCTCATCATGGCGGGGCTGGTGGTGACTCACCATCTGACGACATTCATATTCGCCGGATTCCTGCTCGCATGGACAGTCGTCTACGTGTGGTGGCGGCGACGCCCGGACCTGGTGGACAGCGGGCCACGGCTCTCCGGGCCCCTTTTGCTGGCTGCGGGGGTCACCTGGGTCGTCCTGGTCGCACCAATCACACTTCACTACCTCGAGCCCCACGTTCACAGTGTGCTCCTGGAGATCGGCAGCACAGTCAGTACTCATTCAACCGGGCGCGAGCCGTTCCAGGGCACAAGTGGGGCCGTGGCTCCCCTGTGGCAGCGGGTCGCCGGTGCTCTGACGGCGCTGATACTGACCGCGGCAATTCCGTTCGGACTCTGGACGGTCTGGCACCGGGCCCGCCGCCATACGCTCGCGTTGACGTTCGCCCTCATCGCACTCCTGTATCCGGTAAGCCTGGCGCTTCGCTTCACCACGAGCGGATGGGAAATCGCCAATCGCTCCTCAGAGTTTGTCTTCCTCGGACTGGGCTTTACCGTCGCCGCTGCTACTCTCGGGATCTGGCTCCCTCGTTGGCTGGCCGGAGGACGCCCTCTCCTTTTCGCTCTGGTTGCCTCTCTGATAGTTATAGGCGGAGTTGTTTCCGGCTGGCCCCGGACGTGGCTGATGCCTGGCCCGTATCTCCCTTCCGCCGGTCCTCGGTCCATCGAGCCCGAAGGCGTCAGTGATGCGCTGCAGACGCGGGTTATGCTCGGGCCGCACAGGAGATTCGGGGCAGACCGTGTGAACGATCTTCTCCTGGGCTCGTACGGGGTACAGGACGCGGAAAGCACGCTCAGCGGCGGGGTGGACACGTCCTGGATTTTCCTGTCGCCCATCATCGGGCCGCAGGAAAAAAAGCTGATCCGACAGGGGAAAATACGCTACATCCTGACAGATGAGCGGCTCACGTCGGGGAAACCGGCGGAGCCTCAGTACGATGGAACGTCGTGGAGAAGGCCTCTCTACTACGCACGCCCCATACCGCGCCGCTTCCTGACGAAGTTTGATCACCTGGCACACGTCGGCCGCATCTTCGACAGTGGTCATATCCACATCTACGATGTTTCCGTCTATAACCGACGCAGTGCACCGGCGCAGGCCAGGAATCTCCGGGTATCGGCCGGTGAGTCATTGAGGCTGGAGAAAGCGCCCGGGAAACAGGCGGAGTGATCGACATGGACCCAGGTGCAGGACCCAGACGTATTCACATCGTCGGCGGTCCGGGCGGGGGTAAGTCCGTACTGGCACGAAGGCTGGCGGCAGAGCTCTCACTCCCAGTGTTTGAGCTGGACCGAATGGCTTTTGAGGGTCCAGACATGAGCTTGCGTCCTCTGAACGTGCGCAAAACTGAGGCACATGGGGTCGCCGTCCGCCCCGAGTGGATTTCAGAGGGGATATTTCTTGGATGGACCGAGGAACTACTCCAGGCTGCGGATGTAATCATCTGGTTGGATTACGTGAACTGGTGGACGGCGTTCCGCCGAATCCTTGCCCGGTTTCTGCGTGGGGGACTCCAGGAGGTCCAGAAGAAACGTGGCGTTGAGAAGTTCGCTCGTTTTCGCGACTACTGGCGACACCTCAGGCAGCTCATCGGCGTGTTTCGTTCAAGTCGGACGTATTACTACGGCCCGGTCTCCAGCACCCCGGAGAATCATCGAACTCTCAGCCGTAGCACGACTGGTAAAGTCCTGGCGCCGTACGCGCGTAAGGTTATCCACTGTACGGGTAACCCCGACGTTCATGCACTGCTCGCCCGCTACCAGCCCCACCTCGCCGTGGGCGAGCTCCCGCTCGTCAGCATCATCATCAACAACTATGACTACGCGCGATTTCTTCCCGATGCCATCGACAGTGCCCTGGAGCAGACATATCCCGCGACCGAAGTGATCGTCGTTGACGACGGTTCCACGGACGAGTCTCGAGACGTTATTGCCGGGTACGGCGACCAGATCGTACCGGTACTGAAAGACAACGAGGGCCAGGCATCCGCCTTTAACGCGGGGTTCAGTCGAAGCCGCGGAAGCATCGTTATCTTCCTCGATGCCGACGACATGCTGTTGCCGAGAACCGTGGCGCACGTCGTGACGGCATTTCAAGACAACGACAACGTTGCCAAGGCACAATACCGGATGGAGATCATCCGGTCGGACGGCATGCCCACCGGTCTTATCAAGCCTGCGTCTCACTTGCCCCTACGCAGCGGTGACCTCCACCGAGAGTTTCTGACGTTCCCGGAAGACATGACCTGGATGGCGACCAGCGGGAATGCCTTCTCACGTCGGGCTCTAGCCCGGCTCATGCCCGTCCCGGTCGGTGACGGAGGGTACGGTCCGGTCGGGGCAGACTGGTATCTGGCCCACCTGATTCCGCTCCTGGGCAACATTGTCTTTCTTGATATTGTCGGCGCCTACTACCGCGTCCACGACTGCAACAGGTATGACCGAGCCGAGCTCAGCCTGGAACAGATCCGTCGAACGATTCAGTACATGCGCAATACTCATCCCCACATTCGGCGCCTGGCCCAGCAGATGGGCATGTCCGGTGCTCAGCTCCCTGAACCACGCTTAACGTCCGTCGCCTTCATTGCCCATCGGTTGATCTCCCTGAAGCTTGAGCCGGAATATCACTCGATGCCGGGCGATACCCTCTGGGCTCTCCTGAGACAGGGTGTTATGGCCAGCGCCCGCCGGTTCGACACCGGGCTGCCCATGAAAGTCCTCTACGTGCTGTGGCTGTTGCTCATGGTGATCGCGCCGCGTCCTCTGGCAGCGGCTCTGGCGGACCGCTTTCTCTATCCCGAGAAGCGGCCGCGCATGAATCGGCTCTTGTCCGTCCTGCATGACCATTGACATGCTAACAACGGCGTGTCCCGTCCGGCGCCGTCGCCCAACGGACGTAGATCCGCCCCAGGGACCGGTGAGAGTCCACCCGCGAGGCATCGTCTACTTTCCTTCTCGGTGCGATTAGTGGTTCTTCACGGCTGATGTGACGGGTAAAGGTGCTTTAGCGTGATGCGAGCATCGGCTGTGGTAAACCGCCAGTTGACCTGCGTCGCCATCTCGTTCCTGATCTGCTCCCAGGCAGCGACTTCACTCGCCAGCGTGTCACTATCCAGAATGCGCCGATCAAGGCACTGACCGGAGAGGATCGCCAGTTCGATCTCCGCCATGTTCAGCCAGCTCCCG
>JAICWV010000184.1 GCA_025966365.1 Chloroflexota bacterium | reverse complement strand
CGAGGTTCCACTTCCCCATGCCGGCCTCGCCGTAGCGATACCCCAGAGAGCCATTAGGGACCGTCAACTGGCGTGTCCTGGTGTCGAGCACCACCGTCTTGAACTCCGCGTTCTCATCCTCACGGCCGAGGTCGGAGGCGCGCAGGAATCGATCGGGCACGTAGGTGTCCCCGTGCTGCCGGAGGGTAACGAGCAGCGGCAGATCGGTGAAGCGGCGGGCGTACTCCTGGAAGTACGGCACCTGCCGGTCGACGTAGAACTCCTTGAGAATGACATGGCCCATGGCCATGGCCAGGGCGCCATCGGTCCCCGGCTGCGCCGCCAGCCAGGTATCGGCGAACTTGGTGTGGTCCGAGTAATCCGGGCTGACCACGATGACCTTCTGCCCCCGGTAGCGGGCCTCGGTCATGAAGTGGGCATCCGGGGTGCGGGTGATGGGAAGATTGGTGCCCCAGATGATGAGGTAGGAGGCATTCCACCAGTCACCCGATTCCGGGACGTCCGTCTGATCGCCCCACACCTGCGGCGATGCCGGCGGCAGGTCGGCATACCAGTCGTAGAAGCTGAGGATGGTGCCGCCGATCAGCGAGAGAAATCGCGTCCCGGCCGCGTAGGAAACCATGGACATGGCGGGGATGGGGGAGAACCCGGCCACCCGGTCAGGGCCGTATTGCTTGATGGTGTAGACGTGGGCGGCGGCGATCATCTCCGTCGTCTCATCCCAGGTCGAGCGGACCAGCCCGCCCTTCCCGCGCTGGAGCTTGTAGGTCCGGGACTTGACCGGGTCCTCGACGATGGTGGCCCAGGCATCGACCGGATCGGCGATGCGTGCCCTCGCCTCCCGCCACATTTCGAGAAGGCTGCCGCGCACGTAAGGGTATTTCACTCGCAGCGGCGAGTAGATGTACCAGGAGTAGGAGGCGCCGCGCGGGCACCCACGGGGCTCATACTCCGGGCTGTCGGGGCCCACCGAGGGGTAGTCGACCGCCTGGTTTTCCCAGGTAATGATGCCGTCTTTGACATAGATCCACCAGGAACACGAACCGGTGCAATTGACGCCGTGGGTCGAACGCACGACCTTGTCGTGTTGCCAGCGATTGCGATAGAAGGATTCCCAATCCCTGTTCTTGGTGACGAGCTGGCTCCATCCTTCGGCGGATGCCGGCCCCTGGCGGAAGAACTCGTGGGTCTGGAGCAGCGGTTTCCGAATGTCAGGCATATCCGAAGCACTTCCTCCTGTCCTATCGGCCGGGCGTGTATCCAGCAAGCGGGACGCCACCGCCAGAACCCGGCTATGTCAGATCATTGGCGCGGCTCGTGGTGATCGGATACGTCCTGGTACCTGGTGCGTCCGATGGTGAGTAGAAACGCCGCATCGGTGACAGCATCGACGTCGTGCGGGATACCAGGCTCCAGCATCAGCAGCTGCCCCTGCGTAAGCTCGGCGCCGCGGCCGGCGAGCCGCATGCGAATGGTTCCGGAAAGCGCCTGGACCGAGATGGGGCCGGAGGCATGATGCTCCTCCAGCCTGGCGCCGGCTTTGAGCGTCATCAGCACGATTCGCAGGTCCGGCTCCTTGACCAACGTCCGTCCCGTTGGGCGTCCGTCCCGAAAGGAGTCCTGCTGCTGCAGCTTCTCCGTCTCGGCACGGAGGTCGAACTCGAGTACAGCGGCCGTGAGCGCATGTGGCCGTTGGTTCTGCGCTGACTCTGATGATGAATCGGACATAGGGCCGAGCGTCTCCCCGTGTACGAGATTCCTTCCCTATTAAGACACATCTCGAAGAGTGTCGATTTCGTCGTTTCCCGATTGTCTAAGATGCGACTACTTCGATGAGGAGCGAGACATGAAGTTCATGCTGTTGATCCACCAGGGCACGACCCCGACCCCCGATCAGGAGGCGTGGAACACGGTTTCCGAGGGGGAGCAGAAGGCGGTATACGCCGACTACCAGGCGGTCAACAAGACCCCGGGAGTCACGCCCGGCATGTGGCTGCAACCGCCCGAGATGGCAACCACGGTTCGGGTGCAGGACGGCCAGACGCTGGTCACCGATGGCCCGTTCGTGGCCATGAAGGAGGCCCTCGGCGGCTACCTCTTCTTCGAGGCCGACGACCTCGACGCGGCGATCGAGCTGGCGGCAAAAATCCCGCCGGCGCGCCTGGGCGGCGGGATCGAGGTTCGGCCGATAAAGGAATGGTAGACGCCCTCGACGCGGTCTTCCGCGAGGAGTGGGGCCGCATCCTCGCTGCGCTGATCGGCTTCCTCGGCGACTTTGACCTCGCCGAGGAAGCCGCCCAGGAGGCCTTCGCCATCGCCGCCGAGCGCTGGGGGAGGGACGGGATACCGGCCAACCCCCGGGCCTGGCTGGTCACGACCGGCCGCAACCGCGCCCTCAACCGGCTGCGGCGCGATCGGACCCTGGCGGAGAAGACCCGCCTGCTGCAGGCGGCCCATGCATCGGAGGTCACCGTGGATGAGACGATCTTTCGCGACGAGCGGCTCGAGCTGCTCTTCACCTGCTGCCATCCGGCACTTGCCGTCGAGTCTCAAGTAGCCCTGACGCTGCGCACGCTCGGCGGGTTGAGCACGACCGAGATTGCCCGTGCGTTTCTGGTCACGGAATCGACCATGGCCCAGCGGTTGGTGCGAGCAAAGCGAAAGATCAAGGCGGCCGGGATTCCGTTCCGGGTGCCGCCTGCGCACCTCCTGCCCGACCGACTTGCAGCCGTCCTGGCCGTCGTCTATCTGATCTTCAATGAAGGCTATGCCGGCCGCGGCGACCTGGCAAGCGAGGCGCTACGGCTGGGATCGGCATTGGCCGAGCTCATACCCGACGAGCCGGAGGCGCATGGTCTGCTGGCGATGATGCTCCTGCACGACTCGCGGCGCCAGGCTCGATTTCGGGACGGCGAGCTGGTTCTGCTTGCCGACCAGGATCGCTCCCTCTGGGATGCGGAAGAGATCGCGGAAGGCCGGGCGGAGCTCGACCGTGCCCTGGCCGTGCGCGGCCGGGGTCCCTACGCGCTGCAAGCAGTCATTGCTGCGCTGCATATCGACGATCCACCGGACTGGGCTCGCATCGCCGCGCTCTATGGCGAGCTGGCCCGGCGAACCGGCTCGCCCGTGGTGGAGCTGAACCGGGCCATCGCCGTGGCCGAAGCTGAGGGGCCGGAGGCCGGGCTTGCCATCCTGGGAGCGGTGCCTCTCGACGACTTCCACTATCTCCACGCTACGCGGGGGGAGCTGCTGTGCCGTCTCGGGCGCACCTCCGAAGCTCACGACGCCTACGAGCAGGCACTGGCGCTGGTGCACGACGACACCGAGCGGCGCCTTCTGGAGCGGCGGCTGGCGTCGATTGGACACTCGTGACCGACGGAGCGCCCCTCTACCAGATCACCTCTTGAACTCGTCCGCCGGAACGCTCACTCCATCATGGACATAGCCCTTGTCCATGGCCACTCTGTCCCCGGTGGGAACCCGTACGTGCGTCGAAGCGGCTCCGGTATGGTCACCTGCCCCTTCGTATGGACGGACGTTGCCATGGTATTGCCTCACGTGTGATGGCAATACCATGGCAACGGTACGGATAGGGAGACGCGATGGTCCGCCGCCTGGCTAGGCGCTCTTTTCCAGGACCGGCTCCTCCTCGGCCGAGCCGTCGGAGCCACTCAGCGCGTCCTGCAGCTCCCGGACCAGGCTGGTGCCGGAGAGGCGCAGCAAGTCGTCGAAGGCGGCACGCAGGACGGCATCGTCCGGCTCCAGTGCCCAGGTGGAGACGAAGGCACGATCGCCCATGCGCATGCTGGCGTGGACTTCGGGACCGTAGGGCGTATTGACGAACGTGACCTGCTCGATCTGGACCATGAGCCGGCTCAGAACGGGCTTGAGCTCGTCGAGCTCACGCAGGACACGCGAACTGGAAACGAGGTGCTCTCCGAGTCGGAGACTGGTCCGCACCTCCGGAGCATCCTCGCTGGGCGTATAGGTAACTTCTTGAACGTCGACCATTCTTTCTCCTCCGCTCTACCTGTTGGGGGTGGTTCGAATCGCAGCTCGCCGCGTGGCGGCAGACACTGACGTCTCCGCCGGACGCACCGACACCGGCCGCGCCGGCGCAGCCTCGCTGCGCGGCCGGGAGACCGCCCGTGTAACCCGAGGACCTGAATCGCGCTCCAGGTGCGCCTGGAAGTCGAGAGGCGGGCTGGCGGCCACCGTCGGGCAATGGTCGACCGTGCGCGCTTCGACGGCGACGATGAGATCCCCGGTGCCGGCCGATGGGACGTCTGTGGACGTCTGCACCGGCTCTTCCGCCGGGGGATTCTCCCAGTGTGCGCCGACGGGCACAGCGGACTCCTGCGCAATCCGCTCGAGCCGGGCCTCGAGCCGGCGATGGAGCGCATCGGCCTCGGCGCTCGCGACTCGCGTCTCAAGTACACTCAACATCACGATCGACACTGGTCTCTCCTTTGGTATGTTGCGCTCACTCTACCACCGCGACCAGCGGCCGTCAGTAGGTGTGGAACCACAGACAACCAAGGTCCCGGCGGCCGGGGGGCAGGATGTCACAACACACCGGTTCGCCCCTCTTCGCTGGTCAGGTCGAGCGCCAGGAGGTCCCGCCCGGAGGCCGGCCAATAGGCCCAGGTCACCCTGGTCAGGTCGCCGGAGCGTGGCGGAGGCCGAGGGCCACCACCAGGAACCAGAGCAATGCTGTTGCCAGGAAGATGCGCTCGGTGAGCCCACCGATACGCGGAAGAACGATGCCGATCAGGAGAACCAGGAAGCCGGCAACGGCAAGGCGTGAGAAAGGAGCTGCACGCTCCCCCAGCCGGCTCCAGTTGGGATCGTCGCACAGAGCGCCCGAGAGGAGACTCTCGGCGATCGGAATGCTGATAAAGGCGATGGCGGCGATCGCGAGATGTGCCTCTCCATGCCCGGTATGGACGCCGCGAGCTACATCAGTGGGAAACGCGGCCAGCAGAAAAGCACCTGCGGCCCAGACACCCAACAGGATGAAACCGATGGATGCGCGCCGGGATGGGGCCAGGACCCCGATAAGAGCCACGAGAATGGCGGT
The DNA here is from genome assembly GCA_025966365.1 of Chloroflexota bacterium. Lineage (GTDB taxonomy): Bacteria > Chloroflexota > UBA5177 > UBA5177 > UBA5177 > JAICWV01. Next base: position 573 of record JAICWV010000184.1, on the reverse strand, counting down.
GGAGAGCAGGCCGCGCACAACAAAGTTCACGGTCATGATCCAGCCGTAGGGACCGACGGCGAGATCACTCTCCGGCTGACGGATGGGACTGTAATGCGGTGGAAGCGTCTGCGCAATCACATCCAGGAGCACATACACACCGATGCCCGCGACTGTGAGCCAGGCGAGGCTGCGCACAGTCTGAGACCGCCCGGATGCCGTCAATAGGCGCCAGAACATCGTCAGGCTGCGGCGCCACGACGTGCCAGGTCGACATGTCCGTGATGAGCTCGCGAGCTTCCGGCAAGGCGAGAGGCTGGGCATGTGTCGCGGAATTCAGCGCTCATGGCGCTCCTCGCGATTCCAGGGGATGCGTCCCTGGGTCCCGAGCGGAAGCCCTTCCGGCAGAAGTCGGGTCTGACGGCGCGATACCGCTGCCGCTCCTCACCGTCATCCACCAGGAGGAGCGCGATAAACCGCGACAGAAAACACCACGATCGACCGCCATGCGCCTCACCTCGCGCAGCAGTTCAGCCGGCAGGGACACGGTGACGGTCTGCTGATCCATGACAGTCCTTTTCCGCGGTTTCAGGG
>JAICWV010000186.1 GCA_025966365.1 Chloroflexota bacterium | reverse complement strand
GCGATCTACGACTTGGACTTGCCGACGCGTCGCTTGTGATCCTGGCGGAGCGCTTTCATACAGATCGCCTACTGACATTCGACGAGCGAGCATTCCGAACGGTAACACCCGTCCAGGGAGGCGCCTTTACGATCCTCCCTGCCGATCTCGATAGCGCAAACCCCGATTAGATCGCTTCCAGCCCCGCGAAGCTCACCAACAGCTTCTTGACCACCGTGCCCTTGGGCGTATTGAACTCCACCTCCACCTCTTCATCGCCTCCGTTCATGGTGCTGGAACGGACTACGCCCGTGCCGAAATGCTTGTGGCGCACGCGGTCGCCGGGACTGAAGGCCTGCGTGGCCGGCATCCCTGGCTCTTCCGGCACCGTGTCCCAGGGATCGAGGGATGGATAGGAGACGGGCGTGAACTCGCGGCGGAGATAGCTTCGCGGCGAGACGCCACTTTCGCTCCAGAGGGTTTCGGGGATGTCGGCCAGGAAGCGCGAGGGAGGGTTGACCACGGTGTTGCCACGGAAGGTTCGGCGGGCGGCATGGATCAGGTAGAGACGCTCTTTGGCTCGCGTGATGCCGACGTAGCAGAGGCGCCGCTCCTCCTCCATCTGCGCCGCCTCGTCCAGTGAGCGCATGTGCGGGAAGAGGCCCTCTTCCATTCCAATCAGGAACACCACCGGGTATTCGAGCCCTTTGGCGGCGTGGAGTGTCATCAGCGTTACCTGGGGCCGGTCGTCCACGATCTCATCCTGCTCGCCCAGGAGGGACACGCTTTCCAGAAAGGAACGAAGCCCCTCCAGCGGCGGCTCGGCGGCGTAATCCTGCGCCACCGTGCGCAGCTCCTGAATGTTCTCCCAGCGCTCGTCCCCCTGCTCGGTGCCGTCGCGAATGAATGCCTCGTAATGCGTCTTCTGCAGGACCAGATCGAGAAGCGCCAGCGTATCCAGCTCTCTGGCCGCGTCGCGCAGCTCGATGATGGTATCGCCAAAGAGGGAGAGCGCGTTGCGGGCGCCGGTGCCCAGATCCTCGATCTCGGCGGCTCGCTCGACCGCATTCATCAGCGATGTACCGTTGCGTGCGGCCCAGTCTTTGAGGGCATTGACGGTGGTCGAGCCGATCTTGCGCGGCGGGACGTTGATGATACGGCGCAGCGTCATGCCGTCGTTGGGGTTCAGGATCAGCCGCAGATAGGCGATGACGTCCTTGACTTCACGGCGGGCATAGAAGCGCGTGCCGCCGACGAGGCCGTAGGGCAGGTTGGCCCGAATGAACGCCTCCTCGACGGGACGGGACTGGGCATTGGTCCGGTACATCACCGCCACCTGATTGGCCGCGAACTCACTACGCTCGATCATCCGGGTGATCTCGTTGGCGACGAACGAGCCCTCCTCTTCCTCGTTGTAGGCGTGGAAGAGCTGGATCAGCGGGCCTGACTCGTTTTCGGTCCAGAGACGCTTGGGCTTGCGCGAGATGTTCTGGGAGATGACGCCGTGGGCAGCGTCGAGAATGTTCTGGGTGGAGCGATAGTTCTGCTCCAGCTTGACCTCGCGCACCACCGGGTAGTCGCGCTCGAATTCGAGGATGTTGCGGATATCGGCGCCGCGCCAGGAGTAGACCGACTGATCGTCATCGCCGACCACGAAGAGGTTGCCATGGCGCGAGGCGAGCATCTTGAGCAGGACGTACTGGGCGTGGTTGGTGTCCTGGTACTCGTCCACCAGGATGTGCTCGTAGCGCGAGGCATAGTGCTCCAGCCGCGCGGGGTTATCCCGAAGATATTTCACGGTCTCCATGATGAGATCGTCGAAGTCGAAAGCGGAGTTCTGGCGCAGGAGATCCTGATAGACGGGATAGACGCGCCGGACGATCTCGCCGAAATACTCGCGGGGCACGTAGTCGAAGGGCCCGATGAGCTCATTCTTGGCGTCGGAGATGGCGCCGAGGATGGCGGCGGGCTTGAAGCGGGCTTCCGGCACCTCGGCCAGGTCCATGGCCTGCCGCACCAGCGCGCGCTGCTCGTCCGTGTCGTATATGGAGAAGTTGGGCTGATGGAAGAGATCGGCTTCACGCCGGAGCAGGCGGACACAGAAGGCATGGAAGGTGCCGATGGTGACCATGCTGCCCGGCTGGCCCGCCAGGGCCACCACCCGGTCCTTCATCTCCCGGGCCGCCTTGTTGGTGAAGGTCACGGCCATGATGTTGTAGGGATGGACGCCGTGGACGTCCATCAGATAGGCGATGCGGTGCGTCAGGACGCGCGTCTTCCCGCTGCCCGCCCCGGCCAGGACCAGCATCGGCCCGTCGCCATGGGTGACGGCCTCCTTCTGCTGCGGGTTGAGCGGATCGAGGATGCGCCGGATCTGGCTCTGATGGCCGGGCATGGCAAAAGAGAGTTGTTCTTGAGCGGACAAAAAGACTCCAGAGAGGGGTGGGAAAGTCTTCTATTATCTCATCTGCAGAGATCCCGGTGGGCGGCTAAAGCCCTCGGCCGCGTCGTGCAAGACACGGTGGAAACATCACGTAGCGGAGGGCTTTAGCCCGCAGTCCGAAACACCTACGACGTCCGGCTACCCGTTCACAAGCATCTGGCGAAACGTCTTCGCATCCTCGAGTGCATGCCCACCGGGATCGTTGTTGAAGTAGACGTACGCGTCCACTCCCTGTGCCAGCCAGGGACGCAGACGATCGGCCCAGCCCTTCAGCTCCTCCTGGCTGAAACCAACGCCATGTCGGCCGGTGTGGAAGCGGATGTACGTCCACTCCGCCGTGAGCACGGGATCGAGCGGAACCGTGGGCGAGACGGGAAGGCAGAGCGCGGCGCCCGCCGTTTGCAGGAGGGCGTAGACATCGGCCACCAGCCAGCTTGCATTGCGGAACTCAAAAGCAAAGCGTTGTGGGGAGTAGGAGCGCAGCGCCTCCAGGAACTCGGAAAGGCGGGGGAGGTTGACCCTCCACTGACTCGGGAACTGAAAAAGGATCGGCCCGAGCTTGTCGCCCAATCCACCCGCGCTGGTCATCAGCCGCTCCATTGGCTCCTGGGGATCGGTGAGCTTCTTCATGTGCGTCAGGTAGCGACTCCCCTTGACGGCAAAGAGAAAGCGCTGCGGCGTCTCCTCCCGCCAGGCCCCGAACACCTCCCGCCCCGGCAGCTTATAGAAGGAGTAGTTGATCTCGACGGTGTCGAAGTGCTGCGCATAGAACGCGAGCTGCTCGCGGCCGGAGAGGCCGCGCGGATAGAAGATATCCAGCCAGTGCTTGTACACCCAGCCGGACGTGCCGATCCGAAGCTGCCCATGCTCGTCCATGTATGGCTTGCAAACTGCAGAAACCGCGCCCAGCAGAGTTCGTCTCAGTCTGTCTGGCTGAGCTTCAGACGCGACGCGCGCGTCCGGAGCATGTCGTTACTTTTGTGAACGGTCAAATGGACTTTCGCTCACGGGCGTGATCCTGGCGGTGCAGGTCTTCATCCCCGGCAGCAGGAACGTGTTGAGGGCGCCGGTATCGGTCGCTTCCACGATGTAATAGATGACGTGCTCCATGAAGGACCCGTACATTCCAACCAGCCGAATACCGTCAGCTTTGGCATCGTACAGGGTTGGGGAGCCGCCTCGTCCGTACGGACAATTTTCCGGGGTATGGACTTGCTCGATGTGAAATAGCACCTGACGCCTCCTCTGGATGCGCGAATGTATCGAACTCTGACAAGCTCCCCCGCTGCAGCCAACATGCAAAGCGTGGAGAACTTTTGCATATGTCTAACAGATTGTGGGGATAACACACCCGCAGCCGGCGCCGTCTCTATGACGGGTATGCACGCCGACCATTACGCCAGTCCCTCAGCACCTCGACCGCACGTGGAGCGGCGACTGCTATGCCCTCCTCCCAATCCAGGTCGACCTCATCCTCTTCAGGGTCGAGTTCCGCCGATGTCACGTCGAATGGTCCCAGATTGATGGTCTCGCTGCCCTTCGCGGTGCGATACCGGAGCCTAATTCCGTCCCCGGCGAGGGCTACCTCCTCGAGTGCGACTGGTGGAATCGTAATCAGGCGATCGGGATGGAGCGCGTAGTGCGTCACGATCGCGAGCCGGCGGTCGGTCAGCCGCAGAAAGCACGGCCGCGCCAGCACTCCTCTCGTTGAGCATCGAGTGCGAGATGCCAGCACCAGCGTTTCGCCGCTCTGCAGGGGAGCGGCCTTCTCCATCTCAGCCTGAGGTCCCCCAAAGGCATACGGCGCGATGGTCCACGTCGCCACCGGCTCGTCCAGTTGGTCCGACATCTCTCTGATTCCCACCATCACAGCGGCGCAACGCCAGACGGTGCTTCAGGCGTGAGGTTCAGGGCAGAAGGGCGCTGCTACTGCCCTGATTTGTCAAATGGGCTGTCGCTCACAGGCGTGATGGTGGCAGTGCAGGTTTTCATCCCCGGAAGAAGAAATCTGTTGAGCGCATGTATGTCCGTCGCTTCCACGATGAAGTAGACGGTATGCTCCATGAAGGCTCCATAGACTCCAACAAGCTGAACACCCTCGGCATTGGCGTCATACAGGGTCGGGGAGCCGCCGCGTCCGTACGGACAGTCGTCCGGGGCATGCATTTGCTCGATGTGAAACAGCACGTGATTTCTCCTTTGAGCGGGGCGGACCGCGGTAGCAGAGCCGCGGGATATCTGCATCGTAGTCCATCCCCGGGAAGACCCTGCTGGGCTCGCCCGGGTACGGGGGATGCACTACCCTGTTGCGGAGGACTTCCATGAGAGCGTTAGCAATCGCCGGGATAGCATGCACGCTCCTGATCGCGGGGCAGGCCTGCGCGGCAGGCTCATCTAGTGACCACCCGGTCTCATGCAGCGGAGCGTCACCGAAGGCCGTGGTGCGCGCCTATTACTCGGCAATCAACCAGCACCGGGCGGCGAAGGCCAGAGCGTGCCTCACCCCGTACTTCAGGACGCAGTCGGAAAGGGTGGTCGATCCGGACTGGGTCAACACCGCCTGGGTCCACAAGCTCCAGCTCAAGTCTCGCTCCGTCCCGAGCAGCTATCTGCCCGGCAACGTGCCTCACAAAGACATGAAGCCTCACGCCGCCGCCGAGGTCACGGCGCAGTACATGGTCCACTATTACCGTGTTATCGAGTCGCCGAACGGCGTGACTATTCGCTTCATCTATGCCGTCAAGCAGAAGAAGCACGCCCCCTGGCGCATTGCCAGCATCGGCTCCGGACCGTAGACGATCAGCCGATGTGCGGCCAGAGGTCCTTATTCGGAATTCCCAGAGCCGCTGCGAGGTCGTCCACAAAATCCAGACTGGGCGTATAGACAAACCGCGAAAAACCGGGAACGTCGGCGCGCGCGTTCGAGCAGCCTTCCATGTCCACCGTCGTGCGAATGAGAACTCCGGACCGTCCGTGGAAGGTCAGATGGAAGAGGTCTCCCCGATCGATAGGACACATGCGAACGGCGTCGGAGCTATCGCGCACCAGCGAGCAGAACGACCGGTAGAGCGCCCGGACTGCCCGCTCCTGCCGGACAATGCGGTGCGTGGGCGGGGTTGAGCCGAAGCGGTTACCCAGGCCGTTGACCCAGCG
>JAICWV010000200.1 GCA_025966365.1 Chloroflexota bacterium | reverse complement strand
CTCGGCACGCCCCTGTACATGTCCCCCGAGCAGGTGCACGGCGATAAGGTGGACAGCCGCACCGACCTCTACGCGGCCGGCGCAATCTTGTACCAGATGGTGACCGGTCGGCCGCCGTTCCAAGCTGACGATCCGCTTACCGTCGCATTCATGCAGGTCAACGATCCGCCGGTTCCTGCCACCACCCTGCGTCCGGGCCTGCCCGCCGACTGGGATGCGCTGTTATATCGCGCGCTCGCCAAATTCCCCGCCGATCGCTACCAGAGCGCCATCGCCATGGGCCGTGCTGTCGGAGACCTTCCCACCGCTGAGGAGGAGGCACCGCGGGAAGAGACGCCGACGGCCGAGCACACACCGCTTCTCGCCCCGTATGCCACTGTCCCGGGCCCCGGGCGGGGCCGCGTGCTATCGGCGGTGGCCGGATTCACCGCTGTCGCTGCGATCGCCGCCGCGGTGCTGGCGCCTCGCTTGTTATCGACGCAGCGAGCCCTGCTCCCTCTCAGTGGACCTGACGGGGTCGCCGTCGACTCGCATGGCCATGTCTACGTGTCCGACCAGGGTCACGATCGAATCATGGAGCTGAGTGCGTCGGGCAAGCAGATAGCGGCCTGGGGCACAACCGGGAAAGGGCCCCTTCAGTTCGACTCACCCGGCAGCATCGTCACGTCCGCCGACGGCATGCTTGATGTGGTGGACGCCGCCAACCGGCGGATTGAGGTGCTTCGTGGGGGACGGCCGATCGACGAATGGCAATGGGATGCCGGCTCCCTCGCACTGGATCCTCGTGGAAATCTGTTTGCGTCAGACTTCGGCAACTACCATATCTGGGACTTCGCTCCCGGATGGCGGCTTCTCAGAACGCTCAGCGTTCGATCCATCAATGTCGGGCCGGAACCCTTTCCCGCTCAGATGGCCACGGACCTTCACGGCAATCTCTATGTCGCCGATCGGGAGGATAACCGCATCGTCAAGCTGACCCCGACCGGCCACCTGCTCGCCCGTTTCGGCACCCTGGGAACCGCGAGGAACGTGCGTGGAAGGCCGCAGTTCGACATGCCGTCCGGTGTCGCCCTCGACCGCCAGGGACGCATCTACGTGGCCGATACCCGCAATGACCGGATCGTTGTTCTCACGCCTGGTGGGACGGTACTGCGAGTAATCCCACTCGCGGGGGAGCCGGTCAACATCGCCGTCGATGGTCACGGCAACGTGTACTGTGCCGAGTACTGGATCGGCAAGGTCGTCAAGATTTCGGCGCGGGGGCGGGCTGTCTGGGCCTCCAGCGGCGCTTGAAGAACACGGGTTTCGAGATGTAACGCCTGTGTAACGGCTCGTGGAGACGATACCGACACACCCTGCCGGCAGCGGGCGCCGGCGGGAGCACACGAGAAAGGTGAGTATCGTTCCATGAATTCGTATCAAGGCGAGCCAACTCGACATCTCGGACCCCGGGCGGAAGCGCGTAGGCGGCCTCGCGCTTCCGTGCGGATCGTCATCGCAGCCGTGATGCTGGCCATCACGACCTACATGGCCTGGGGACGCGCTCCCGGCGCGTCGGCCGATGTGTCCGTAGCGGGCGGAGCTCCAACCGCCCAGGTCGGACAAGACCACTCCACGGCTGCGGGGCTTCCCACGACCACGCCCATCAAGCACCTGGTCGTGATCTTTCAGGAGAACGTGTCGTTCGATCACTACTTCGGCACCTATCCGAACGCACTCAACCCTTCGGGTGAGCCTGCGTTCACGGCTCGCGGCAACACGCCCGCCGTCAACGGACTCACGCCTGAATTGCTCAGCAGCAACCCCAACAGCGCGCAGCCGTTCCGGCTCGACCGCGTCCAGGCGCTGACCTGCGACCAGTCCCACACCTATCCCGCCGAGCAGCAAGCGGAAGACAACGGTGCCATGGACAAGTTCGTTGAGTTCACGGAGGGAACGGCCACCAAGCCGAACCAGTACTGTCCCAACGGCATTGTGATGGGCTACTACGACGGGAACACGGTCACGGCGCTCTGGAACTACGCGCAGCACTTCTCCATGAGCGATAACGCCTTCGGAACCGTCTTCGGTCCCTCCACCCCCGGCGCACTCAGTCTCGCTGCTGCCGATACAGCCGGAGTCCTGTGCGGGCCGACCGTCTCTGTCTACAACTCGCCCGGCGTCTGCAGCGCGACGACAGCGCCCGGCGCCGGCACCAGCACTGGTACGCTATTCAAGGATACCGACCCGTACTACGACGACTGCTCGTCCGGCGGTACCACCAACAAGTCCAACACCGTCGCCATCAGCGCTCCCAACATCGGAAATCTACTCGACTCCGGGAACATCACGTGGGGATGGTTCGAGGGAGGTTTCGATAACTGCAAGGCCAAGCATCCGCTGGTGGCCGTTGACCAGCTCCTTGGCATCGACCCGGCAACGGACAACGTGACATTCGGCGACTACAGCCCGCACCACAACCCCTTCCAGTACTACGCCTCGACGGCAAACCCGCACCATCTGCCGCCCACTAGCGATGCCATGATCGGGCAAACGGACCAGGCCAACCACCTGTACGACCTCTCCCGGTTCTGGACGGCTGCCGATGCGGGAAACTTGCCGGCCGTCTCCTTCCTCAAGGCACCGGGTTACCAGGATGGACACGCCGCCAGTTCCGATCCCCTCGACGAGCAAGAGTTCATCGTCGACACCATCAACCACCTCATGAGCCTCCCGTCATGGCAGAGCACCGCGGTCATCGTCGAGTACGACGACTCCGACGGCTGGTATGACCATGTGCGGGCTCCCATCGTCAACCACTCCGACACCACGCTCGACTTCGGCTGCGGGTCTACCACCGACGGAGCCCCGGCGCGATGCGGCTACGGACCTCGCCTGCCATACCTGGTGATCTCTCCGTACGCCCGCGACAACGTCGTGGACCACACGCTCGTCGACCAGACCTCCACCATGCGCTTCATCGAGGACAACTGGCTGCATGGGCAGCGGCTGTCCTCGGAGTCGTTCGATAGCCGGGCCGGCGCAATCACGCAGATGTTCGACTTCACACACCCGAGCGGCCGGCGGCTGTTTCTCGATCCCCAAACCGGGACGATTCTGCCGGACAGCGGCGCCTTCGAAGTGGACTTCAGCAGCAACGTACCGGCTCAGGGCATGGTCTACTTCGGATCTGGCCCTGGGTGCACCGGGCTGGTCGAAGTCGCTACGCGGGACGCGGGAAGTGGGACCACCAACCACCGCGTCCTCGTGATGGGCAACGACCTGCCCGGCTCCGTGGGAGACAACGGCATCGTGCCGGGGACAACCTACTGGTACGAAACTGTCACCACCGCGCAGAGTACCGGCCAGGAGATCGATAACAACCACGGGAAGTGCTACAGCGTGACCATTCCCAAAGACTGACAGGCTGCCCGCGCAGGGGCCAACCGCCCCTGCGTGGACGCCTACTCGTTGTGACCGTCCAATCGCGCGCCCAGATCGCTGCCGGTTGTCACGGGAAGATCGCAGGCGAAGTGGCGGCAGACATAGGCCCTTGCCCGGCCGCCCGTCTCCGTCCGCCCTTCAAGCAGGCCGATCGACCCGGACTCACCGGCAGCGACCACCGCGTTCGGCAGGTATCGCTCCCGCACCTCGGTCAACATCGCCCCGACGTCGGCCGATCCCGGCACTCCTGCAATCGCGATCTGCATCGGGGGACCGAGATAGAAGTCCAGCGCCGAGAGCAGGTGGGCGAAGCCCAGCGGAGCCCGAGGGAGGAACTCGCCGACGGCGTAAAACGCGCCGAGAGCCTGATCGAGATATTCCCCCCGTCCGGTAAGTGCATGCAGCCGCAACAGCGCGAATGTTGCCGCTGAGTTCCCGGAGGGTACTGGATTGTCGAAGAAGCTCCGGGGCCGTATCACCAGATGGTCGTCGGCTCGACTGTCGAAAAAGGCTCCTCCCTCCCGGTCCTGGAAACTCGCGACCATCGCCGCCACCAGCCGCTCTGCCTCAGCAAGTGACTCCGTCTTGAAGGTGGCCTCGTACAGGCCGATCAGCGACTCGATCAGGAAGCTGTAGTCCTCGAGAAAGGCATGCACGTCGCTGGGTCCGTCCCGATAGCTTCTCACCAGCTGCCCCTCGGGACACATATGGTCGAGCACGAAGCGGGCGGCTCGTTCCGCGGCTTCGAGCCAGTCGGGCCGGCCAAGCACCGGGCCGGCCTCCGCCAGCGCACGAATCGCCAGCCCGTTCCATGCCGCCAGGATCTTGGTGTCCTTACCGGGAGTCACGCGCCTGCTGCGTGCCGCATCCAGCCGGGCACGGATCGCCGGGAGCCGGTCCACCACCTCCGCTTCCGTCATGTCCAGGTCAGCCGCGATCTCGGCAGGAGACGCGGCGTCGGTCAGTATGCTGGCGCCCTCGAAGTTTCCCTGGGGTGTCACGCCGAATCGCAGCATAGCGATGCGCGCATCATTCGGTCCCAGCACACGCTCCAGCTCCTCTGGCGTCCACACGTAGAACTTCCCCTCGACCCCCTCGGTGTCCGCATCCTCGGCAGAGTAGAAACCACCG
>JAICWV010000223.1 GCA_025966365.1 Chloroflexota bacterium | reverse complement strand
GCACTGGCCCTGGATCTTCGCCCACTCCCGCCGCAGCGGGGCCATCAGCACGGGCTCGACGATGAGCAGAATATCCTCGCGGCTGGTGTAGTGGGCGCCCAACTGCGAGCGCTTGGCCGGGTCCAGGCTGCGCTCGAAGAGGGTGCCGAAGATGGCGGGCTCGATGGCGGCCCAGTCCAGCCTGCAGGCGCGCAGCAGCACCGCCAGGTCCGCCCGCTGCAGCGGGATCACGTCATCGCCGGCAAAGAGGCCGCCGTTGAAGTGGGCGATATCATCGGCGCCGAAGAAGCCGCCGTCGGCCATGGCCCGGAAGAGGGCGCGCGTCCGGCTCTCGAAGTGCTCCGGCCGCTCCTGGGTGTTCTCGACCAGCCGGGTGAAGAGCCCGGACGGAAGGAGATCGATGTCCTCGGCGAAGAGGCAGAAGAGCAGCCGCATCAGGAAGTGCGCCGCCCGCTCCGCCTCCACCCCGCGCTCCCGCAATCGTTCCGCCAGCCGCGCGAACTCCGCGGCCGCCTGCTCGGTGACCCGCGCCGCCGTCTGCTCCGGCTTCAGCCGCTCGGGCTCGGTGAAGAGGGCGCGGAGCACGTCCAGCGCCGAGAGATCGCTGCCCGGCAGCGGCGCCGGATCGGCCAGTCGCTCCAGATCGAAGGAATAGATCTTCGAGGCCGTGCCCGTGAAGTTGGTATGGACCTCGAAGCGGTTCAGGTCGCAGACCACCAGGAGGGGCGGATTTTCCAGATCTTCGCGGTACAGTTGCAGCTGCCGGTAGGCGTCGCGCAGATCGGCGCCGCGCCGCTTGTATTCCCAGGCGAAGTGGCCGCGGAACCAGACATCGGCAAAGCCGTGGCCGCCGCTGCTCTTCTCCACCCCCTTCTCGAAGGTGTAGATGGAGCCGGAGGTATCCGACTGCACCGGCTCGGGCTGGCCCAGGACGCGGCAGAGCTCGATGAAGTGCGACTGCGCCGCGGCGCGCTCGGTGAGGGTGGCATTTTGCCAGCGGGCGATGAACTCCGCCAGGGAGGGCGGAGACGAGCGGATCGCCTGCGTCATACCCTCCCTCCTGCCGCTAGAGTCGCGGCAAGTCTAGCACAGCCAGAGCAACCCGTCACCGGAACCGGCAGCTCTGACGGCAGCGACGGGGCGGCCGCGGGTGTGCCGCCCCACCTGATTCATCACCAACGGGAGACGCCTTCCCGGGACACGGGATGATCGTCAACGCACCCTTCTCGGCACCCCAGGGCACCGCCCCCACAACATGCACGGCCCACTCACAATCGCCCCCCAAAACGTCTGGCCGAGTGAAAATCGCCCCACGAACCGCACGGCCGGCTGACAATCACCCCACGAACCGCGCGGTCGACGTGCAATCGCCCCACCAAACGTCTGGCCGACGTGCAATCCCCACGCTGGGTCCCATGTGCGAATTGGGATGTAGGGGCGATTGCCAGCCGGTCATACGTTTCATGGTGCGATCGCCAGTCGGTCATGCGTTTCAGGACGTGATTGGCAATCGGTCGTGCGTTTCAGGGTGCGAGTGGCAATCGGTTATATGTTTCGTGGGGGCGATGGGGACGGGTCACTCCGTCTCCCACGGCACCCGGACGGCGGGCCATGTCCTCCAGCGGATCACGGAGCCCGGGAGCCAGAAGTAGGTACTGCGCATCGTCCCCTCCAGCTGCCCGATCCGGTGCGCCACGAAGAGCCATTGCGTGCCAATGGCGACCAGCACCCAGGCGCCGCTAAAAACCCCGAACGGTAACTCGACGACCAGAAGGATCACGCCGACCAGACACGTCACCACCACGAAGGTCGACGGGAGACGGCGCCGGCCGGGCGCGATCTCCGGTGCAGGCTGTGCCGCGCGCAGCCGCGAAACCCACCACCTCCACCCTCTCATGCCCAGGACAATCCCGACGGCGGCAAAGATGACCTCGCCGACCAGATTATCGAGCAGCCGCAGCGGCCCCGAAGGCTGGAGCGATGAAGCCGGCGGGTTGAGAGCCAGCAAAATGAGCGCGGGCGCCAGTCCCAGCAGGAGCCACACCATGCCCACCAGGTGGAGCTGTGACCGGATCGGTTCCCCTTTGCTGCTCATCCCGTCTTTATTCTTGCTGATCTACACCCCGTCTACGCGCGCCTGGTCCTCAGGCGCTCTGGAGCGTGTTGGCGACATCCTGGAACGCGTTCTGGATGAACGGGCCCAGCGCGAGGATGATGATGATGGCCACAATCGAGATCAGCGCCGCCAGCAGCGCGTACTCAATCATGTCCTGCCCTTCCTCGCCGCGGGTCACCGTCGCCGGCACGTCGCGCAGACTCGTCACCTGCAGTGCAGCAAGCTGAAACATGGATCTTCCCTTTCGTCCCTCTGCCCGGTGAATACCTGATCTGTAACCATACGGGTCGAACGAGGGAGTTGTGTATGGGTCAAAAGACTACCATGGCGGATCAAAAGGAGTACTCCCTGGGCGTGGTGTTACTTCTGTGCGCGTGTTCCGGTCGCTCACTGGTTCCGGGTACTGCCGCTACAGTGCGCAAGCACGCGGTGGAGCGGGCGGGGCACGTCGGCAGGATCGAGCGCCTCGACCAGCAGGCGTGCGTAGCGGAGCTTCCTGCTGCCACCGCTTCCCATAAAGCGCCGCAGCTGGCTTTCGGCCGTCCGCCCTCGCCAGGCAGGCTCTTTCTGCAGAGTGCGGAAGGAGTCCAGGTCGCCGTGGGAGCGGAGCACATCCTGCACCGCGGCAGCGCCCAGCGCACGGATCAGCTCGTCCTCCAGGTCCTCGACACACACGTAGAAACCCAGCTGTTCCATGTCGAGCCGGGTCAGCTGCGAGTCGGAGCCCAATCCGGCGCGCTGGAGGCCGCGCCGAACCACACTCTCTTCGCCGGCGTCATACAGGCCCGCCACTACTGCGTTCGCTCCATGTGGACCGAATTGCGCCAGGAAGCGCCCGATGGCGTGCGCGCCGCCGATCGGCACCACGGCAATGCCCTCGCCGGCCAGATCGCGACCCAGCCGTGCAGCCAGCGTCTCGACCGCGGTCTTGTCGCTGACGCCCTCGACCAGCACCACCGCTCGGGCATGGGAAGCGTCAGCAGCTTCGCCCCGAATCCCCTGCACGCCTCGATTCTCGCACTCTGTTTGAG
>JAICWV010000004.1 GCA_025966365.1 Chloroflexota bacterium | reverse complement strand
TACCCCGCACTTTCCCATCGCGTACTTCGGCACCCTGAAACTCGGCGCGGCCGTTGCCGCCGCTCCTCCTGTCTCGGTCCCCCGAGAGATCGAGTACCTGATCAGGGATTCCGGGGCAAAGACGATCGTGACGCTCGACATACTGTACGACAGGATCGCGGGGGTCTGGGAGGACTGCGGAGTGGAGACCGTGGTGGTGGGCTCCATCGGCGACTTTCTGCCCCCCCACAAACGGCTGCTGGGACGGCTGCTGAAAAAGCTACCGTCCCCTGCTGCACCGGTGCCCTATGGCGGGAAGGTACAGCGCATGCCCGACTTTCTCCAGAGCGGCAAGGGCAGACAGACCGACAACCTCGCGGACCCCGAGGATGTGGCCGTGCTCCAATACACCGGCGGGACGACCGGGATCCCCAAAGCCGCCATGCTGACGCATGCCAATTTGCTCGCAAATGCGCGCCAGATGCGCGAGTGGTTTCCGCAGCTTCGAGACGGCGAGGAGACGATTCTTGCCGTGCTCCCGCTCTTCCATGTCTATGGCATGACCCTGGTTCTCAACGCGGCACTCATCCTGGCGGCGCGAACGGTCCTGATTCCCAACTGGACGCCAAGCCTTGTATTCGAGGCCATACGGACCTATCGTCCCACCGTGTTTCCCGGCGTCCCGACCCTGTATGTCGCCTTTGTTAACGACGAGCGATCCAAGATCTACGACGTGTCCTCGATCGAGTACTGCGTGTGCGGCGGCGCACCGCTTCCCATCGAGGTGAAGCGCGAGTTCGAGCTGCTCACCGGAGGACGGTTGTTTGAGGGTTATGGGCTGTCGGAGGCCTCGCCACTGGTATCGGCACAGCCGTATACCGGCGCCGGAGAGGCGGGAAGTGTCGGACTCCCTGTCGCCGACACCGATATCTCCATCGTGAGCGCGGAGACCGGGGAGCCGGTTCCACTGGGTCAGGCGGGTGAGCTGCTGGTACGCGGGCCCCAGATCATGGCCGGCTACTGGCACCGGCAGGACGAAACTGCGGATGTCCTGGAGCAGGGCTGGCTGCGGACCGGTGACATCGCCCGCATGGACGGAGAGGGATTGCTGTTCATCGTGGATCGCAGCAAGGATCTGATTATCACCGGGGGTGAAAATGTCTATCCCCGCGAGATTGAAGAAGTGCTCTTCGAGCATCCCAAAATCAAGGAAGCGGCAGTGGTCGGCGTGCCGCACCCCTTTGGGGGTGAGGTGGCCAAGGCGTTCATCGTCGCCAGACCAGGCGAGGACCTGACCAAGAACGAGGTGTTGAGCTTTGCCCGCGAGCGGCTGGCCAGGCATAAAGTGCCGCGAGCGGTCGAGTTTCGGACCGAGCTTCCCAAGTCTTCGTCGGGCAAGGTGCTGCGTCGCGTCCTCTCCGACGAGGAGAAGGAACGGGCACAGAAGCGTGGGAGCCGGGCCCGAGGCCGGTTGCAGGCACGCGCGGGATATGCAGCCGACAGCGGCCAGAGCTCCGACTAATTGTCGCGTGACGGGGACTCTTGTTCGTCCTTGAAGTAGAGGCTGTCATCTCTGGGTGTCACGGCCGACGATAAAGGAGTGAGTCGCATGAAGTACCTTCTCTTGTTTGCCGCCGACGAGCACGCGTGGATGTCGATGCCGGAATCCGACCGGGAGGATGCGGTCGCCCGTATTGGCCGCTGGTTCGGCGAGCACGCCCGGGCCGGCCGCATCGTTGAGGGCAGACGCCTGCAGGGACAATCGACCGCCAAGACGGTCGTGCTGGGACCAGCGGGCAAGAGTCGGGTGCCGGTGGTGAATGACGGGCCGTTCGTGGAATCGAAGGAGGCCATCGGCAGCTACGCCGTCATCGAGGTACCGGGGCTTGACGAAGCGGTCGAGGTGGCCCGGAGCTGGCCGGCCGGAGGGTTGGTGGAAGTCAGACCTATAGCACACGATCCGGATTGACACCTACGTAAAACCTTTGACCGGGCGTGACTCACGTTTTTGCAGTAGAACTGTAGGGGCGATTTGCACTCGGCTGAGATGTAGGGACGATGTGCACTCGGCTGAGATGTAGGGGCCGATTTGCGATCGGCTGAGATGTACGGGCGATGTGCACTCCGCTGAAATGTAGGGGCGATTTCCAATCGCCCGCCGCTCCACAGAGCGGCTTCGGTGCATGCATCTCCAGAGTATGCCTTCGCGCCACAGGTGTGGTCGGGGCCGATCCCCCGATTCCACTCGCCGTGGCTTTCGGGGTTCGACCCCCTGCGGTGGGCACCCCGAAAGTCGCAATGGGGCGAACCCGGAAGGGCCCGCCAGTTCCCGAGAACGTCATCCCTGCGTGGCGGGCACCGGAAGCTGTGCTGTGGCACAGCGGGCGATTGCACCTCGCCCCTACATCTCAGGCCAGCGAGTGTACATCGCCCCTACTGCAAAAACGAGGCCCGCACCCGCTTGACCGGTCGCGGTACTCGCTGTACGATGTGCATTGATCTTCAGGGAATGGACGCGAGGATCTGGGTCGATACCGGCCCAAGGAGGAGAAGCAGAGGACGCGCTGGGAAACCCAGGTCGGCGTGCAGCCATCCCGTAGAGAGTGGCCCGCAACCAGCGTCACTGGGCAGACGCTGGCCAGGGGATCGTGGCAACTTTCAATCCCTGGAAGGAGATGTCAGTGACCAAGCTCTGGCTTTCCCGCGTTGCTATCGTGATCGGCGTGGTGGCTCTGCTGTTGGCGTCCATCCCGCGCGACGCCACTCCGGCCGGCGCCGATACGGCAGTGACCATCTACTCAACCCAGTTCACGCCCGTGGACGAGGCCACCACGTTCAGGAACGTTATCCTCGCGAACTCGCCGGCCTCGGTCAGCTTTGTACCTGCGGCCGACAGTTCGACCTACTTCACGCAGGTGGAGTCCCAGGTCAAGTCCAATAAGGTCCAGTTCAACGTGCTTGCCGGCCTGCAGAGCGACTTCGAGCCGCTTGCCGCCGACGGCATGCTCCAGGACCTTACCCCGCTGATGAACAAGCTCAAGAAGCGGGGATTCCCGCAGAGCTTCATCAACCTGTCGAAGCTCGGGTCCAAGAACAAGCACTACTTCATCCCCTGGATCACGGCCACCTACGTCCTCGGGGTCAATCGCAGAGCCCTGCCCTACCTGCCCAAGGGCGCCAAGGTCAATAAGCTCACCTACGACCAGTTGGTGGCCTGGGGACAGAACATCAAGAAGAAGACGGGCCGGGCCATGATCGGCTTCCCGGTCGCCGGGCTGATTCACCGCTTCATGCAGGGATATCTGTACCCCTCCTACACCAAAGGTGTGGTTCGGACCTTCAAGTCCAAGAGCGCCGTCAAAGCCTGGCAGATGATGAAGAAGCTGTGGGCGGTGACCAACCCGCAGTCCACCAGCTACTCCTTCATGCAGGATCCGCTGCTCTCAGGCGAGGTCTGGATCGCCTGGGACCACGTGGCTCGCCTCATCAACGCCGCCAGCCAGGACGCCAACGATATGGTGCTGGTGCCTGCGCCGCGAGGACCAAGGGGTTTGGGCTACATGGTCGTCCTGGGTGGTCTCGCGATCCCCAAGGGAGCAGCAAATAAGGCCGCCGCTGAAAAAGTGATCGACTACCTGACCCAGAACACCCAGGAGATCAACATCCTCAAACGCCTCGCCTTTTTCCCGGCCACCAGGGCTCCTATTCCCGCTACCCTGGACACGGGGACCTGGACCGAGTCGCTGGCGGTCAAGGCGCAGCAGAATGCGAAGGGCAGCATTCCGGCGCTGGTGCCGGTGGGCCTGGGCGCGCAGAACGCCGCCTTCAACAAGGTGTACCTGGACACCTGGAACCGAATACTGATCCAGAATCAGCCGATCCAGTCCGTGCTCAACGACGAGGGCTCCATCATGGCGGGCCTGGTTCAGCAAGCCGGAGCAAAATGCTGGTACCCGGACAAGCCGAGTAAGGGCCCGTGTCCAGTCGGGTAGAGACAGCCGGAGCCTGGGGGGAGGAGGTAACCTCCTCCCCCTCGGTTCCCTCTCGCCGACGTCCCCGGGTCGAAGCGGTCGCCCCGTACCTGTTGCTGGCACCGTCGGTCTTCTTCCTGAGCGTGTTCGTCGTCTGGCCCGCGATCCAGGCCATTCATCTCGCCTTCGAGGGCCCGAACAACACCCTCACCAGCTACAACTTCTATCAGATGACCCATGAGTACACGTTCTGGCCGTCGGTCAAGAACACGCTCATCTTCATGGTTAGCATTATTCCGCTGGAGTTCTGCCTCGCATTTTCGATGGCACTGATCATCAACACCGGGCTACGAGGCCAGCAATTCTTCCTGTACGTCTGGACCATTCCGCTGGCGATATCCGATCTCGCCGCCGGGATCGTCTGGCTGTCGATCTACACCCAGAACGGCTACTTCAACTCGATCCTGCACGATCTTGGCCTGTCCCAATACGGCTATCAGTTCCTCAGCTATCAGAACACTTTCTCCCTCTTCGCCGTGTGTGTCGTGGCCGAGATCTGGCGATCGACATCGCTCGTCATGCTTATCCTTCTCGGCGGGCTGCAGGGTATACCCAGGGAGTTCGGAGAGGCGGCAGACGTCTTTGGCGCCACGTTCTGGCAGCGTCTCTGGCGCATCACGCTGCCCCTGCTCAAGCCCAGCATTCGCGTGGCCCTGATTCTCCGCACCATCTTCGCCATCCAGGTATTCGCCGTCATCCTGGCGCTGGTGGGGAGCAATCTGCCGGTCCTGGGCGCCCAGGCGTACAACTGGTATCACAGCTACCAGAACCCGAACATCGCGGCTGCCTATTCCATCGTCATCCTGGTTCTCTCCGTGCTGACTACCGCCTTCTACCTGACGGTTGTCCGCAACAAAGCGGAGATCGCCGGAGCGACGCGATGAGCCGGCACGGCCTTCGCCTGGCACTCCTCTACGCCGCAGCCCTCCTGATCACGCTCTTCCTTCTCATTCCGGTCTACTTCATCTTCGCGGCGTCCATCGGCCCGCAGAACTCCGTCTACGATTTCCCCAAGCCGCTGGTTCCCCAGAACCTATCCTTCGACACGCTCTCCTTCTTCCTTCACTATCAGGGCGTCCCGGAGGCCTTCAAGATGAGCGTCGAGGTCGGGATTATCGCTGTCGCCGTCTCGCTGATCCTGGGAGCACCCGCGGGGTATGCCATCGCCCGCTACACGTTTCCCGGCAAGAACGTGCTTCAACTCATCGTGCTGGCCACCCGGTCCTTCCCGGTCATCATCCTCTCCATTCCTCTGGCCGTGACCTTCCTCTCGTGGAACCTGTACGACACGGCCCCCGGTGTCGGACTGGTGCACACCGCCATGGGCCTTCCCGTGACTATCCTGATCACTGCCGCCGTCTTCTACGGGGTTCCCGTCGACCTCGAGGAGGCGGCCACCACACTCGGATGCACCCGCATCGGCGCCTTCTTCCGCATCTCCCTCCCCATGGCGCTCCCGGGCCTGGCGGCAGCGGCGCTCTTCACCTTTGTCGGGTCCTGGAACGAAGTCTTTGCCGCCTCGATCCTCACCCTGCAGAATCACACCCTTCCGGCGCTGGTGCTGACCAGCCTGAATATCGCGCCGCTCCAGTTCAGCTTTGCCGCGGCCGTCATACTGATCGTGCCGTCCATGGTCTTTATCTTCTTCATTCGCCGCTACCTTGTCGCCGGTTGGGGACAGGTCACCAAATAATCGAGGTCGCCGTGGCAGACATTCAGATTCAACAGATTCGCAAGACCTACGCGCGGGGCCAGGAGCCTGCCGTTCGTGACGTGGATCTGACGGTGCGAGACGGTGAGTTCATGGTGCTGCTGGGACCGAGCGGATGCGGGAAGACCACGCTGCTGCGCCTGCTGGCAGGACTGGAGCGCCCCGACTCCGGCCGCATCGCGATCGGCGGCACTGACGTCACCGACCTGCCGCCGCGCAAGCGCCAGATCGCCATGGTCTTCCAGAGCTACGCTATCTTCCCGCACATGAGCGTGTTCCAGAACATCGGCTTTGGTCTCCGCATGCAGCACGTGTCCAGGTCGGAGATCCAGCAACGGGTCCACCATGCCGCCGAGTTGGTCCAGCTGGGTGACTTCCTCCAGCGCTACCCCTCCCAGCTTTCCGGCGGCCAGCGGCAGCGCGTCGCCGTGGCTCGTGCCATCGTCATGCAGCCCGCCGTGCTGCTCATGGACGAGCCGCTCTCCAATCTCGATGCACTGTTGCGGCTCCAGTTCCGGGCCGAGCTGAAGAAGCTGGTCGCGGAGCTCAATACCACGACCATCTATGTCACCCACGATCAGGTCGAAGCGTTGAGTCTGGGAGATCGCATCGCGGTCATGCGGAGCGGGAGCATCATTCAGGTCGGAGCACCCATGGACGTCTACGACATGCCCGCGACGACCTTTGTCGGCGGCTTTATCGGGATGCCTCCCATGAACTTCCTCGATGCGACCGTCGTCAGCGCCAACGGCCACACCACTGTCGATCTCGGCGGTCAGCCACTCGACGCGCCGGACGCGGTGCGCGATCTGGCAGGGGGTGACGTGACGGTGGGGATCCGGGCCGAGAGTATCGACGTCTGGGACCAGCAGGAGCCCAGCACCATGCCTGCCCGCATAGAGGTTGTCGAGCCGCTTGGCGCCGACCTGCTTCTCACCGTCAGCGTGGGACGCCAGCAGCTCAAGCTGCTCACACGCAACGATTTTCCCGCCCGCCCCAATATGCCGATCTCAATCCGGCCGCAGCAAGACAAGCTGCGCTGGTTCGACGCAGCCGGCGAGCGCGTGGCGCCGGCCGGCTAGTCGCTCGCAGGGAGGTCCGTC
Organism: Chloroflexota bacterium; assembly: GCA_025966365.1. GTDB lineage: Bacteria > Chloroflexota > UBA5177 > UBA5177 > UBA5177 > JAICWV01. Next base: position 51,747 of record JAICWV010000004.1, on the reverse strand, counting down.
TCCGGCTCGGTCGACGTGAGCTCCTGGAAGATGCGCCGCGATGCGGACGCCGCCGGTCCGAACGGGAAGCCGCGGCGTTGCAGGAATCCCAGCATCTTGCGGAAGAACTCGCGCTCGTCCGCGGTGCTGTACGACCGCGCCTTCTTCATGCCGGCCCGGTAGGCCGTCTCCTCCTCGTCGCCCAGATCCGCCAGGGTGTCGTCGATGATCTCCGACTCGATGCCCTTCTGCCGAAGCTCTGCCTTCAGCGCCCGCGTTCCGCGGGGGCGGAAGGTCTGTCGGTTCTCCACCCAGTAGCGCGCGAACTCGCGATCGTCAAGCACACCGATGCGCTCCAGCCGCTCAACCACGGCAGCCCCGACGTCCGGCTCCAGCTTGCGGCGCCGAAAGTAATTCTCAATTTCGCGCCGGCTCCGGGGCCGAAACGAGAGAAAGTTCAGCGCGGCATTGAATGCTTTCTCCACATCGTCCTCGGAGCGGAGCGACTCGATCTCCTCTGGAGTGAGGGTCCGTCCTTCGACCAGTCCGCGGCCGGCTGCGACCAGCGCGCTGAATCCGAAAGCAAACTCCCCGTCGAGGTACACGTTCACGCGCTCGGGGTCGCGGCGCTGCGTTTCGATCGCCGTAATTGTTTTCACGACGCCATATTCTGCCATTTGACACTGGTATACTTCGGCGTGCAGCGACCGGGATGGCCGCTATTCTCAGGGAGCCTCCGGTGGCAGATCTTATCTCGCAAATCGTCTCTGCGTTTTCACGCTTCACGCCGTCCAGCGCCCTCGACATCGGCATCGTTACCCTGCTGTTTTACGGAATCCTCATGCTGGTGCGCGGGACACGCGCGGATCAGGTGCTCCGGGGCATCATCCTGCTGTTCATCTTTTTCTCCCTGGCCGCCGCCACCTTTCACCTCACCATGGTGGACTGGCTCCTCAGCAACTCGCCGCTGGTCCTTCTGGTCGCGCTCCCCATCATCTTTCAACCGGAATTGCGGCGGGCCCTGGAGCAGGTGGGCCGTACCAGCGCGCTGATCAACCGGCCGCTGGCCACCCTATCCACGCCGCTGCAGCCGTCCAGCGCCGATGAATTGATCGACGCCGTCGTCCGCCTGGCGGAGCGCCAGTACGGAGCGCTCATCGTGCTGGAGGGCAACACCGGCCTGGAAGATTTTGTCCGCAGCGGGACACGCGTCGACGGCGAAGTCACCAGCGACCTCCTGGTCTCCATCTTCTTCCCTCACTCTCCACTCCACGACGGTGCCGTCATCGTGCGGGGAGATCGGCTAGTGGCGGCGGGCTGCGTGCTGCCTCTCTCCGACAACCCCGCCGCGCTCGGTCATGGAACACGTCACCAGGCGGCCATCGGCATCACGGAGCAGACCGACGCGGCCTGTGTTGTGGTGTCCGAGGAGACCGGCATCATTTCCCTGGCACGCGCCGGCCACCTGACGGAGAGGATTCCCATGGAGCGGCTGGCGCGATTCCTGGATGCGTTTTACCACACCCATCTACAGACCTCCACCGGGCAGCCGCGCCCGTGGGAAGCGAGCGCCTAGGTGGCAGAACGAGCCCGAAACGGCAACGGGCGCAGCATCTTTCCCCGGGCCAGAACCTTCGGCACCACCGCCGTCAGCGCGGGTCAGCAGTTCCGCTGGATCTGGTCTCGAGAGTCACTGCTTCGTCTGCTGCTATCGCTGGTTCTCGCCATGGCCCTCTGGCTCTACATCAGTAACCGCGAGAACCCTCGCCTGGTCCAGGACTACCCCCAACCGTTGCCCATCAACCTGTCCACGCTGCCACAGGGCCTGGCCATTACCAACGACAGCCTGGGAGTCGTCTATCTGCGCATCCGGCGGACAGATCCAAATACGCCCGTCGTCCCGGCCAGCTTCCATGCCTTCGTGGATCTTACGGGGCTGAAGCCAGGCTCGCATCAAGTGCCGGTGCAGGTCGTGGCGGATCCCGGAATAGACGTGGTGAGCAAGCACCCGTCGACCATTCCGGTCACGCTGGTGCGGAAGGAGACACGGCGCGTGCCCATCAAGGTCGAAGTCATGACGCACCCGCCCTCCGGATACGGGTCCAGCATCTCTTTCAGGCCGAAAAGCGTCACGGTCTCCGGCCCCTCCAACCTGGTGGCACAGGTTACACAGGTGGCGGCATATATCTACCTGGCCGGGCTCAAGTCCACGGTTTCCGGGGTATACAGGCTGAATCCGGTCAATAGCACGGGCAGCGAGGTCACGGGACAACTGACGCTGCAGCCCAGCGAGGCCCATGTGACCGCCTCGGTCCAGCCGTTCTCCAGCTACCGGACGCTCCCTGTCCTGGTCAACTTCAGTGGACTTCCCAAGCAGGGGTTCGGCGTCGCTGGGGTCCAGGTCAATCCGGCGGAGATAGCTGCCAGTGGCTCGCCTGCGGCCTTGCGAAAGATCTCGTCAGTGCGAACCAGCGCCATCTCCGTCAACCACCGTGGCGGCGGCAGCTTCAAGAAGACGGTCAAGATCAACCTGCCTCACGGCGTCACATCCCGGACAGGTTCGGTCACCGTCAAGGTGCGCATCGCGCCGATCCAGTCCAGCACGTCGGTTGAAATCGGAATCCAGCCGAGGAACGTTACCCCCGGACTCGTCATGCACACCATTCCAGCGCGGGTCCTGGTAACCGTCTCCGGTCCGGCCAACACCCTGCACAACGTAGCCCGCTCCACGGTCGCGACCGTGGATCTAAGCGGTTACGGACCGGGCGTCTATCAGCTTCACCCCATCGTGAAATCCACGCGGAAGGGGCTCCAGGTCGAGGCAGCCTATCCGCGGACGGTGACGGTGCAGCTCCGCTCGACCAGTTAGCCCGCCAGGGCGCGGCGATCGAGCCCGAGAATCGGTCGCAGGAACTCCCCGGTATACGAGGACGGCCGGGCTGCGATCTCCTCGGGCGTTCCCTCCGCGACCAGCATGCCTCCAGCGTCGCCTCCCTCCGGGCCCAGGTCGATCAGCCAGTCGGCGGTCTTGATCACGTCCAGGTTGTGCTCGATCACGACCACCGTGTTCCCGGCATCCACCAGGCGGTTGAGAACCAGGAGAAGCTTTTCCACGTCGGCGAAATGGAGGCCGGTGGTCGGCTCGTCCAGGATGTAGAGCGTCTTGCCCGTGGCCCGCTTGCTCAGCTCGGTCGCCAGCTTGATCCGCTGCGCCTCTCCACCCGAGAGGGTCGTGGCCGGCTGGCCCAGCTTGATGTACCCCAGGCCGACATCGCGAAGGGTGCGAAGCTTGTTGGCGATGGACGGCATGTTCTCGAATGTCTCGACCGCCTCATCCACCGTCATGTCCAGCACGTCGCTGATAGTCTTGCCCTTGAACTTGATCTCCAGCGCTTCGCGGTTGTACCGCTTGCCCTTGCAGATCTCGCATGGGACGTAGACGTCGGGGAGAAAGTGCATCTCGATCTGAATGATGCCCTCTCCCTTGCAGGCCTCACAGCGGCCGCCCTTGACGTTGAACGAGAATCTTCCCGCCTTGTACCCACGGATCTTGGCTTCCGGCACCAACGCGAACATCTCCCGGATGGGGGTAAAGGCGCCTGTATAGGTCGCTGGGTTCGAGCGCGGCGTACGTCCGATGGGCGACTGATCAATGTTGATGACTTTATCCAGATGATCCAGTCCTTCGACATCGCTGTGCAGCCCGGCACGCTCGCGGGTGCGGTGCAGCCGCTGCGCCACGCTCTTGTGCAGGATCTCGTTGACCAGGGTGCTCTTGCCGGAGCCGGACACGCCGGTCACCGCCACGAATTTCCCCAGCGGGAAGGATACGTCAATATCCTTGAGATTGTTCTCGCGCGCGCCACGGACCACGACCTCCTGGCCGTTTCCGGTCCGGCGCCGCGGTGGGACGCGGATCTGGCGCTTGCCGCTCAGAAACTGTCCCGTCACCGAGTCCGGCGAGCGCAGAATCTGCTCCAGCGTCCCCTCGGCCACCACGTGGCCGCCGTGCTCTCCCGCTCCCGGACCGATATCCACCACATAATCGGAGGCCCGGATGGTGTCCTCGTCATGCTCGACCACGATCAGGGTGTTGCCGATATCGCGGAGATGGAGCAGGGTCTGAATGAGCCGGGCGTTGTCGCGCTGGTGCAAGCCGATGCTCGGCTCGTCCAGGATATAGAGCACGCCCATCAGGCCAGACCCAATTTGCGTGGCCAGCCGGATCCGCTGGGCTTCGCCGCCGGCCAGGGTGGCCGCGGTTCGATCCAGCGTGAGGTAGTCCAGTCCGACGTCCAGCAGAAACTGCAGCCGGGCCCGAATTTCTTTGATGATCTGCCGGCCGATGATCCGCTCCCGCTCCGAGAGATCAACTTCTCCCTCCTCCAGGGATGCGTCACCGACGATGGCCGCGAAGTAGCGCGCCGCCTTGCGAATCGACATGGACGTGACCGCTACGATCGAACGTCCACCCACCGTCACCGCCAGGCTCTCCGGCTTCAAGCGAGCCCCATGACAGGTCGGACAGGGGACCGAGGTCATGTACTGCTCGATCTCGTTGCGCATGAAGTCGCTCTCCGTCTCCCGGTGCCGCCGCGCCAGGTTGGGGAGAACCCCCTCGAAGTGAATGTGCATGGTGTGACGCCCGCGCTTCACCGTGACGGTGTCGCCGCCGCTGCCGTGAAGGATGGCGTGCACGTGCTCGGGAGAAAGCTGCTCGACCGGCGTCCTGACATCGAACCCGTAGTGCGAGGCGACGCCCTCCAGCAGGGACATGTAATAGGGGCTGGAGGTGCCGGCCCGTGCCCACGGCTGAACCGCCCCCTCCGCCAGGCTGAGGTGCTTGTTGGGGATGACCAGATCAGGGTCCAGTTCCATGCGGGTTCCGAGCCCGGTGCAGACCGGGCAGGCGCCGTGCGGGCTGTTGAAGGAAAACGTTCGTGGCTCTATCTCGGGCAGGGAGACGCCGCAATGGACACAGGCAAAGTGCTCGGAGAACAGCCGCTCCTCACCACCCATCTCCTGCACCATGACCATTCCCTCACCCAACTTGAGCGCGTTCTCGATCGAATCCGCCATGCGCGACCGGTCGCTGTGCAAGGCCGCCGGATCGGCATCAGCACCGGGAATGACCATACGGTCAACCACAATCTCGATCGAGTGCTGCTTGTATTTGTCCAGAGTGATGTCCTCGGAGAGGTCGCGGATCTCCCCGTCCACACGGACTCGCACATATCCAGCGCGGCGGGCGTCCTCGAAGATGTGACGATATTCCCCTTTGCGGCCGCGTACCACCGGTCCCATGATCACGACCCGCGTTCCAGGCGGCATGAATAGGACTTCGTCCACGATCTGCTCCACGGTCTGCCGCGCGATTTCGCGGCCACACTTCGGGCAGTGAGGATGCCCGGCGCGCGCATAGAGCAGGCGCAGGTAATCGTAGATTTCAGTGACGGTGCCAACCGTCGATCGTGGGTTATGGCTGGCGCTTTTCTGGTCGATACTGATGGCGGGCGATAGCCCGTCGATGTAATCGACATCGGGCTTGTCCATCTGGCCCAGGAACTGCCGGGCATAGGCGGAAAGCGACTCGACGTAGCGCCGCTGTCCCTCGGCGAAGATGGTGTCGAACGCCAGGCTGGACTTACCAGATCCCGAGATCCCGGAGAACACGACCAGTTGATTCCGCGGAATCACCAGATCAACGTTCTTCAGGTTGTGCTCGCGGGCACCCTGAATGTGAATTGTTTCGCGTGTCATAGGCAAGGCGTCTCCCCGGAAGAAATGCAGGCTATGCCCGGGAGATGGGGAGGACGGACAAGTCCAATTGTATCAGAATTTGAGGACGTTTGTGCTACTTTTTCTCGGTATCGTCGGCTTTAGCGCGGGCCCTGTCGAGACGGCGCGCCACGCTATTGGTCATGGCGTGCAGATACGCGCGCGTCCCCTGCTTGTACCGGTGCCGCCTGGCACGTCCCTCTACTTTTTTCTCACGGTTGGAGCGCTGCTCGTCGTCCATCAGCAGACTAGCGCTTCGACGGCGTCACCATCGGCACGCGCTCGACATGCCAGAACGGCAGGTGACAGTGCTGGCACTCGTAGGTTGTGGTCATCACCAACTCCTCGCCGTCCCAGCGCGGCTCACCCTCGCCCACCGCCGTTGTCCAGACCGACTGGCAGTACACGCACCGCGGCACCGAGGACTTCGTTTTCCTGTTCCTGAGATATGTCTCGATCTCATCGCGAAACACAAAGTACAGCAGCGGGCCAAACAGCGCCAGCTTGATGACGAAAAAGGCAGCGATCAGCACCCAGAAGTTAGCGGTCATCGTCAACCCATCATAGTCCTGTGACCATGTTGAAACGAGAAGCCTAGCGATCCGGCTCGACAACCGGGACGTCGGGAATTTCCTGGCCGGTGGGAGGCAGCATGGTGAGGACGGTCTTGCCCTCGCTGGTGACCGCCGGCATGCCCATCGCTCCCTCAGCCCAGCCGGCCGGAGCATTGAGCCTTTCCTGCGGCCACTGGCTCAAGATCTCGTCGGTTTGCCAGAGCTGGCCGCCGGCATCGGTCCAGGTGGCCTCGGGCTCTCCACCCACCGCCGTTCGCACTGTGAGTCCCTCGGTCCGCTGGTTGATCATGCGCTCCATCCTCCTCGGTGTCGAGTCTGCTCGCCACGCAGCACGGACCATGCCATGCACGGGCGTCGGGTAGGATGAAGCGGGATGAAAGGAGTGGCGATGACTTGCGCGACCGACGTGCCGGTCGAGGTACGAGACGACACCGAATTTGACCGGGTGGCGCCCGAGTGGGACAGCCTCCTCGCTCAGAGCTACGACAATCGGCTCTTCCTCACATCCATCTGGCATCGCGTCTGGCGACAACACTTCGCCTCCAGCGAGGCATACCTGGTCTCGTCGCGCAATGCCGACGGCGAGCTTACCGGGCTGCTGCCCCTGCAGATAGAGGTGCAGGACGGCAAGAGAATCCTGACCCTTTCCGGCGACTGGAACGTGATGGACTACATGGACGGCCTGGCACTCAAGGGACAGGCGCGCGAAGTCCTGCGGTCACTCTGGGAGGGCGCCCTGCGCGAGGTGCGGTGGGACGCCCTGTCGCTGCGTCACGTGCCCTCCGGCTCGCCGCTCCTGGACGCACTCGAAGATGTTGCCTCGGGCACGCAATTCGAAGCCGGCCAGGACGACGTGTGTCCGGTGGCTCTCCTGTGTAGCAGCTGGGACGGCTATCTGCAGATGCTGTCCAAGAAGCAGAGGCACGAGATTCGCCGCAAGCTTCGGCGTGCGCAGGAAGGCGCGGAGTGGAATTGGCGGCGTGTTGAGACCGTGGCCGACCTCGACCGCGACCTGCCCATCTTCTTCCAGCTGCACGAAGCGAGCGCGCGCGAGAAGCAGCGATTCATGACCCAGGCAATGCGTGACTACTTTCGCTCGCTGTCTGAAGCGATGCTGGAGCTCGGGTACCTGCGGCTCAACGTTTTCAGCCGCGAGGGCCAGGATATCGCGGCGACGATGTCCTTCCTCTATCGGGATCGCTATCTCCTCTACAACTCTGGTTACGACCCGGCGCACTCGGCCCACAGCCCCGGCATCGCCGCCGTCGCCCTCTCCATGCAGGATGCCATCGAAGAGAAGGCCGGCGTCTTCGATTTCCTCTCCGGTGACGAGCCCTATAAGTACCAGTTCGGCGCCACCAACACCTTCACCTGCAAGGCCACTGTTAGCCGTTGAACGGCGCGCCCGGGAAAAGGGCGGGCTATTTCCCGCTCGGTCGTACAGGACGGAGCGGGGAAAGAGCGTAGCCGAGGGCTTCAGCCCGCAGTCCGGTTACCGCGGTACTCAAGCACGTGCCGCAGCCCGGGCCCTGTGTACCTGGCTGTCGGCCGGATCATGCGGCCGCTGAGCTGCTCGATCGCGTGTGCAGTCCAGCCGACAATGCGGCTGATGGCGAAGATCGAGGTATAGAAGTCGGGGTCAATGCCGAGCGCTCGATTCACCACGGCGGCGTAGAGATCGACGTTAGGATAGAGATCTTTGTCGCGCGCCATGACGCGGGCCAGCTCATCCAGGATCGCGATCCACGCCTCCTGCTCCGAGCCGGTCAGAACGGTTTCCGCCATCGCCCGAAGGTGCCGGGACCGGGGATCGACCGTTCGGTAGACGCGGTGGCCGAAGCCCATGATCCGTTCCCGGCGCGCAAGACGCTCCCGCACCCACGGCCCGACATTCTCCGCGGTTCCGATCTCTTCGAGCATGGTGATGACGCGCTCGCTGGCGCCGCCGTGGCGCGGCCCCGTGAGCGTGCCCAGTGCCGAGGCGATGGCGGCATGGAGGTTCGACTGGGTGGCGATGGTTACCCGGGCGGCAAAGGTGGAGGCGTTCAGCTCGTGATCCGCGTGCAGGATGAGCGCGGTATCCAGTGTCCTCGTCGACTCGGGCGAGGCCACCTGGCCATACAGCATGTACAGGAAGTTGCCGGCGGTATCGAGGTCGGGACGTGGGGTGATCGGGTCCAGCTCGGCCCGGCGGCGGTGATATGCCGCGACCGCCAGCGGAAACCAGGCGGCCATGTCCACCGCCTTGCGACGATTGGCCTCAGGGCCGTTGTCCCACGCCAGCGGATTGCTGAGCGAATCTCTGGACACGGCGTATCGGATAACGTCGAGCGGGTGTCCGGATAGCGGGACCGACGCAACCAGCTCGAGGACGTTCACACGGTCCATGCGCCGGGCTCGCAATTCTTCGCGGAGCGCGCGCAGCTCCTGAGCGCCGGGCAGGTCGCCGTTCCAGAGCAGATACGCTACCGCCTCGAAGCTGGAGGATTCCGCCAACTCGCCAATGGGGTAGCCGCGGTAGCGCAGCTCCCCGGCCCGACCGTCGATCCACGAGATGGCCGTGTCGGCGGCTACCACCTCTTCCAATCCCTGCGTCGCGGAAACTGACATCGTTCGCTCCTTGTCCCTGACCCTCAATTCAATCTTGCCATGGAACTTGATTATAGGCAATGAAACTCGATGGTTATCTACAGGCCTCCATGGAGTTTGAGTGCCGGTGCCGATGACCGTAGCATGAGACAGAGCGGAGGTGCGGACTGCAGTGGTGGTCATAGGTGGCGCCGAGTACTACACGGCTGAAGAAGCTTGCGCGGCTCTGGGCGTCAAGCCCGCCACGCTGTACTCCTACGTCAATCGCGGGCTCATCACCAGCTACCGCCAGGGCATCCGGAGGCAGCGCCTCTACCGCCGAGAGGAGATCGACGCCCTCCTCGACGTGACACCGGTGCCCCGGGACGACGGTGGCGACGAGATCCCACCCGCCGATACCTGGGCCCAGGAGCATTGAGCGTCCCATGAACCCGTACGCCGGTCCCGTTCGCGCTCCCGACTTCCCCGCGGATCAGACCTGGGTCAATTGCCCACCCCTCACTCTGGCTCAGCTCCGGGGTAAGATCGTCGTCCTCGACTTCTGGACCTACGGCTGAATCAACTGTCTGCATGAACTTCCCCAGTTGGGGAAGCTGGAAGAGCGATATCAGACCGAGGTGGTGGTGATCGGCGTCCATTCCCCGAAATACACGGCGGAGCGCGACGTCGAGGGCGTCCGGGCCGCGGTGAACCGCAACCGAATCCGGCACCCGGTCCTGAATGACCCGGACATGCAGGTGTGGGACAGCTACGCGGTCAACGCCTGGCCGACGCTCATCTTCATCTCTCCCGACGGCTATGTCATCGGCCGGCATGCGGGGGAGGCGCCATATGAGGCACTGGCCTCGGCCATGGACGGGCTCATCGCGGAGCTGGAGCCGAACGGGCTGCTCGATCGCACGCCACTCGATGTGCAGGTAACGCTGGAAACGCGCCCTCCCTCGGGGCTCTCCTTTCCCGGAAAAGTGCTGGCAACGGCGGACCGGCTCTTTATCGCCGATTCCGGTCACAACCGAATTCTGATTGGCGATGCTGAGGGCGCGGTGTCGGCGGTCGTGGGAAGCGGCGACGAGGGCCTGGACGACGGAGACTGGCAGAGTTCCACCTTCCGTGGCCCGCAGGGGATGGCCCTCGACAGCGACCGGAACATCCTCTATGTCGCCGACTCGGAGAACCACGCCATCCGAGCAGTGGATCTTGCGACGGAGACTGTCCGAACTGTTGCCGGAACCGGAGAGCAGCTCCGGCGCCTGGTCCGTTTCGGGCCGGCGCGGGAGACGTCGCTGTCCTCCCCCTGGGATCTCATGCTGGTGAACGGGACCCTGTACATTGCCATGGCCGGGACACACCAGGTCTGGGCGTTCAATCCCGATGAGGGCACCGCCGGTGTGTGGGCAGGAACCGGGCACGAGGGGCTACGCGATGGCACGCGGCAGAGCGCCTGGCTGGCGCAGCCCATGGGGATCGCCGCCTCCAGCAGTGGGCTCTACATTGCCTGCGCCGAAACCCAAGCCATTCGTCGAGCTGACCTGGAACGAGATGACGTTGGCTCCGTGGTCGGACAGGGGCTCTTCGTCTGGGGGGAGGTGGACGGCCCTACCGCCGCAGCCCTCTTCCAGCACGATCAGGGCGTGTCCGTCGATTCAAGCTCCGCCTACGTCGCCGACACCTACAACAATCGCATCCGCCACATCGATCTGAGCGCTGCGCAGGTCTCGACCCTGGCCGGAAGCGGACAGACCGGCCTTCTCGACGGCCCTCCTCAGAACGCGCGATTCAATCAGCCCGGAGGTCTCGACATCAACGGCGGCATCATCTACGTCGCCGACACCAACAACCACGCCATCCGCACCATCGATCTCGACTCCGGCCACGTGAGAACGTTGCCGGTCACCGGCCTCTAACGCCCCCTGCCTTCATACTTATGTCAATGAAGTTGGCGTGACGACGCACGAACCTCGTTCCTCTTACCCCTGGCATAAACAGGTCATACCAGGGTATAGTCATGCGGATGCGGGCTCCCGCCTGGGGGCCCGCTCATGATTGCCAAGGGAGTTACTGAATGGGACGCGAAAGCCGGCAGGCACGCCGCCAGCGGCAGCGCCGCGACGCCGAACGCGCGCAAAAGCACACCACGAATACCTCACGCACGGCTCTCATTGCCGGCGTCGTCATGGCAGCCGTAGTCATCGCCGTCGTCGGCGTGCTCCTGCTGACCCAGGGGCGAGCTGAATCCAGCGGCCAGGTTTCCGCCACCGCCACTGCGGAGGCGGAATTCACGCCGGTCGCCGGTGTCGCCTACGGGCCGGTCAAGTGCTCGTACAACGAGATGATTTCGCCCGGCTTTTATCACGTTCACGCGCACCTCACTATCCTCGACCATGGCAAGAGCATCCCGGTGTCTCCGAACATCGGGTATGACCTGAACCACGATTGCCTGACCTGGACTCACACCCACAGCCCGTCGTACGGCGTGATTCACATCGAGTCACCGCACAAGATCATTCCAGAGCTGGGCAACTTCTTCGATATCTGGGGCAAGCCGCTCAGCCGCACGCAGGTCGCCTCGGCCAGCGTCAAGCCCGGCGAGTCTATGAAGGTCTTTGTCGACGAGAAGCCATACACCGGCGATCCTCGGAAGATCAAGCTTCACGCCCATACCGACGTCGAGATCGAGGTTGGGCCTCCATTCGTTCCGCCGAAGAAATTTAACTACAACCAGTTCAACCCGCCGCTCTGATCGAATGCGGGTAGCAATTACCCGGGTCGACCCGTCGCTTCCTCTACCGCGCTACGCGACCGAGGGAGCGGCGGGTTTTGATTTTTACTGCCGGGAGACGGTTGAGGTTGCGCCCGGCGCCATCGCCGCCATTCCTTCCAACGCCATCATTGCCGTACCCGACGGCTACGTGCTGGTCGTGGCCCTCCGCAGCAGTACCCCCAGCTCGAAGGGATTGATCATTCCCAACGGCGTCGGCATCATCGACCGCGACTACTGCGGTCCCGACGATGAGATCGGGATCCTCGTCTATAACATCGGCCGCGATCCGGTGACGGTCGAGCGAGGGGAGCGAATCGCTCAGGGCCTGCTGCTGCCCGTCGGGCGCGTCGAATGGGATGAGCAACCGACTTCGGGGCCGTCCCGCGGCGGATTCGGCAGTACCGGCTCTAAATGACCCAGCCGCCGTTGATGAACTGCACGGTCAGCAGCGCCAGCATGCCGGCCGACAGCACCAGATAGCCCTCCTCGAGGGTGCGCGACTCCGTCTTGATGCCCACCCAGATGAAAAGGGGGAAGAGACTGAGAATATAGCGAGAAAGCGAAATGAGCGGCACCTGATATCCGCCCTCGATAGCAGGACTGGTCAGCGTCACCAGCCAGAAGGCCAGCAGGTAGAGCCCGTAAGCGGCGGGAAGGCGCCGCGCGGCAAAAAACGAGCAGATCAGCGCCAGACCGCCCAGTGCCACCTCGATGACGTTGTGGGCCTCCATAAAGGAGGCGTGGGGCAAGATCAGTAGCTGGCGGAAACTCTCCAGGAAGCCGGACCAGATCTGAAGAGTGAAAACCTTCTGCCACGCCACCTGCGAGTGAGTGAAGGCCAGCGGATCTCCCACCGCCCGGCCAAGGTACAGCATGAACGCCAGCAGGCCCAGCGGTGCCAGCACCAGTCCGATGACGCCGCGATCCAGGTACCTGAGGGAAAAGTTGCGGTCACGGGCGTACTCATACGCAAAGGGCACCAGCAGGAGGACTCCGGTTACCCGCGTGGCTGAGGCCAGCCCGGCGAAGATGCCGGCCAGGATCCAGTCGCGACGGCGCATGTGGAAAAACGCGGCAACGGTCAGGAACAGGAAAAGCGACTCGGTATACCCGGCAAAAAAGAAGAGAGCCGTGGGAAAGACGGAGAGACAGAGAATGGTCCGGCGGGCCACGGCCGGGTTCAGCTCCCATCGGACCAGACGCCAGAGGTACAGGAGGGCACCCAGAAAGGCGGCGTTGGAGATCAGCAGGGCGGCGGTAATGCCGGAGCGATGGGTGACCGCCATGACGGCGTGGATGAGCATGGGATAGAGCGGAAAAAAGGCTGTCGGTGAGGTTCCCGCCGCCTTGGTCCAGTCGTAACCGCGATTGGCGATGTCGATATACCAGCGCGTGTCCCACTGGTCCCAGGCCGGGATCAGCGCGTGAGTGAACGACGGCTGGGCTGCGTGCAGCGCGCTGCGGAACAGGATCACGCCGAAGTAGGTGAGGAGGACGAACAGGAGCCGGGTGAGGAGAAACACGATCGTCGGCTCCCGCACGGCGCGATCCCGCAGAATGGCGCGAAGTGACGGACGCTTCGCCCCTTCCAGCGGAGACGGATGCGCAGTCCGAATCGGAGCTAGACTCATCTCACCCCGCGGGCTGAGCGACCACCGGCACGTCGCTCTGGATCACCACGCCACGCGGCGCGTCAGCCGAGGTTCGGGCCTGGAGGGTGGCGACGCTTCCCGGCGCGACGACCAGGGACTTCGCCGTGGACGAGCCGCGCGCAAGGACGGTGTAAGCCACGTGCGCCGGGGTGGTGGAAGGATTGAAGAGGGCCACGTGGGTCTGGGGGCCTGTGGAGGCGATGACGGAGTCGGTGCCCGGCTGCGAGGCGATCTGGGCCGTCCCCGCGGCCGTACGATACCCTGCCGCGATCTTCCGGTCGGCGGATATAACGAGCGCTGTGGCATCGTGGGTGTTGAGCGAGTACGTCCGGTGCGGGGAGAGGTGCAATTGTTGGCCGGTGACCGTATCCGAGCCCACAAACCGGACATCGACGTTGGCGGAAGACTTCTGCGGATTGAACAACGAGACGTGACTCGCGGGCGGCTGGACCGCATACCAGGACGGGTTCAGCCCGGCCGCGGCTCCTGACCCGGTGACAACGATCGGGGCGGGCGCCCTGAACACGGATGAGAGTTTGGCCGGAGGCTTCCACACCAGCGTCTTTCCGGCCGTAACGACGACGGAGCCCGAAAACTTCTGTTTGGTCCCGCTATAGCTGGCGACGGCAACCTTGACCGCCGCGGCTCCGGGGTTGGTGATAGACACGGAACCGTCGGCGGCGGCGACGAACCACGCGCGGGCGGCGGTGCTGGCGGGAACAGACACCTGCGACGAGCCGGCGGCGCCGACCAGAGGAGCAGACGAGCTAAGCGTATAGGCGCCGGCGTAGCTCGGTCCGGCGAAGAGATCGAGATCGACCGTTTGCAGGGCACCGGGCTGAATCGTCAGCACCTGGTGCATCCGCGGGTTGGAGGCGGCGTTCACGCGGACCGTTAGCGGCGCGGTGCCATGATTCAACAGAGCCAGACGGCGGTTGTGTCCTCTGACCGGGGAAACATAGCCGGCCAGGGACAGACCGGGCGGGGTGGTGTTGTCCTGCACCACCAGCGCAGGCGGGCCCCCCACCACCGAGTTCGCGGCATCGACGCCGGTGTTATAGGACGCGCCGGGGAGCGTCAGCTGGACCGCGCCCCCTGCTGCATTGACCGTCTGCAGGTTGCCCTGCCAGTCGGTGACCTGGGCCGTGGGTCCCGAAGCAGTCAGCTGCACGCGGGTATCGGCCGCGCCACGGTTCCAGAGCATGGTTACCAGCCGATTGCCCTCGTAAAATGTGAACCGCTCCACGTTGGCGCCGGCCAGATAAGTCATCGCCTGCACGTGCGCGAGCTGGCTCGCGGCGACTTGAAAGGCGACATAGCCCATGCGCGGCACTCCGGAGGCGGCAACCAGTCCATAGGTTTTGGGAAGAACGTCATCGCTGGCCCGGTAGATCAGCACTCTGGCAGCGCCGGCCGCGAAGGCATAAGCGACCGTCTGCAGCACGAACGCGGCCTGCCTTTGCTCTCCGTTTGGATTCGAGGCCGGGAAACCAGCCTCGTTGACCCAGATCGGCAGCGATCCCAGGCCGTGCTGGGCAAGCAGGGATCGCAGGTTGCCCACGTTTGTATAGACCGACCGGGCCGGTCCGTAGGCGTGCCAGGCGGCCGCGTTGAAGGGGGCATCCCCGTGGACGCCGGACAGCAGGTTGCGGACGAAGCTCAGCCCCGGATCGACCATGCCGCCCATCAGCACGGTGGCGCCGGGATCTACCGTCTCGATCACCTGGTCGGCCACCGTCATGAGGCGGAGGTAATCTGCCGGAGTCCCGCTCCAGAAGAAGGCAAGATCCGGCTCATTCCAGATCTCCCAGAGTCTGACCTGTCCTCGATAGTGCGTCACCATGGCACGCACGTATTCAGCCCAGAGATTGTGTGTGTCCGAAGGCGCCAGGTACAGCCCCCTGGGCACGCCGTTGCCCGGTTTCTGCCCATGCGCCGCTGCCCACCCGGGTGTACCGATCAGGATCCCTTGAACTTCCAGACCGGCGCCGAGAGACGCGGCCACGGCCGCATCGTCAGCGCTGAAATCCCAGGAGCCGCGTTGAGATTCCACCCGGTCCCACCGGAACTCCCAGCGATTGACGCTCGCGCCCGCGGCCGATGCCAGTTGGGCCCAGGAGACGCCGGAGGGAGCGGTGCCGGGGAGCACATCGCAGAGCCCCAGCCGTCCGTCTGCATTGGTAACCGCCGGCAGCGGTGTCGCAGTCCCGGCCTGCGTGCCCTGCAGTGATACCGTGGCTAGCGTGGCGAGTCCGGCGAGTATCGCCAGCACGCGCCATACTGGATGTCGCGAAATAAGGCTCCCTCTTCCCCGCGGCTGGTCGTTGTCAGGCTACCAGAGGACTCGTCCGTACTTCAACCGGACCGGCATAATGGCACGCATGCATGCCATCTCCGTTGCCCTGCTCCTGCTGGCCGCTCTGACCCTGGCCGGCTGCGACCCGGTCGCCACGCGTACCGTTGTGGTCACGGCCACCTCCGCTCCGGTCACGCCCGCCCGGGCAAGTCCAGCGCCGTCATTTGCGCTTCCCACCCCGCGGCCGGCGGCCAGCGCGCCGTCCGACCTGACGCTGACCCTTAGCGATGTGGGAGGGTCCTTTATCGAGACCGTCGCCGCCTCCCACTCCAATGCACAGGTCGCCGCCACCTACCACCTCAGCACCGCAGCCCTCCGGCGCCGCGGGCGCATTAGCTCATATGAAACCCAGTTCAGCAGGCAGCAGGCGAACGGCATCCTGCAAATCGACGATGTCGTGGCCGCGTGGCATTCTCCGGCCGGGGCACGTTGGGACATGCAGCGGGTCGTGAGTCAGCTCTTGGGTTCGAAGCCGGCCCCCCGGGGTATCCAGTCGATCAACGCTCCCGATCTCGGCGACGTCCGCCGCGCCATCACATTCCGCGGGGGCCGGCAGCCGGCAAACCTGATCGACTATGCGCTGATCTTTCAGCGTGGCCGCTATCGGGCCTATGTCCAGGTCGTGGGCGTGACCGGGACCTTCGCCGATGCCGACGTCTTGCATCTGGCGCAGATCGTCGACCGCCGCATCCAGCGGGCTTCCTCGTAGCAGTACCCGGCATGTCGCATCCCGTCGTTGACGGCCACCCGGAAACCCCGGTTTCTGACGTGCGCCCGACGTCGGCAGCCCCCCTCCTCGCTCTGGGCGCCCTAACGCTGAGCTACGTTCTGTTCATCGGCGCATACAGCCTCATGGAGTACTGGTCGTTTCGGATGCACGCGCTGGACATGGGGAATATGGCGCAGGCGACCTGGAACACCATCCACGGCCAGCCGTTTTCCTTCACCAACATGCGACTTCCGTACGGTATCGAAGCCTGGGGGACCAGGACGCGACTGTCCTTCCATGTCGAAGCGCTCTTCCCGGTCATCGCGCTCGTCTCTCTCATTTACGCGCATCCGGAATCGCTTCTGATTCTGCAGACGCTCTCGGTTGCCTCCGGTGGGGCGGCGATCTACCTGCTGGCCAGAGATGCTCTCGGACGCCCGTGGCTGGGCGTGGCCTTCGCCGCGGCCTATTTCCTACACCCATCGCTGGAGGCGCTCAACCTGTATGAGTTTCATCCGGTCTCGCTGGCCACGCCGCTCCTGCTCTGGGCCTTCTGGTTCGCCTGGCGCCGCCGCTACCTGCCTTTCGTCCTGTGTTGCCTGGCGGCGATGGGCACCAAGGAGCAGATCGGCCTCACGGTGGCGATGTTGGCGCTGTACGTGGCGCTGGTACACCGGGATCGCCTGGTCGGGTTCTCGCTGGCGGTTGTCGGCGTGGGATGGTCAGTGCTGGCAGCGCTGGTGATCGAGAAGCATTACCGGTCGCCGGGAACGGTGTCCTACCTTCACAGCCGCTACGGCTATCTCGGACACGGGATCCATGCCGCTATCTCCACCGCCCTGCACCATCCGGGCACCATTACGGGGGTCATTTTCACCTGGGCCAGATTAGGATTCGCGCTCCACCTGCTGCTCCCGACCGGGTTTCTGGCCGTACTCGCCCCGCCGGCACTGCTGATTGCCGCCCCCGCCTTCGTGCTCATTGCGGCCAGCCAGTCCGCTTCCATGTACTCCGCCCTGGGCGACAACTCGGCCGAGCTCGTCGCTGTGAGTATGATCGCCGCCGTTCTGGGAGCACGGTTCCTGCTCCACCGGCTGCGACAGAGAGTGAACGCCAGAACGGCTGCCTCGTTGGTTGGGGTCTACATCGTGGTCGCCGCCCTGGCCGCCCAGTACGACGACGGATTTACACCACTCGGTCCGCGCTTTTCGTTTCCCACAATCGGCCCGCACCAGCGGGTCCAGAGCCGGTTCGTGCGCTTGATTCCCTCCGGTGTTCCTGTGTCCACCCAGGATCAGCTCGATCCTCACCTGGCCGACCGACGGTACCTGTACCTGTTTACCGATACGGGCGGACCACCCAGCCCGCCAACTCCTCACGCCGGCTCCATCTTGCTGGACGCCCAGGCTCCGACCTACCCGTTGCCCAGCTTCGAGCTGCATGACGCGGCGATGAGCTACCTGTATCGGCCCGGCTGGGGAGTCCGCGCCGCGCGAGACGGCCTCATCCTACTTCAACACGGAAGTCGGTCAAAGCGTATCCCTCCGGCGTTTTACTCATATATGACGGCGGACCCCTCCGCGATCGAACACCGTCTGGCCGCATCGGAGCGTGGAGTGGAAATTGAGGGCTACCGTGCGTCGAGGACCGATATGACCAACCATCGGGTGCCGTCAATGGCATACACGATCTATCTGCGCGCTACCCACCGTCTGACCGAAAACTTTCAGCCCGTGATTTTCAAGCAGCTGGGCAATAGTATCGACTGCCAGGGCAATGTACTGGGTCTTGATTGGATGCCGACCTCCCGCTGGAAGCCCGGCCGCACCTACGCGGTGCGGCTACAGCCGATCGAAACTTTCGCGGATTCACCCGGAACCGAACGCTTCTACCTCGCGCTCGAACCGGCCCCCCAGGTCGAACACATGATCTCTACACCGCCGTATAGCTGTGCCTCGCTCTGGGGATCCTCAGGATTCTTGTTGAAAATTGGGACCCTGGACGTCGGCGTGTAGTTGCGGTCAGAGATGCAGGAGCAAGCGGGCAATGGCGATGACAACCACCGCAATCAACGGTAGGGTGATAATGAGGCCGATGACCCAGAGCGGCTCTCGGTGGCCCCGGAAGAATGTGAAGCGCGTCGGTGCGATTCCCGGCGGAACGCCTGTGTCGGTGCCTTCCTCAACTGTCTCGTCGTCCACGACCCACTCTACCGGACTTCAAACGCAAGAGATCCCCGCTCCCGGGGATCTCTTGCGCTCTCAGGGGTAGCAACTACTCTCACTCTCATGGTACGGACCCCACATTTCCCTTTTCTTAGCCGGTCATTGGAGTTTCGTAAGAGGCTATTCGGTTGCAGACGCGCCCCCGCACACGTTGAACTGATAGAAGGACTGGAGGAGAGCCACGTGCGTAGACGCGTCGCGCCCTTCATCATGGGTCTCTGTCTGTTGGCGGCGCCTCATGCTGCCGCTGCATCCTCTCCGGTCCGAGTCCAGGCATCGGTCGGGTTCAGCAACCAGTACCGCAACGGGCCGCAGTGGGTCCCTGTTGTGGCGCGAGTCACCGATACCGGCAACACCGTACTGACCGGAGAGGTGGTGGTGCGCGGCAATACCGAGGCGTCCGAAACCTACACGCAGCCGGTGGACCTCTATCCAGGGACAACCAAGGAGGTCACCCTCTATGTTCCCGCCGTCGGCGTCGGAAACTCTGTCACCATCGCCTATCGCGCGGGCGGGCATTCACTCGGAGAGGCGCTCGCCTATCCCCAGGCCATTCCCGATGAGGACTTGCTGGTGGGCACCCTCACCGATGATCCCGGCGCAGTGTCCTGGCTGAGGCGCGCGGCAACGTCACCCAGAGCGCATGTGGTAACGCTCTCCCCCACAAATTTCCCGACCGCACCGGAGGCGCTTGCCGAACTGGACGCTCTGGTCTTTACCAACGTGGACACATCCAGGCTCGACTCGGCGCAGATCGCCGGACTCCGGTCGTACGTCCAGAACGGTGGATCGCTGCTGCTGGTCGGCGGCCCCGACTGGCAGGCCACGCTGGGAGGCTTGCCACGAGACCTCCTTCCGGGCACTCCATCCGGTCTCCGGGCGATTCACCGGATGCCTGTGCCGCGATTTCTGGGCATGCACGATGCGCCGACAGGAAAGCTTGGAGTAACCGCCGTTTCCGCGCCGCGGGGTGTCGTGCTGCTCGCGGCGGGAACGCAAGCGTTGATCGTTAAGGAGACAGTGGGCAACGGGCTGGTCGACTACCTGGCCTTCGACCCATCCCTGGCACCGCTTGCCGGCTGGAGCGGGGTCGGAGAATTCACGTCCTCACTGCTGGCCAATGCCACGCCTCAGAGCGAGCGGCGGCTCCCGCTCGACCCCGCAGATCGGAGCACATCCTACCTCTTTCCGGGGTCACAGCCGATGGCGCTGGGAGCGGAGCTCGCGAATATTCCCTCACCGGCCCTCTCGCTCGTGCTGGGCCTGCTTCTGCTGCTGCTCGGCGCGCTCCTTATCATCGGGGCCACGGTGGTCATCACACGGCGCGTCCGTCCGGGGTTCGCACCGGTGGTCATTCCGCTGGCCGTTCTGCTGTCCGCGGGAAGTCTGATCGAGGTCACCCCGGCGTTCGCCCGATCCCGAGCCATCGTGAACACGCTCTCGTTTGTGCGGCTCGACGCTCACGGTCCGGCTTACCCCGCGACCGTCTATGCCGGGCTGGTTGCGCCGCTTGCAGGCAGGTACCGGATCGACTACCCCTATCCGGCGCTCGCGACGAACCTCTCCGCCCTCTACCCGGGGCCCTACTGGGACGGTGGCACTACCGTATCTGAGGGCGCCACCACCGAAATGAATCTGGGCCAGGTGGGTTTATGGGCCGTGCGAGCCGTTGCTCTGCGTACCACCGTCGCCGTGCCGGGCCGGGTCACCACCCGCCTGCGGCTCAGCCGGACGGGAACCATCGTGGGCACTATTCACAACGACACTGCGCTCACGCTCCGTGAGCCGGTCCTCATAGCCGGGCGGTCCTTCACCCGGCTTCGAGATATCGCGGCGCATACCTCGATCGCAGTCTCCCTGGTGCCGTCGGCGGATCCCCAGGAACGCGATTACGTCCCCATGTTGACGCGTATATACGGCCGCCCGCTCAACGTTGGAAACGGAATTCCAGCTGTATCGCCTTTCGGTACTCCCTCCGATATGCCGGAGGAGCGCACCATCTCCGACCGTATCCGCGATGCCGTGGACACGCTGCCGGAGACCAATCTCATGAGCGTATTGGGGGAAGTGACGCTGGCAGCCTGGACTGACGCGTCGATTGCACCCTTGACTGTCAATGGCTCACGAGTGCAGCAACGTGACCTGGCGTTGCTGGTAGAGCCGATCTCAGCACTCTCCATTCCCTCCGGGCCCCTCCGTATCCGGGCCGGCACCCTGGGGGCAGAGATGCTCAGCGTTCAACCGGCCACCGCTCCCTACGAGTGCTGCGGTGTGACCGCACAGCCGATTTCCTTTGGGCCCGGCGGGTCGGCATCCTTTGCGTTCTCGATTCCCCAACGCATGCATGTATCGAGCTTGCGCTTGCACCTGTATGCGGGCGGTTCCGATCCCTCGGCGAGCGGGTACCAGGGCGTGCCCGGCAACGCCGTAAGTGCGTATGATTGGCACGCAGGCGGGTGGACCCACCTGGCGTTTCGTAATGGAGCGGCCGATCTCTCGCGTCCCGGCCGATTCGTGTCTCCGGACGGATCGTTCGTGGTGCAATTGGTCGCGCGAGGAGGCGGTGACCTCAGCATTCTGGACGCGCACCAGGATCTGCAGTTAGAGGTAACGGGTAGGCGTCAATGACGGATGGCTTTGATGTAGCTCACGCACTGGCACCGCTACGCCGCGCGATGACGGTGCGGCGGCTGGCTCGCTGGACGGTGGTGGGTGCGGGCGCAGGAGCGCTGGCCGCGGCAATCGTCCTTGCCGCCCTCAGGACACATGGCGTGACTCCCGCGGCCCCGATCCTGATTTTCGCTGCTGCGCCTGTCATCACCGCCATGCTTGCCGTCGTGCTCCGTCCCAGCCTCGCGGCCGCTGCTCGCCGTGCGGATGCGTACTTCGGACTCCACGATCGACTCACCACCGCCCTCGAGTTCCGGACCTCAAGCGAGCCGATGGTCGTGTTGCAGCGGCGTCAGACAGCCGAAGCGATCGCGGGCAGGCAGCTCCGCTCCGGCGCCGGTCCCTGGATCGTCCCGCGTGAACTGGTTGCGGCAATCCTTGCAGTGGCGGTCGCCTGCGCGCTGTTTGCCGCTCCAACGCCGCCCACATCACACGCTTCACCCGCAAGCGCGGCCGAGCTGGCCCGTATTCGGCACCTGGCCTCCGAACAGATTCCGGCCATGACGCGTACGCTGCCGCGAAGCAATGCCAGAGCGATGCGGCAGGCCCGGCACGTCCTGGCTCGCCTGCGCCGTCAGCTGCGCCGGGTCCGCACCAAGGCCCAGGCGCTGCGCGCAATCTCTCTCGCGCAGCAACAGCTCGCCCAGATCGCTGCCACGCTCAAGCCCGTGGACCGATCATCGGCCTCGACGCTGGCACGTACCCTGAGCCACTACATCCCTGAGCACCGCGGCGCCGCCAATTTGCGGGCGGCCAGAGCGCTCTCCACCATTGCCAAACATCTCAACCGCGCCAAAAGCAGTCAGAAAGCCCGCATGGCACGAGATCTCCTCAAAGCTGCCAATGCGACCCGCGACGCTCGCACTCGCTCGCTTCTCCACAAGGCAGCCAGCGCCCTCGGGCACGGCGACAAGCAGCGAGCACAATCCGCGCTGCAAAAGGCCGCACACCGACTTCGGTCCGGCTCGACGTCACGGAAGGCGCGGAGCGGGTTGGCAAAGACGCAAAAGAGCCTCGAAGCCGCCAAGTACAATCTCACGCCCTCCCGGAACGGAAAGCTTTCGGGCGCTTCTCTTGGTAACGAGAAGACAAAGTACAGCCACGAGCGGCCCAATTCTGCGGCGCCAGGCCGCAAAAGTGCCGGCAATAGACGCGTCATCAGCCGCAATGGGCCCGCCTCGGCCCTCAACGGCAAGCGAAACCTGGCTGAGAGCGGACAGCCGAGCGACTCCGGCGGCTATAGTCTCGGCCAGCAACACGATGCTGCCGGCAACGGCAAGCCGAGACGGTTCGGTGTGGTCTATCTGCAGGGCAAGCTCGGCAAGGGAACCTACAACGTTCAAGAGGGTCCGAGCGGCCAGGTCCAGCGCCAGGGGGCCGCGAGATACCAGCACGTCGTGGCTAGCTACGCGCGGACCGCGGATGAAGCGGTGAGCCGGGCATCCCTCCCGCCGGCAATCCGGAGCTATGTACGGCGCTATTTCGTGGTACTGACGCACCCGTGAGCGCGCTCGATTCCTCGGTGGAGACCTTCGGCCAGCGAGCTGAAGACCTGGTTACGGTCCTGAAGACCGTCCTTCTGGGGCAGGATGAGGTGATCACGCAGAGCGTCACCGGCCTCTTTGCCGGCGGCCATCTCCTCCTGGAAGGAGTCCCCGGTCTCGGCAAGACACGCCTGGTTCGGGCGCTGGCAAATGCCCTCGAACTTTCCTACTCGCGGATCCAGTTCACGCCGGATCTCATG
Organism: Chloroflexota bacterium; assembly: GCA_025966365.1. GTDB lineage: Bacteria > Chloroflexota > UBA5177 > UBA5177 > UBA5177 > JAICWV01. The sequence goes on along the minus strand of JAICWV010000004.1, from coordinate 28,709 downwards.
CCGGCCGACATCACAGGAACCATGATCCTGCGGGAAGACGACAGCGGGCGGCGCGTCTTTGCCTTTCGGCAGGGCCCGATCTTCGGGAATCTGGTGTTGGCCGACGAGATCAATCGCGCCACACCGAAAACGCAGAGCGCCCTGCTTGAGGCCATGCAGGAGGGAACCGTTACCGCCGGGGGCGAGACCCGCGCCCTCCCGGCGCCCTTTTTCGTCCTTGCCACCCAGAACCCACTGGAGATGGAAGGCACCTATCCGCTGCCCGAGGCTCAGCTCGATCGCTTTCTCCTCAAGGTTCTGGTACCCTATCCCGCACACGAGGTACTCCGCGACATCGGCCGGCAGCAAGGCGACGAGCTCCCATCGGTACCCCTGGTGATGGATGGAGATCAAATCGCGGCCATGGCTGCTGTCGCCGGTCAAGTTCCGGTGGCAACGCCGGTTATTGATTACGCGATCGCACTGGTACTCGCAACCAGGCCGGAAACGACCGATGTGGCGGAGGTGAAGCGATATGTGCGAGCGGGCGCAAGCCCGCGCGGGCTGCAGGCGCTGGTGGGAACCAGCCGCGTGCGCGCCCTGCTCAACGGCCGGTACAACGTCTCGATCGACGACATACGGGCTATGGCCCGCCCGGCGCTGAGGCACCGGCTCATCCTCTCCTTTGAGGGACAGTCCGAGGGCGTGTCCGCAGACGCTGTCCTGGATACCCTTCTGGATGCCGTTCCGGCTCCCTAGCAAAGGACGCGGCCGTGCCCGACCTTGAACCTGATCTCCTGCGCAAGCTCGAGCGGGTCACGTTGAGCGGCCGATGGCAGGTCGCAGGGTCGGCCCCGGGTCCGCGCCGGTCGGTGCACCACGGCTCCTCGCCGGAGTTTGCCGATTTTCGGAACTATGTGGAGGGCGACGATCTGCGCCGCGTGGACTGGAATGCGTATGCCCGGCTCGACCAGCTCTTCCTGCGGCTGCATGCCGGCGAAGAGATGGGGAATCTCTCCTTACTGCTGGACCGTTCCCGGTCCATGCACGCCGGCCGGCCGCTCAAGTCCCATACCGCCGCCCGAATCGCGGCCGCGCTCGTCTACGTCGGATTGAGAAGCCACGACCGGGTAACGCTCGCCGGGTGGTCGGGACACATAGATCGCGTGGTCCCACCCCAGGCAGGAATTCGCTCGCTCCGGCTCCTGTGGGACTGCATCGAGCAGATCCTGTCGCGTCCGGGAGGGCCGACCGACTTTGCCGCGCTCGGGGCATTTCGTGCGCCGGGGCCAGGCACTGTCATCGTTGTGTCCGACTTTCTCTCCGAGACCGATATGCGGCGCGGACTGCAGGCCCTTGCTGCCAGGGGCGACAGGGTTGCCGCCATCCAGGTGCTGGCGCCGGATGAGCTCGATCCGGACTTTTCCGGTGACTGGCAGCTAATCGATGTGGAGAACGACAACACCCTCGACGTGACCGTCGCCTCGCGCTCGATCCGCCGCTATCGTGCCAATCTCACCGCGCATACGGAGGAGCTGCAGTCCATCTGCCGTCGAGCCGGTATCTCATTCCTCCGCTTCTCCAGCGATGCCGCGCTGGACCTTGAGCTGCTCCCCGCTCTCCTCACCGCCGGAGTGGTGCAATGACTCTGCTTCGGCCGGCCGCACTTGCCGTCCTGGTTCTGGCGGCTCCGATCGTCGCTCTATACGTCCTCCGGCTCAGGCGGCCCGAGCGGCCGATCTCCAGTACCCTGCTGTGGCGAGGCATCGTCGAGGACATGCGCGCCAACGCTCCGTGGCAGCGGCTTCGCCCGTCACTGCTGCTGGCGGTCCAGCTCCTCACGCTGGCGGCGCTCGCGCTGGCGTTGGCAGAGCCGGCCGTGAGTCACAGCCAGGAATTCGCGGGCGACGCCGTCTTGATTCTCGATCAGTCGTACTCGATGCAAGCGACCGATGCCGCACCCACTCGCTTTGCTCAGGCACAGGCCCGGGCGCGGTCTATCGCCTCCCAGATGGCCGCGACCAGCGCTGTAAGTGTCATCGGGATGGGCAAGCAGCCCTCGCTTGCCATCGCTCAGAGCACCGATGCCGGGGCGATTGGCGACGCTATCGACCGCCTCCACCCGGGCGCCGGCAGCGTGAACGTCTCCGCCGCTCTCAGTCTGGCCGCCTCACTGGCTCGTCCCGGGCAGCAGACGCAGGCCGTGGTCCTCACTGACCGGAGCAGCGGGCTCAAGCCCGCGTCGCTCCACCTCCCTTTCCCGGTCACGGTCATTCGGTTCGGCTCGATCCGGCGCGATCTGGGGATCGTCGGATTTTCCGCCAACGCGGGAACATTCGCTCACGCGCTGGTGCGCGTCGAAAACCTCGGTGCGCGCTCCGCTTCCAGCGACCTGAATCTATACGGCGATGGCCGGCTCGTGGACGTGCGGCCCATCACCGTCGCTGCTCGCTCCACCGTCAGTCTCACCTGGGATCGCCTTCCGTCCGGCATTCGGAGGTTGGAAGCACGGCTCAGCCTGCATGACCACATGCCGGAGGACAAGACCGCCTGGGCCGTGATCCCCGAGCCCGTCCAGCGGCGGGTTCTGCTGGTCACGCAGTCCGACTACTACCTGGAGACCGCGCTGGCTCTGGACCCGTCCATTGCCCTTCAGGTTGTGACGCCCGCCGGGTACTCGGCCGTCTCGCACTCCCCGGTTGACGTGATCATGTTCGACGGCGTGGTCCCGCCCCTCCGACCATCCACGTCAATTGCGCTCATCGACCCGCCGGGCGGGTCGGCTCCCGGCGTACGGATCGGAAGGGAGCTTCCGGGAGGGCCGCTCACAACGGTGTCCGGCGCCCCACGTGCGTTGACGCGCTATGCCGGACTTGCCGAGGCGCATGTAGCCGAAACGCGTGAGATCCGCTCCGCGGCCTGGCTGCGGCCCATCCTTCGCGCCGGTGGCGCCCCGGCCGTGCTGGTCGGCGCGCACGGTCCGGACCGTGAAGCCGTTATCGGCTTCCGCCTGGATGATTCCGACTGGCCGCTGCGCATCAGTTTCCCCCTTTTTGTGCACGCTCTCGTTCAGTATCTGGCCCCCGGTATTACCCTCGGCACCACCTCCATCGCCAGCGGCGATGCCCTTCCCGTGTTTCCCTCGCCCGGCGCCGGCACGCTTCTCATCACCCGCCCCGACGGCACGACCGATACTCTCCGCGCCCCATTTCCCCCGTACACAAACACGACGGTCCCGGGAATCTATGCTGCCCGGCCGCAGCCCGGGGGAACGTCGGCGGTCCTCGTGGCTGTCAATTCATTTCCCCCGGCCAGATCTGATTCCCCTGCGCCATCCATCTCGCGCCCGGTTGGCGGCACTTCTGCATCGTCAGGACGGGTAACCGTGCCGGCCGACGTCAGCTGGATAGCTGGTCTGCTGGTCCTGTTTCTCCTTGGGGCGGAGTGGTGGGTCGGAATGAGGAGCTAGATGTCGCCACAGCTGGCTTCTCCCCCCGCGCTGCTTCTGATCATTCCGATCGGCATAGTCATCTATTTTCTCTGGCGCAATGCTGACCTTCACATCCCCGAGACCCGCCGCCGCGCTGCCCTCGGTATCCGTCTCCTCAGCGTGGCGCTCGTCATTCTTGGCCTGGCCGGGCTCTCCTTGCGCATCGCGCAGGGACGCGCCGCCGTGATCTACGTCGCCGATCTGTCCGCCAGCGACAATCGTGATCGTTCGCAAATGCAGTCGTTCATCAACCAGTCCTCCATGGCCCGTCCCAAAGATGGGCTCGTGGGAGTTGTCACGGTCGGCGGAAATGCGTCCGTCGAGCAACCACCGCTCCCGCTCTCCGGGTTCGGGCAGTTCCAGACGACGGTGCAGAGCGACGCTACCAATCTCGAGAGCGGCCTGGAGCTGGCCGGCGCCGTGATTCCACCCGGCTATCGCCGCCGCGTGGTGCTCCTGTCGGACGGCAGGCAAACCGACGGTAACGCCTTGCTGGCCGCGGGCATCCTCTCCTCGCGCGGCATGCGCCTAGACGTGGTGCCCCAGAGAGTCCGCGGCGGCCCGGACGTACGCGTCAATGGCGTGTCTCTCCCGCAGAGCGTGGGACAGGGCGAGCGATTCTCCGTCACGGTTCAGGTTCAGTCCAACGAACTGACAGGCGCCAGGCTCGACCTCGAGCGCGACGCCGTCCTCATCGGGACGCGGAGCGTGCGGCTGCGCCCGGGCAGGACGTCCATCTCGATTCCGCAGAAGCCGCTCAAGGCCGGGTTCCATTCGTTCACCGTTCACATCGTTCCCGACGTCGACTCTCAGCCACAAAACAATGTCGGATCGGGGTTCACGATCGTGGGAGGCCCACCTCGAGTTCTCGTGCTGGCGGCACGTCCGGGCGAGGCAGCCAACGTCGTCTCCGACCTGCGGAAGTCGGGGCTTGCGACGGACCTGCGAACGCCGTCGCAGTCTGTGGCATCGCTCAACTGGCTCCAGCGCTACGCCTCCACCGTAATCGTCGACACCTCCGCCGACGAGCTGGGAGGAGCTTTTCTGTCACAGCTCATCCCCTACACGCGCGACCTCGGCCACGGGTTGGTGGTGATCGGGGGACAGCGATCGTTCGGACTCGGAGGCTATGGCAATACTCCGCTCGATCGAATCCTTCCCGTCCATATGAACATCCCGCAACGGAAGGATCTTCCCACCGTCAGTGTTGCTCTCATCATTGAAAGCCTGGAATCGCCCCTCCCGATCAATATCTCCAAAGCGGCCGCGAAGGGCGTGCTCCAGCTGCTCGGCGAGCAGGACAAGATCGCGGTCAATGATGCCGGCGGCGCAACCCCTTCCGGCTGGGTAATCACTCTCCGTCCGGCACGGGATAAGTCGGGAATCGACCAGGCGATCGACAGCATCACGCCCGGGGACCCCAACACCTACAGCCCCTATCTGCAGGCAGCGGCAGATGCCCTGCAACGGGCAGGCACCCGGCTGAAGCACATCATTCTCCTCGGCGACGGAGACGCATACGACCAGAAGTACGCCGGGCTGGCGCGGGAAATCCGCCGGCGAGGCATCACTATCTCCACGGTGGGAACGAACGAAGGAGGACAGCGTGACGTGAACACGCTCCGGACCATCGCGCGGAATGGCGGAGGACGATACTACCAGGCCGACGATGTGACCAATGTTCCCAAGATATTCCTCCACGAAGCGCAGACGGTCGCACGCTCCGGCGTGGTCCACAGCACCTTTGTCCCCCGCGCGCTGGCTCCCGTCTCCGGCCTGCTCGGGAAGCGGCTGCCGCTACTCACCGGTTACGTTGCAACTACTCCAAAGACGCGCGCCGAGATGATGCTGGTGAGCCCCAAGACCGATCCCGTCCTGGCGACCTGGCAATTCGGCCTCGGTCGCACCGTCGCCTGGACGAGCGACGCCGCCGGTCTGTGGACGCGCTCGTGGCTCACCTCACACGCGACGCAGCACTTTTGGGCCGGGCTGGTCCGCTCGACTCTCCCCTCGGTTTCGCAGCACGCGCTCTACGTATCTTCCTCGGCGCGAGGCGCAATCGGAACCGTGTCGGTGACGGCGCCCAGCCGACTGGGGAGCAGGCCGGCCATCGTCGCTCACGTCGGGAGCCCGGGGGGCGGCCATCAGACGGTCTCCCTGCAAGAGGCGACTCCCGGACACTTCACAGCCACGTTTTCCTCCAGCCGCGAAGGGCCATACTTCATCCATGTTGTCGCTCGCGGCGCGGGACACACCCTCACCGGGGCGGGTGGGCTCGACGTGTCGTACCCGGCGGAGTACGCCGCCACGGGCACCGACACGCGCTTTCTGCGAGCCCTGGCCAGGGCCGGGGGCGGGTCGGTGCTGAGTGCCCCGGCCGATGCCTGGAACAATGACGTCCCGGCCGTCTACGACCAGCAGTCTCTCAGGCTCGCCCTCTGGCTCCTCGCCGCACTCCTGTTTCCAGTGGACATCGCCATCCGCCGATTGGTGGTCACGAGCCGGGATCTACGGCGCCTGCGCGACGCGATCCTGCCCCTCCGGCGCGCGGCGTGATTATTCCTCGGGAGTCTTGCAGATGGTGACGATGGAGAGGCCGTTGGGCGGGGGAATGACGCGCTCGATCGCACCCAGAATCGGGACCAGCGAATCATAGAGGCTGTACTGAGCGGGAGCGGCCAGCGAGCGCCTGAAGATTCTGTTGGTGACGAACCAGGCGGCGATGCCGAGCAGATTGAAATAGTGCTGGTTGACGACGGTGAGGTCTGCCTCCGCCAGCTTGGCATTCAGCTCCGCCTTGGTATAGCGGCGGAAATGATGGTCAACTGCGTCCATGGGCCCGTACAGCCATTTGTTGCAGGGAACGAGCAGGCAAATGTGTGATCCTGGCCGAAGCGTGTCTCGCATGTTACGCAGGGCATGGACATCATCCTCCACGTGCTCGAGAACATTCAGGCAAACGGCGGTGTCCAGCTCACGGTCCCGAAACTCGAGCAGCGCCGGAGCACTGACGTCCAGGTGGTATGCCTCGAAATTCTGATGGGCGAAGCGCTCTCGCGCCACGGCCAGCTCCTCTGGCACAACGTCCAGCCCCACGATCAGGTCGCGGTCTGCATAGAACTGCGTGATGTTGCCGATCGCACAGCCCACATCCAGGATGCGCCGGCCAATGTACGGCGCAATCTGGTCGTAAATCCAGCGGTTGTAATTGGCCGCATGCTTGGCCAGCATGCTCTGGATATGGAGCTCGATCGAGCCGGCCGGCAAACTTGCTTCTGCCACGCTCTACTGCTCGACGACGTCGGGAGTGCCGGTCTTGCCTTCCCGATTGATGTTCAGGATGCTGAGCAAGAACGACGAGAACACCAGCTGCAGTCCCACCACCATCAGGGTGAGGGCAAGCAGTGCAGGACGCACGGCAAACAAGTGTCCATACCCACTCTGGATCCAGTCCCAGAGAATGGCGGCATCGATAACCAGACCGACGGCGAAGATCAGGAAGCCCGCCAGGAGCCACTCTTCGAGGTTGAAGTATCGATAAAACGTCTGGATCAGGCGGTCGTCTGGCGCGAAACGATGAGTAAATGCATACGCCTTGGCGAAAAAGCCGGTCATCAACACCTGGAAACCGATGATGGTGAGGAGACTGAACACAAACATGAAGTGATAGTCGAAGAGGTGTCCGCTCACGATCTGTTGTCCGGGCAGCAGGAACAGCATCCCGGCAATACCGATGACGAACGCCAGAAAGCCGGGGACCAGGAAGAGATGGTCGGGGCTGTAGAGCAGCATGAACCGGACGTGGCGCCAGGCATCCCGGACCCGATTGAGCTTCGACTCTCCGCCGCGCGGGTAATAAATGATGGGAACTTCTGCAACTTTGAGCTTGGCCCGGGCGGCATTGATCACCAACTCGCTGGCGAACTCCATCCCGGTGGTCTGCAGCCGCATGCGCCGGTAGGCATCTTTGGTAAAGGCACGGAACCCGGAATGGGCATCCGAGCTCTTGAGACCAAACAGGAAGTTGAGCAAGCCGGTGAGGATGGGGTTTCCGATGTGTCGATTGGCCCAGGGCATGGCGCCGGGCAGAATCGTGCCGGCAAAGCGCGAGCCGAGGACATACTCATTGCCCTCACGCAGCTTCTCCACGAACGCCGGAATCTCGGTGAAGTCATAGGTATTGTCAGAGTCGCCCATGACAATGTACTTGCCGCGGGCGGCGTCAAACCCGGCCCGGTACGCGTTTCCGTACCCCTTCTTGGGCTGGTGAATAACGCGCGCGCCCAGTTCCGACGCTATTTCCACCGAGCGGTCGGTCGATCCATTGTCCGAGACGATTACTTCTCCAGGCAGTCCGCTGCGCCGGATGCCCTCCAGCGCCTTCTCCACGCACGCGCCGATTGTCTCCTCTTCGTTCAGACACGGCATGACCACGGAGATCACAATCTCCTGTCCTTCCGGGTCCTGAACCGTCGCCGACCCCTGCCGCGCACCCCCCTGAGAAGTGCCCAGCGGCAAGCTCATATCCTGTTCCATCACTCCTGCCCGACAAAAAATCCGCCACGCAATCGGGTTGCGCGGCGAAGCCCAAAAAGCCTGCCAATTGTAGCGTGGAAGCGGGCAGGCAGCAAGTGGGGTAATGCAGTGCGATTGTCACCGGGGCACGCTTCTTGCCACGGACATGGCAGCGCCGGTAAGGTCAAGGGGAGGTGGTTCTCTTCGTCCTGGACATTGAAGTCAGCGAGCCGCGTGCCGTCGATCGAGAGTACGGGCTCCTCGGCTATCTCGAGTCCCTGACATACGATTTCGAGCGCGACGGCAACCTCATCAGCGCCATCCTCACCTACGCCGAGCCCAACCCAGAGAGGCCGGGCACGCTCCACGCCGTCATTGCCGCCGACACCGGCTACGAGGGCATCGCCTGCGTGGACGATACCGCGCGTGCTGCCCTTTTGGCTCTGAAGATTTACGAGCGCTCGCGCAGCCGCAAGGCGCTGGGCCTGGCCAGACGCTGGCTCACCTTCGTCGAGTACATGCAGTACCCGGATGGAGATTTTGCCAACTTCATCCGCAACGGGACCGGCGTGCGCAACGCCAGCGGCCCCACATCGGTCAAGGGCGGATATGCCTGGTCAGCGAGAGCAAAGTGGGCGCTCGCAACGGCCTTCCGGCTCACCGGCGACCGGGCCTACCGCGAGAGTTTTGAGCGATGCGTGCTGGCGCCCACCATCGACAACAAAATGAACGCGGTACTGGCCCTGGCCGACATGGAGCTGTACCGGGCCATACCGTCCGATGAGCTTCGTGCGTCCATCCGGGAGCGAGTCGGCCGGATCGTCGCCGGCGATCCGCCCTACTTCCGCGATTTACCCAGACAGACACATGTCGAGCTGTGGGGCTATCACCAACTGCATGCGGTGGCCGAGGCAGCCATGGTTCTGGACGAGCCGCGCCTCCTCATTCCGAGCCTTCACACCGTCGAAAACCTTGTGGAGCCGGATGTTCGAGCCATGTTCTGGCGAGGGTTTCCGGAACGCGGAAAGGATGGCATCTGCGCCTACATGGTCACACCCATCGTTCAGGGACTCACGTCTCTGTATAGGGCCACCGGTGTCACGAGCTATCGCGATCTCGCCGTGTTGGGCTCGGACTGGTATTACGGCCGCAACGACGCCGGCGCGGCCCTATACGATCCGTCCACCGGTATGTGCCGCGACGGGATCAGCGGCGGTATTGCATCCGAGAATCACGGAGCAGAATCCTCCATCGAAGCGGGCTTCGCCGAACTGGTGCGCCGCGACCTGGACGATCTGCCATGAACCTGCTACGCGTTGACCACACCGCGATCGTCGTCGCCGATATGGACGATGCCCTGGCGCGATACGGACGCATCTGGGGGCTGGAGCCGAACATCCGGACAGAGATTCGTGACCAGCGGGTCGAGATCGCGTTCCTACCCGTGGGCGACACCCAATTGGAGCTTATTCGCCCGTTGGATGCCGACAGCGGCGTAGCCCGGTTTCTGGATCGCCACGGCGAGTCACTGCATCACATCGGAATCGCCGTGGATGACGTTCGTGCCGAGCTGGAGGCGCTTTCAAAGGACGGCGTGCCCCTGATCGATCACCAGCCCCGCCGCGGAGTGCACGGCCTGATCGCCTTCGTCCATCCGCGAGGAAGCGGAGGAGTCCTGATCGAGCTGGTCCAGAACACCCACGACGCCTGGCTGCAGGCGTGAACGGCGGCTTTGTGCCTATACACTGAGGCGATCATTCCATGCTGGAGATGAATGATGCATGAGGCGCCGGCGGAAGTGTCCGAGACGCAGGCAGAAGGCAAGATCAAGGCCACGTACGACGACATCAAACAGACGCTGCGTCTTCCCTATGTTCCCGACCTCATGCGGTCGCTGGCCGTTTACCCGAACTACTTTCAGCTCGCCTGGCTCGCCCTCAAGCCGAACGCGCAAACCGTGTTCTTTGAGCGACACAGCGATATCCTTCGCCGCACAGCCGCCAACCTCACCTCTCGCTTCCCCCATCCGCAGCTCCCGGGAACCTCGCTGGCGCCGGCATTGTCCACGCTCTGGTACGCCGCCCCCAAGGAGCTGCTGAGCGCGGCTGCCCTCCGCTCCGCGACCAATGGCCAGCAGCCACAGTTACGCGCGCTCGGGCCCGAGGACAAGCGCCAGGTTCCGCCAGGCGTACCCCCAGAGGCGGTCGCACCCCAACAGGCTACCGAGACCCTCTCCGAGGAACAGCGGTCTCTCCTGGAAGACATGAAGGCGGCAGGGAACGGGCATCTCTCGCCGGAATACGCGCTTCTGGCGTCGGCCCCGGATTCTCTGGCGCCGGGCGGGAAGGCGCTGAAAGCGCTGACGCAGGATCTTGAGTACCGGCGTCTCCAGCGTGTGATCTCGGCAACGATCGAGCAAGCCATTACTGCCTTGCCGTACCGAATGGACATCAGCACCCATGTCCTTCGACATGCCGGTCTCAGTGAAGGCGAGATCGACGCGGTTCAGGGTGTTCTGCAGCGGTATGACCGTGCCGGCCGTCAAACACTCCTGAACCTCTCAATTCTCTCCGGCTCCAACGGCACCTCACCCTTCCCACCGCCGGAAATGTAGAGGGAATCCGATACGTGCCCGTACGGCACGGGTCACTCAAACGGTGCTCCGGGATCGACAATGGGAACTTCATCGGTGATGCGGTCGGAGGATGTGGCGCCAGAAACGCGTAAAGCGGCCACGGTGATATTGTCGTAGCCGCCCCTGCGAAGGGCGATCTCGACGAGGGTTTCGAGCGCGCGTCCGAGTTCGGCTTCCTGGGAGAGCACGTGCGCTATCTCGTCCTCCGAGCCGTATGGAGGCGCGAAGTACATGTACAGGCCGTCGGTGCAACAGAGAACCAGGTCGCCATCGACAACGGCAGTCTCGAATGTTTCGATCCCCACATCTCGGTCCTGCGGGGGACCCAACCAGCGCATGATGACATGCGCCCTGGAATCGGCAGCGGCCTGATCGACGGTCATCAGCCCCCGGCTGACAACTCCTTCCGCCCAGCTATGGTCGGTCGTCAACCGCGTGGCACTGTCCCGTCGCACCAGATAGATCCTGCTGTCGCCCACCCAGGCGCCGACCAACGAGCCGCCCAGGAGGGCGGCGGCCACAACCGTGGTCGAATCGGCGCTCGTCACCTCAGTGTGCGGCCGTTGAGCAATCAGCGCGTTTGCCGCCTCGATCGCTCGTACCAGCGATCCACGGGACTCGTGCAGATCGATCGCGGGCGCCTCCAGCACCGGAGCCAGCCGGTCACGGAGGATCGTTACGGCCAGCCGGCTGGCCTCCTCGCTGTGCCGGCCGGCGCTGACTCCGTCAGCGACCACCAGCAGGGCAGCTCCCTCGCCATCCGCCCGGGCGAAGGCCCAGGCACCCCCTGCATCCTGATTCACTCGATGGTGGTTGCCGATGTCGGTTCGACAGGCAACATCCACGTCGGTCACCGTTCTCCTCTCCACTGCACGCTCGCTCATTGTGCCACTCGACCGGAACTACCCGGGAACGGCGGATATCGGCCGATTCGCGGTACGCCGATATGGTATTATGAGGGGCGACATTTTTGCCTTCATCAAGCCAAGAAAAGCCTTGACAAACAGTAACTCTCCCCGCGTTTACCGAACCGAAGGAATCGTGCTCAAGGGGTATGACTTTGGTGAGGCGGACCGCATCCTCACGCTGTATACCCCGCAACTTGGGAAGCTCCGAGCTATCGCCAAGGGAGTGCGGCGGACGAAGAGCCGGAAAGCCGGCCACCTGGACCTCTTCACCAGAAGCAATCTCCTGGTCGCGCGCGGCCGCCAGCTCGATATCATCACCCAGGCTGAAACCATCGAGAGTTTCGCGCCGATGCGCATCGACCTGGTGCGTCTCTCGTATGCCCACTACGTGGCGGAATTGGTGGACGCCTTCACCGTGGAGCAGATGGCAAACTACCCGGTCTACGCAACCACGGTGGCCACGCTTCGACGCATCTCAACAGCGGAGGATCCGGCGCTGTCCATCCGGTCGTTCGAGGTGCAGCTGCTCGGGCTGATGGGCTATCGCCCCCAGCTGCATCGCTGTTTAAGCTGCGATACGGCGATCGAGCCGGTATCCAACCGTTTCAGCCCAAAGATGGGCGGCGTGCTCTGCCCGTTGTGCGCCTCGGAAGATCGGGCAGCGGGGCCTATTTCCGTGCAGGCTCTCAAGGTGCTGCGCAATCTCCAGACGAACGAGGCCGCAATCCTTCAGTTGCCCGAGCTTCCTCTTGAAGTCGGCCAGGAGGTCGAGGCCCGGCTGCAAGAGTACATAGAATACCGGCTGGAGAAAGGACCGCGAAGCGTTCGGTTTCTGGATCAGCTGAGGACGGAAGGGGCCCGCCCTTAAGTGCTCCGCGCGGGCCCGCGGTTCATCTGTATACTAATGCCACTTCATGTGCCTATTCGGAGGGGTCTGTGCGGCGTCCGAGTATTATTCTCTCGCTTCTGATTGTTGCTCTGGTCTCAGTCGCGCTTCCTCGGCCCGCCGTGGGCGCCCCCGCTCCCACGCTTGCCGTCCCTACCGCCCTCTCGATGACACAGTCAGGCGGCGCCGACGCACTCGCTGCCGGCTCCTGGATTGCGTCCACCAAGATCGATCTGCACATGCAGGTTACGGTATCCGCGGGAGCCGTCACTCCCCAGGTCGAGGTCGAGCCGGTGGGAACCGCCTTTACCAACACCGTGACGGCCCAGGGCACATCGGTGTCCGCCACCGGCAGCGCCGTGGTTCCGGTTCCGGACCTCCGCGACGGCACTGCCTATCACTGGCAGGCACGCGTGGCGGACGACGCCGGAAATACCAGCCCGTGGGTGTCCTTTTCACCGTCCGGCACCGATTTCGGCGCTGATCTGACCTCACCGGCTAAACCCATCGTCACCTCCCCATCGAATCCGAAAAGCAACGGCTGGTACCACAACCGTGTCATCACGGTGGGATGGAGCAGCACCGACAGTGCTTCGGGAATAGCCGGTTACACCTACGCGCTGCAGCGAGGGAAACCCCATGGCATCAAGGCCGGAAAGATCTCGACAGCGACCGGCGCTCGCCTCTCCAACATGGCGGATGGGGTGTGGTACCTGGTCGTCCGCGCCCAGGACCACGCCGGTAACTGGAGTGCGAACGGCTTCTTCCGCATGCAGCTGGATCGCAAGCCGGCGCGCATCATCTGGCTCACTCCTCCGTCCACTTTCGATCCCTATGACGGTCCGACCAGCTTCAAGTTCACGGTGAGCGAGCCCGCTCAAGTTCGCCTGAAGATGTACCGGGTGGGCACCAAGACCCCGGTGCAGACGTTTCACTTCAAGTCGGTTCAACCCAACCACGACGTCACAGTCACCTGGCTCGGGAAGCGTGGCAAAAGCCCGCTGCCGCGCGGCTACTACTTTTTCGCGGCGACCGCGGTCGATCACGCGCACAACCTCACGCATGTCAATGTCGGCGGTATCCGGCTCAATCCGATTCCGCCCACCCTGGGTCCGGACGGCATTCGCCTGTACCCGAACGGCGGCAAGGAGATCCTCGTCGTCCTTTCGCAGCAGACGCTCTATGCGTACAACGGGACGCACCTTGACCTCAAGACCTATGTCACCACCGGCAACCCGTCCTTGCCCACGCCCGTGGGCACCTACAGCGTGATGGCCAAATATCACCCCTACGAGATGATCTCTCCCTGGCCGGTTGGGTCGCCGTACTACTATGCGCCGTCCTGGATGAGCTACGCCATGCTCTTCCGCGACGGCGGCTATTTCCTGCACGATGCCCCGTGGCGCTCCGCGTTCGGCCCCGGAACTAACGGTCCCGGTCAGCCGGGCACCAATTACGGTGGCTCGCATGGCTGCGTGAACATTCCACCGGCGGCTATGACCTATCTCTGGAACTGGACGCCGATGGGAACCAGGGTCCTCGTCGTTAACTGAGTCCGTCAGTTCTCGGCGGCAATATCCTGAACGAGATCGTGCTCGGGCACTGACCGCTGCTCGCCAGTCGTCAGCGACCGAACAGTTACTGTCCCCCCGGCGATCTCGTCCTCTCCGAGAATGGCGGCATTCCGTGCGCCGAGGGCGTTTGCTTGCTTCATCTGTGTCTTGAGACTGCGCTGCCCGAACGCCATCACTGCCGGGATGTCGCGGTCCCGAAGCCGCATGACATCCACCAGGGCCCGGTCGGCGGCATCGTCGCCCATGTGGGCAACGAACACATCAGGCGCCATCTGTTGCGGGATCTCCGCCCCGCTGTCCTTGACCATGGCAACCACCCGCTCCACACCCATTCCAAATCCGATACCAGGCACAGGGGGACCACCGATCGCCTCCGCCAGTCCGTCGTACCGCCCTCCTGCGCCAACGGCGAGCCAAGAGCCGTCGGTATCAGCCAGGAACTCGAAGGCAGTCCGCGTGTAGTAGTCCAGGCCGCGCACGAGGCGAGGGTCGACCACAAAGGGCTGATCGATCAGTGTGAGTCCGTGCTGAACTCGTTTCCAGTGCTCCCGGCAGTCCTCGCAGAGCCAGTCCAGGATGCTCGGAGCCTCTTCGATGACGGCCTGCGATTGCTGCTCTTTGCTGTCCAGGACGCGCAGGGGATTCGTCTGCAAGCGCTCCAGGTCACGCTCCGCCAGATCCTCCCGATTCGCCTCCAGGTGGCGCACCAACTCCTCCACGTAGTGGGGCCGGCACTCCCGGCAGCCGATGCTGTTGATGTGCAGGGAGATGTCTCGCAGACCGACGCGGCGGTATAGCTGGGCCAGGAGGGCGATGATCTCCACGTCCACGTACGGATCCTCGGAGCCGATCGCCTCACAGCCGAACTGATGGTGCTCGCGGAAGCGCCCCCGCGCCGGCCGGTCGTAGCGAAACATGGGCTCGATGTAAAACAGCTTGACCGGCTGCGATAGCCGCGCCATCCCGTGCTCGAGGTAGGCGCGGACAGCGGGTGCGGTTCCTTCAGGACGCAGGGCGAGGCTGTCGCCCCCGCGGTCCTCGAACGTGTACATCTCCTTGTCCACGATGTCCGATCCCTCACCACTGGTGCGAAGGAAAAGCTCCGTGGGACCCAGAATGGGCGTTTCAATCCGCTGATAGCCAAATAGCTGCGCTGCCTGCTCAGCGTGGCCGGCCACGAAGCGCCAGAACGGCCAGTCGGCCGGCAAAATGTCGTGTGTCCCTCGCGGTGTACTGAATCGAGCCATGGACCAGTCTAGCCTGACGCTGCCGCGTCCAGTCTTCGAGCCGTCTCCGCCGAATCCAGACTGGACACTACTACCACTTTGCGGCGGCTTGCCTCTCCGCGCATGAGTGATAGCGCGGACTTGGGGACGTCGAGCACCTCGGCCAGGTAGCGAATCAGCTCTCGATTCGCCTTGCCGTCTCTGGCAGGTGCGGCCACCCGAACCCGATATGTCTCATCATCACCCCGGGATACAGTATTGGCCGGGGCCCCGGGCACAACCACGAGGTGGAGACGGGTATCAGGCACCCGTGTGGAGGAGCGACTGCACCAAAAGCTGGCTGACAACCTGGATCACGACGATGGCGAGAATCGGCGAAAAATCCCAGCCGCCAACCGGCGGGAGAACGCGCCGGATGGGTGCCAGAACGGGCTCCGTGATGTCCAGGAGGAAGCGCGACGCGGCCCCCGCCCCGGTGGGAGCAAACCAGCTCATCAGGGCGCGGATGATGATCGCGAACGTCAACGTGGTAGCCAGAATACTGATGAAATTTGCAAAAACGTAGAAAATCACTGCGTCACCATGGGCCGCTCACCAAAAATGGCCCGTCCAATCCGGACCATTGTAGAACCCTCTTGAATGGCCACCTCAAAGTCCCCACTCATCCCCATGGAAAGCTCGCGAAAGCCGGTTCCGGGGAACGAGTCTCTCGCCCAGTTCCGGAGTTCTCGTAGCTGACGGAAAACCGGCCGTAGTTCCCGCGGATCAGACGTCAGTGGCGCCACGGTCATGAGACCCCGCATCTCGAGATGGTCCAGCATCAACAGGGCCTCCACCGAGGAACGGAAATCGGACGGTGAGAAGCCATGCTTACTGTCCTCACCCGCCACATTGATCTCGATCAGCACCGGCAGTGTCCGCCCTGCTGCTGCTGCCATGACGTCTAGCCGACGTGCCAGCGCCGTCGAGTCGATTGACTCGATAACCGAGAAGGATTCGGCGGCGGCGCGCGCCTTGTTGCTCTGCAAGTGACCGATAAGGTGCCACTCCGCTCCCGGCATCTGCGGTGAGAGGCGGGCGATCTTGGGCACTGCCTCCTGCACGCGATTCTCCCCAAAGACGCGCTGCCCGGCCTCGAACGCTTCGGCAATACGCTCCGGGCAGACAGTCTTGCTAACCGCCACCAGGGTCACGCCGCCGCTACCTCCCCGACCGGCCTCGGCCGCTTCGATCCTGGCACGCACGCGCGTCAGATTCTCGGCGATACTCATGCCTTCAGACCTGCCACCAGAGCAAACCGACCGGTCACCCCGCCCTCACCGCGATGCGAAAAAAACCTGTCGGTATTGCAGCGCGTGCACAGACCGGCAACCTCGATCGTCTTCACCCCCGCCCGGTCGAGCTGGCGCACAGTACTCTCCCACAGGTCCAGACGTTTCCCCTGCATGACAGGTGCGAGACCGTGGCGGTGAAAGCTCGCCGGTACGTCCTCACCGACCTCGTAGCAGCAGGGGCCGATCGAGGGACCGATCGCGGCATGGATGTCCTCCGGCCGGGAGCCAAACTCGCGCCGCAGCGCCGACACCACCACCGAGGCCATGCCTGCCGCCGTACCTCGCCAGCCGGCATGCGCGGCACCACATACCTCGCGAACGGGATCCACGAAGAGCAGCGGCACGCAGTCGGCAAAGGTCAGCAGGAAGCGCAGTCCCGGCACGTCGCTGATCGCCGCATCGGCCCTGAAGGCGCGGGCGGTTCGAGCCGAGGCCGGCCGCACCGCCTCGTGCCGGTCCGGCCACCCAGCCGGATTGTCCTGCCGGAAGACCGCCACCTCGGTGCCGTGGGTGAGCCAGGCAACCATCAACTGCTCTGGATCGATGTCCATGGCATCGCGAACGATGTCTCGGTTGGCGGCAACGCGCCCTTCTTCATCGGCGGTAGCGTATCCCAGATTAAGGGTGGCGTAGGCGCCGGAGCTGACCCCGCCATGGCGGCCCGTGACCATATGGGAGACCACGGACGGGGACGAAAATCGGAAGGGCGAAAGGGGCACGTCTGTATGTTACTGAAGCGGCTCGGAAACCGGGCGGGCCGCAAGACGCTCCATCTCGGCCCGCATCTCGTCCAGGTCGGCGAAAGACTTGTACACGCTGGCGAACCGTATATAAGCCACTTCGTCGATGTCCCGTAGCGAATCCATCACGTATTCACCGATGACGGTGCTGGGGACTTCGGAGGTACCCATTCGATGTATCTTGTGCTCGATGGTGCGGGCTATGCTCTCAACCGTATCCACCGAGAGATCGCGCTTCTCACATGCCTTCCAGATGCTGTTGATCAGCTTCTGCCGGTCGAATTCTTCACGCCGCCCGTCGCGCTTGGCGACTTGCAGGCTCAACGCCACGCGCTCGTAGGTGCTAAAGCGCTGCCCGCACTCAGGACACTCTCGCCGCCGTCGAATGCTCTCTCCGCTCTCGATATCTCTCGAATCGACGACACGCGAGTCCTTATACCCGCAGAAAGGGCACCTCATCCTCGTCCTTCCGGCATTATGTAAATGCGCACGATTATACGGTATCTGGCATGCGCCGGGGCACTAGATATAGTGGCACCAAACCTGCGTCAAAGAGGGACGCGCATCACCATGGCTAACTCCAACCCTACCCTCCCACCTTCCTCGGACCGCGCTGCCATCGTCGAAACACTCGCTCGGGCCTTCGCCGACGCGGGCGAAGAGCTCTTTCTGGTGGGCGGGGCCATACGCGACGCGTTGCTGGGAGAGCAAGACCTCGATCTGGATTTCGCCACGTCCGCCCGTCCACGCACGACGGTCGAGATCGCCGAGCGGCTGGGGCTGGGCAGCCCCTATCGCGTGGGCGAGAAGTACGGCACCATTGGGGTACGTATCGGCGATCGGGTGGCGGAGATCACGACCTATCGCAGCAAAGAGATGTATGAGCCGGGCTCGCGCAAGCCGGACGTGGAGTTCGGCACGACCCTGCTTCAGGACCTCTCCCGCCGTGATTTCACCATCAACGCCATGGCGCGAAATCCCCGGGATGGGACCCTTCTGGACCCGCTGGGAGGAGAGGCTGACCTCTCGGCCGGCATCCTGCGAGCAGTCGGAGATCCGTTCGAGCGCTTCCAGGAAGACCCGCTCCGGCTGCTCCGGGGGGTGCGATTTGCGGCTCGCCTCGGGTTCACCATCGAGGCCGAGACCTGGCGAGCCATAGCCGAGACGGCGGGAGCGCTCTCCTCGGTCTCCCGCGAGCGTATCCGGGACGAGTACACACGAATGCTGGAGGGCTCGCGGCCGTCTCGCGCCCTGACGCTGCTGCGGGAATCGGGCCTCCTGCCGGCCTCGGTTCCGGGACTTATACCCCTGACGCAGATGACGGATCACGGGCCGCGGCACCCCCTTTCCCTCTGGGATCACACCCTTCAAGTCGTAGACGCTGTCCCTCCGACCCTGGCGCTGCGCTGGGCAGCCGTCCTGCATGACATCGCCAAACCGGCCACGAGAACGCACGAGCCCAGCGGACGTCCCCGCTTCTTCCACCATGAGGAGGTTGGGGCGGGAATGGCGCGCCAGATCCTGTCCGACCTCCGCTACAGCGGCGACGTCATCGACGCGGTGGTGCTCCTGGTCGAAACCCATATGCAGCTCCACTCCTACACCGCGGATTGGACCGACGGAGCCGTACGGAGGCTCATGCTGCGCCTGGGCACACGGACGGCGGAGGCGATCATGCTGGCGCGGGCGGATGCTGCCGGTCATACCCTTGGCGAACCGGCCCACAATGCGCCAAAGTTTGATGAGCTGGAAGCACGCATTCAGAGGAACCAGAACGAGGAGATCACGCGCATGCGAAGCCCTCTCACCGGTAACGACCTCATGTCTCGCTACCAGCGGCAGCCTGGGCCCTGGATCGGCAAGATCAAGTCAGCGCTGGAGAACGCGGTGATCGACGGCGAGCTAAGTCCCGATGACCGGGAGCGCGCCTGGCGGATCGCGGACGCACTGGTCGCGCGTGATGTCTGACCGAGATCGAGAGATCACCTTTCACTACG
Source organism: Chloroflexota bacterium (assembly GCA_025966365.1). Taxonomy (GTDB): domain Bacteria; phylum Chloroflexota; class UBA5177; order UBA5177; family UBA5177; genus JAICWV01. The sequence goes on along the minus strand of JAICWV010000004.1, from coordinate 9,425 downwards.
GGGAGACGGAGATCACCACCCGGGCAGGCGCCCGGCTCCTGGACGCGATCCTCGCCGCCGGAATCGAGCACCGGCACATCTGCGGCGGCCACGGCTTCTGCACCTCTTGCCGCATCGAAGTGGTCGAGGGCCAGGAGTATCTGTCCCCGGTCTCGGCTACCGAGCGCGAGCGCCTGGGGCGCGAGGCCGGACGCCTGCGGCAAGCCTGCCAGACCTATGTGACGGGTCCTGCGGACGTCAAAGTTCCTGCGCCGGCCCCGAGCAGATTCGGCCCGGACGGCGACTGACCGCTCAGCCCGCGGGTGTCGCTACCCTGCGAGCGAAGCGGTGCTGGTACTCGGAGATGGTCGCCATGGGCGGCCGCTCGTTTTCGCGGATCTCTTTCACTTCCAGAAAGAGCTCCGTGGGCGAGTAGTGGATCAGCTTCATGCTCGTGTTCATCTCGTCCAGTAGCGCAATGCGATCCCGCTCACCCAGCCGCTCGATGACCACCTGGATGATGGCGAATGCCATTTTGCTTAGAGACAGGAGCGACTGGTTGCGGTGAACGCGGGTCTCGAGATCGGCCTGAGCGATGCTGCCGAGGCCGAACCGCTCCAGAATGTCGATGAGCAGCCCTGTCTCCACCCCGTACCCGGTGAAAAACGGGATGTTTTCCAGGACCTCTCGGCGCCCCGCCATCTCTCCGGCCAGCGGCTGCACCAGCCCGGAGAGCTCGGGAAAGAACAGGTTGATGAGAGGCCGGGCCGTAAGCTCGGTCACGCGCCCTCCGCCTGTCGTCATGAGTTGGCCTCCCAGGTTCAATGGCCGGCGGTAGAACCCTTTGACAAACCCAACATCGCGGTCGGACAGCAAGGGCCCGACAAGCCCGTAGACAAACTTCGGGTGCAGCCCGGAAATGTCCGAGTCGATCCAGACCACGATGTCGCCGCGCGTCACATACAGGCTCTTCCACAGAGCCTCACCTTTTCCCCTGAACGACCCGTGTTGCGGGAGGATTTCCGGGTGCTTGAAGACAGGCACGCCCAGCGATTCTGCGATCTGTACGGTGGCATCCTCGGAGTTGCTGTCGATGACGATCAGCTCGTCAAGCAGCGGATAGCGCTCCATGAGGTTGCGCTGCAGCGTGGAGATGATCTTGCCCACCGTCTTTTCTTCGTTCAGAGTAGGCAGTGCCAGGCTGATTGACTTTCCCTGCCGCTCCTTCAGCTCAAGGAGGAAACGGATGTTGCGGAACTCATGGCTATGGAAGGTGTTCTGCGCGAACCAGCGATCGACCAGCTCGGAGATATTGCGATGCTCCGGAGCCACGAGCGGCTGAGTTACCAGTCCGAAGGTTCCGGACGTCACCGGCTCCTTGGTCTTGGCGACCACCACGGTCGCGTCCAGGCGCCGCGCCACCGTTTCCGGGATGACGCCAAAAAGATACGAGCTGCGCTCGTCCCGGGCAGCGGCGCCCATCACGATGACGTCATGGGCCGCACCTTGCTCGACCAGCACCGGGTCCACCGAGTCCGCCTCGATGTCCAGCTCTTCCACGTTCTCGTAGCGAACACCGCTTCGCACCGCGCTAAAAAAGTCTCGCTCCACCTGGCGCCGCTGCTCGCTCCAGCCAGGCCGGGAAATATGCAAGAGCGTGAGCACCGCTCCGTGCTGGCGCGCAACAGCCTCCGCCACACGTAGGGCCAGTTGCGCGTGCGGTCCCCCGCGGGCGGGGACGAGAACCTTCCGGATCTCGCTGTTTCGCCCCGCCTTGACCGCGGCGATGTCGCACGGTGGGTCTCCCGTCAGCCGCTCCAGCGTCCTCCCACCGGTCGCCGAGCGCGACACCCGCCAGTTCAGCAGCATCAAGTCGGCTGACGCTTCCTCCACGCCGAGACGTATGCCCGACTCGAGCGAGTGCGCCGTGACAACCTCGGCCTGAAACTCACGAGCGCGGGGAAACTGCTTGAGCTTGCGCAGCAACCCACGCCGCCGCCGAACGACAAGGGCACCCTCGCTCAGCGATCGCTCTTCCGGCACCTCCACCACACTGAGCAGCGTGCCTGTGCCTCTGTATTCAGCTACCAGAGCATCGGCGATTTCCAGAAGTGCGGGCGAGGAGGTCACGCTGGTCGCGGGAACCAGGACGTTCATGGGTGTGTCGGAGATGGGGAACCCCTTCGGGTGTCAGGCCGGGTTCGGGGTGCGCCAAGCACCTGCATCAAGCAGGGGAAGTAGATCAGTGTCCACAATCGCATCCCAGCGGTATCGGGTGAGGACTCGGCGGTACAGCCGCGAGGGCCGTCCGCTCAGCGCTTCCACGATAACCGACGCAATTGTATCAGCCGCCGCGGCCGGGTCGAACTGCCAGACGTCGGCATCGCCCACCTCGCCGAAGACGGGAATGTCCGAGACAATCGCAGGCACGCGTGCCAGACCTGCCTCCAGGATGGGGAGCCCGAATCCCTCCTGGGCGCTGGGAAAGAGCAGCGCGTCGCACACCGAGTACAGCTGATTGATCTCGTCTGTTTCCAGCGTTCGACCCAGGTCACGGGCAAGAAAGACAATACGGTCCTCCACCCCGAGCTCGCCGGCCAGCGAGAGAAGCTCCTCCAGGTACGTATCGGAGAGCCCCGGGTGGTGCGGCGCCTGCGGTCCGGAAACCAGGAAGACCGGATCGCGTCCTTGCTCCACCAGCGCGCGGATAGCCTTGATCCCGGCCTCCAGATTCTTCCGCCGGGTGATCCGAACAGGGAGGAGAAGGACCGCATCGCGCTCATACAATCGGTACCGCTCTACCACCGCCTGAATTTCGGGCGAAAGCCGCAGGAACCGAGCAGGGTCGATCCCGTTCGGGATAACGGCAATGGAGGTCCCGTTCGCGCCCCACAGCGCCTCAAGCTCTCGCCGGCGCTCCTCTGAGATGACGACATAGACGACATTGGGGGCAGGAAGCCGCAGAAGGCTCCAGGGGAACCCGGCGCGCATGCGAGGCATGTACAACGGATTGACCCAGGAAAGGTCATGGCACCAGGCGATCGTGCTGCCGGGAGCCCGTGTCCGCGCGATGTTCCACAGCGCGGCGGTGAGCGGCAGATTGAAGTGGAGGGTATAGGCGTTGTGGACGATCAGGACATCGGTGCCGGCGGCAAGGGGTGCCAGGTCCGCCGTGATACGGTCGCGAAGCGACCAGAATCCGGGACTTACGACGCCGGCTGACAGCGCGGCGTCTACCCGCCGCGCCTGCTCGCCGGCAACGTTCACATCGGGCAGTACGTGAGCGGAGATACCGGGGCCGGCCTCCCGACCGGCGACGACATCCACCTCGTACCCGCGCTCGGTCAGGATGCGGGCATGCTCGTGGATGATGCTCTCCACGCCCCCAACCACGCCCGGTGGCGTGTAATGCACGACCAGGAGGCGCGTCACGCAGTGGCAGGGAGCGAGGACTCAGCGCCCTGCTCCGCGACCTCCGTTCGCACGATCTCTCCCTCTCGGCTGACGGAGACGTCAAAGCGGTGAGGCCCAATGCGGAGATTGCGGAGAGTCACCCGGGCAAACATCGGCGGAAGGACCGGGGTCAGAACCAGGGACCGCGACCCGGCGTTCGGGCGTAGGTCCAGCAGGCTTTCCAGAAACATAAAGAGAGCGCCGGCCGCCCAGGCCTGAGGACTGCACGAAACAACATACGCCGCCGGACTGGAATTGAAGCGCTGATCACGCGAGAAGCCGCAGAACAGCTCCGGCAAGCGCGCGTCGGAAAAGCGGAACCCCGCCTCGCACATTGCCTGCACCAGCCGCGCTGCCTTGTCACCGTGGCCGGCACGGCGCAGACCGAGAGCAATGATGGCGTTGTCGTGCGGCCAGACCGAGCCGTTGTGGTAGCTCATGGGGTTGTAATTGGGTGAGTCGGCGGAGAGGGTCCGGATCCCCCAGCCGGAAAACATGTCGGGCGCCATGAGTCGCTCGGCCACCGAATCGGCTTTGGCCGGATCGCAGATGCCCGACCACAGGCAGTGGCCGGCATTGGACGTCACCGAGCGGACCTGCCGTTTCTCTCCGTCGAGAGCCAGGCAGAAGAATTCCTGATCCGGCATCCAGAAGTCCCGGTTGAACCGCTCGCGCAGGACTGCAGCTTCTCGCTCCAGTCGCTCCGCCCGCGCTCCATCACCGTGGCGGCGTAAGAGCGATGCCATGCCCATCTTGGCCGCATACACGTAGCCCTGAACCTCAACCAGCGCGATCGGCTGCACCGCGCTGGAACCATCCTCGTATTGAACCGAGTCCGCGCTGTCCTTCCACCCGTGGTTGTACACGCCGCCGGGCCGGTGCGCCTCATACTCTACATAGCCGTCTCCGTCGATATCGCCGTAGGTGTCCACCCACTCCAGCGCGCGCATCGCCGCAGGCAGAATGTCCTGATACAGCGCCTCCGATTGGATCCAGGCCATCGCTTCCACGAACAGCACCACAAACAGCGGTGTGCCGTCCACCGTGCCGTAGTACGGCGTGTGCGGGATCTCGCCCAGATTGGCCAGCTCGCCCCTGCGGAGCTCGTGCATGATCTTGCCCGGCTCCTCTTCCTTGAACGGATCTACCACTGTTCCCTGGTGCGCGGCCAGAAACCTCAGCGTGCCTTCGGCAATGGCCGGGTTGTAGGACAGCGTCTGAAGCGCGGTGATGATGGCATCCCGCCCAAACGGCACCGCATACCATGGGATTCCGGCGTCGGGCACCAGACCCCAGTCGGTTCGCTCCAGGAGCGTCCGTACGTCATTGCGGCTGGCACGAAGGAGATCGCGATTGAACAACTCGTTGTCGGTATCGATCTGGGTAGACGATGTCTCCCAGTCGCGATATGACGCGGCCAGCCGATCGAGGGTGCGATCGAAATCGTCGTCCATCGGCTCGAATTCATCACCCACGTGCGGTTGCACCCGCACTACCACCGAGGCCACTCGTTGCGGCTCAAGCCGCATCTGAAAAGTGGCGGTCGAGCCCTCCACCTCATCCGGTGGCCGGCTGAACGAGATGTGGGTCCGCCGCATCACGCTGTCACGCCCGCAATAACTGAACTCAAGACGTGAACCGTCCCAATCCGTCCCGATCGATTCCGCGGCCGGCTGGGACTTGAAGCCGCGAACCGCGAAAATATCACGGAAGTCTGCATCCAGCGTCAGGCTCACACCGATCACGACGGGAAAATGATTGCAGTTCAGCAACCCGATCCGTTCGTAGAGTCCCTGGGATGTGACAAAGCGGCTGCGACGAATACTGATGGATTGCTGCGGCACAATAATGTCGCCCATCCCCATGCGGGGATTGATGTACTGAAACGTCGCGATGTAGTGTTTGCTCGCGTTGTGCGACACCGTGAGCGGTTTCTGTCCGGCGACTGCCAGGTCGAACGTGCTGAGGAATCGAGTATCCCGGTAGTACAGCCCAAATCCGGCACTATCGCCCGGGAGAATATCGCCCGCGGCGTTAGTGACGAACTGCAAGTCATCTTCTTTAAGTGCAACCGCGCCGATCAGCATGAAAGGAGACGTCCGCCCCGGCGGCCCACTTCGATTATAGGCACGTACCCCGCCTCATCCCGGCAGTACCACCTCGAGATAGGAGTGCGCGATCTCGATGTTGATGGCGTACTGGCTCACGGCATCGGGCGGTCCGGTTTGCGGGTCAGCTTTGGCAAGTGAGTCGCCCAGAAACAGAACGCCGATTTCGACGAAGTCGGCGGGGTGCTCGTGCTTGATGCGGCCGGCGATGATCCGAAATTCAGGCGAGTGAGCGAATCCCTCGTTGTAACCGCCCAGGTCTCGAGCTCTACGCCGCATCTGACCCAGAACAAAGTGATCCTCGGCGACGGTGGCCGCGTACTCGGCCTGCGCGACCGTCAGGCCGTAATCCTCCAGCTGCAGCTCCTCTCGGATTATCCGACCCGATACATCTTCGTGCCCGGTGAAATGGAACCGGGTACCGCCGTGAAAGCGGGCCCCAAACTTTCCGATGTCGTGGAGGAGGATGCCAATGCGCAACAGGTCCCAGCGAGTCACGCCGTCAATGGTCTCACTCAGAACGTCGTTGACGGCGTCCCACAGGTCCCACTCTCTGAGATATCCTGGTATATCGGTGCCGAAATGCCGCAAGAAGACACGGGTGTGGGTGATAATTCCCCATTGATGCCAGCGAGTCTGGTGTTGCTCCCGGGCATCCGGATGCAGCAAGAAGTCGCGAGTCGCCGGATCGGCGGGGTCGAGATGCCGCCGAATGACGTCAGACGCAATGTCGGGAAGTTGTGCATTCAGCGAGTCGACAATCTGACCGATTTGCGGCTTCGGCTCGGCATTTTTACCCGTGTCCATATGTCACATGGTAGTGGCTTGGGGCGGCGATTTGGCGTGCTACACTCCTACGTTCCCGTATCCAGGACCTGACGGAGTTGTGTCTGTGCGCCTTTGTGCCCTTCTCGCCGTAGCTCTCTTCCTTGCAGGTTGCGGCGCCTCTGCCTCGGGAAGCGAAAAGCCTTCCGCGACCGCCTATCCAACCTGGACGCATCCCCCGAAGATGACCATCAATAAAGGCGCCACCTACAAGGCCACCGTCGAGACCTCCGACGGCGCCTTCACCATCACCCTGCTGCCCAAGCTTGCGCCTCTGGCCGTGAACAACTTTATCTTCCTTGCCCAGCACGACTTCTATAAGGGAGTCATCTTCCACCGCATCATCAAGAACTTCATGGTGCAGACGGGCGATCCGACCGGGACCGGATTCGGGGGTCCGGGGTACACCTTCCACGATGAGAAGGTCACGCTTCCCTACGCCTCCGGGACAGTGGCGATGGCCAACTCCGGCCCAAACACCAACGGCAGCCAGTTCTTCATCATCGCGTCCAGGCAGGGCTATCACCTTCAGCCGATTTACACCATTTTTGGAAGAGTGACAAGCGGCATGGACACGGTCTACAAGATCGCGGACACGCCCGTGGTGCAGAACCCGGCCAGTAACGAGGTGTCGGAGCCCGCTCCCGGCCAGGAGCCGAGCATCAAGTCCGTCACCATCCACGAGTCGAAGTAGGACTCGCGGGCGACGTTCGGCGACCTGTAACGGCGATGTAACGCGGCGGCCATACGGTGCTGCCGTGACTATCTGTGGCTCCAGATGCTCGACACGACGCGAAGATTCCGTTATAATTCCTGCCACCGGAATACGGCTGATCCGGACGGAGGTTGGCCCTCGTGGTGGGAAGGGATGCCCCGGTAAACGCGCCGCTCTACCGAGCCAGAGTGCTCGGTCCCTTCGAAGTGGAACGCGACTCGGAGCCGCTGGGCGCTGGCGACTGGCAGCATCGCGTCCAGACACTGTTCAAGCTGCTCATGGTAACCCAGGACCGGCAGCGACGTCGGGACGACCTGATCGACTTGATCTGGCCGGAGGCCGATCCGGACACGGCATCGGGCAACCTCCGCATACTGGTTCATCGCCTCCGCCTGACTCTGGGAGGCGATCCGTCTCCAGTCCTCTCGCGCAATGGCTGGGTCGCATTGAATCCTGCCTACGGGTGGGTCCTGGACCTGGAAGAGATGGAAGCCTCGGTCTCCTCCGCGCACGGCGACCCCAGGCGGCTGGAAGCGGCTCTTGCCATGGTTCGGGGTGAGCCCTTCGTCGAAAACAGGTACGACGACTGGGCGGTGCCTTTCACCGAGCGAGCGACGCGAATCTGGCGCGAGGCCTGTTTGCAGCTGGCGACAACCTACAGATTGAGGGGCCGTCATGAGGACGCGGCCGTCTGGTTCGGGCGAATGCTGGATGTGGACCCCTTCGACGAGGAAGCGCTGCGCGGTCTCATGATCGCGACCGCACGGCAGGGCAGGCCACCCGAAGCGCTCAAGCGCTACGAGGTTTTCCGCGCCCGCCTGGCACACGAGCTGGACGCGCAGCCTGCCGCAGAAACGCAGGCGCTCGTGGAGACGATACGATCCCAGCTGGATGTACAGGAAGGTGACATCTCCGCTCCCTCCGGAGGTTTTCTCGGCATGGACCCCGCGGATGCACTGGTCGGTAGGGATGAAGCCCTGGAGCGGGTGTTGCTCGTCGCGGACGCGGTGGAGAGCGGCAGCGGCCGGTACGTGATGGTGTCCGGCGAGGCGGGGATCGGGAAGTCTCGGTTCGCCGAAGAAGTTGGGCTCCATTTGCGCGGCCGCGGCTTCCTGCTGGCGGCGGCACGGTGTTACAGCCGTGAGCAGGCGGTCCCGTTCGCGGTGTTCCTGGATGTTCTCTCCCAGGTATATGTGGCGGCGCCTCCCGCCGCTCGGGACGACGTCGCGAAGCGGTGGCCGGAGCTTCGGCTCTTCCTACCGTCCCAGGACCGCCCGCTCCTCAGCCCTGTCATCGAGGAATCCGACGATCAATACGCCCTCTTCCGTGAGTGCGCCGCCTTCCTCACACACGTCGCTCGCGAGAGACCGCTGGCGATTCTGATCGACGACCTACAGTGGACGGATGACGGCAGTCTCGACCTCTTGAAATATCTGGCCCATGAGACGCGAGGCTATCCCGTCTTCCTGCTCTCGTGCTGCCGAGACGACGAGCTCGGCCGGGACCGCCCGGTGAGTCAGACCACCCGCGATATGGTGCGCGACGGCGTGGTGGAGCGGGTGTTCCTGGGACGGCTTGGCCCGGAAGATACGGCCAGGTTAATCGGCTCGCTGGTGGAGGGCGGGCAGGTACCGATCGATTTCTCGGAGTTCGCGTACCGGCGCACCCGCGGCAATCCGCTGTTCGCCCGTAAGCTGGTCCGGGCACTCGGCGGCCGTTACCGCCTGGTGGCACAGGTTGGGGCCGGCGGCATGGGCCGCGTATTCGAGGCAATTGATGAGCGCACCGGCGAGCGCGTCGCGCTCAAACTGATGTTTTCCCGCACCGATCTCGATCCGCGAGCGCTCCTTCGTTTCCAGCAGGAGGGAGCGCTTCTCGCCGGGTTGAGCCACGCCAATATCGTTCGAGTTCGCGGAACCTTCATCGAGGAACAGGCGAGCTATATCGTCATGGAGCTGCTGGAAGGACGCTCCCTGGCAGACCTTCTGCGCGGCGGCCCGCTCCCCCTCGGTCGTGCCAAAAATATGGGCCTCCAGATTCTTGCGGGACTCGAGGCCGCCCATGACCACGGTATCGTCCATCGCGACGTGAAGCCGGCCAATGTCATGGTGCTGGATGGGGATCAGGTCAAGGTAACTGACTTCGGAATCGCGCGGCTGGCGCGGCGAAGTAACGATACCAGCCTGACGTCCACCGGGATGACACTCGGCACGCCCCTGTACATGTCCCCCGAGCAGGTGCACGGCGATAAGGTGGACAGCCGCACCGACCTCTACGCGGCCGGCGCAATCTTGTACCAGATGGTGACCGGTCGGCCGCCGTTCCAAGCTGACGATCCGCTTACC
>JAICWV010000022.1 GCA_025966365.1 Chloroflexota bacterium | reverse complement strand
TACGATGAGATCCTCCCCGGTACGTCAGCATCAGTATGGAAGCCCGTGATATGGTGGTCAAAGGCGAAGCGAGTTCGGAATCGGGATGGATGGTGGCGTTCGCGACGCCCCGGCCGGCATTGGAGTAACAGAGTCGAGCGAAGAAGCGTCTCAGTTGCGCACCTTCCTCATCGCTGATGTGCGCGGCTATACGCGCTTTACCGAAGAGCACGGGGACGAAGCGGCGGCGCGATTGGCGACCCAGTTCGCCGATCTCGCCGATGAGATTGTCTCTGCCAGGCGGGGACGGGTCGTCGAGCTGCGGGGCGACGAAGTCCTGGCCGTATTCGATTCGGCGCGTGATGCCCTTCATGCGGGCGTGGACCTGCAAGCGCGCGTCACCCAGAGCCCGGACGCTGAGTTTCGCTTCGAAGTACGCATCGGCATAGACGCGGGCGATGCCGTGCCGGTCAGAGGCGGCTATCGCAGTGGGGCGCTGAACCGCGCTGCCCGTCTGCAGAGCATCGCCCGCCCCGGGGAAGTCCTGGCGACCGATATGGTGGTTGGACTGGCGCGGACCACGGAGGGGCTGGTCACCCTGGACCGCGGCGAGGCCCACCTCAAGGGCATGTCCCGACCGGTGAAGGTGTTTCAGGTCGTCGGTGAGGACAGCGTCCCCGCTGACGTTCCAAAGTTCTCTGCCAAGTACGAGTCGCCGACCAATCTGGCTCCCCAACAGACGCGCTTTGTCGGCCGTGAGCCGGAGACCAGGGAGGTGGCGGCTCTTCTCGAAGGTACAGATGTACGCCTCCTCACCCTGACAGGGCCGGGGGGAATCGGGAAGACCCGTCTGGCAATTCGGGCCGCGGAGACGGTTGCCGAATACTTTCAGGACGGAGTTTTCTTTGTGCTGCTCGCCTCCACGCGCGATAGCGATTCCGTTTTCCAGTCGATCGCCTTGACGGTGGGAGTGGAGGTCACGATGGCGCCTAGCGCGGCGGCGCTCCGGCATTACATCGGCGGCAAACATCTGTTGCTGGTGCTTGACAACTTCGAGCAAGTTGTGGCCGCGGCACCGCAGCTGGCCGAACTGATCGCGGCATGCCCACGGCTCACGGTGTTGGTGACCAGTCGGGAGCTTCTCCGACTGTATGGCGAGCAGGAGTACCGCGTGCCGCCCATGGGCGTGCCCGATACCGCCGGCCCGGTCGATCCGGACGCGCTGGCGCAGTTCGAGTCGGTACGCATGTTCCTCGATCGCGTGGCGATGCGGCAACCAGGATTCGAGCTCACCAGAGAGAATGCTTTCGCCGTCGCCGAGATATGCCGGCGCCTCGATGGTCTCCCACTGGCCATCGAGCTTGCGGCAGCGCGCATCAAGGTCTTCCCTCCAGCCGCCCTGCTCGCCCGGCTCGACCATCGTCTCGGTCTGCTCACGGGGGGACCACGCGATCTCCCCGGTCGCCAGCAGACGCTGCGAGGTGCCATTGCCTGGAGCTACGACCTGCTCGACCGATCCGAGCAAGTGCTGTTCCAGCGGCTGGCTGTGTTTGCCGCTGGCTGCACCTATGAGGCAACGGAGACCGTGTGTGCCGGCACAGGTGACCTGGACGCCGAGGTCATTGACGGGCTTGCCTCGCTCGTCGATAAGAGTCTCCTCCAGCAGCACGAAGCCTGGGGTCCCTCTGGGTTTGTGGAGTCTCGATTCGTGATGCTGGAAACAATCCGGGAGTTTGCGCTGGAGCAGCAGGAGAGCGGCGAGCTCGAAGATCTGCGTCGCCGCCACGCCGGCTACTTTCTCTCGCTGGCCGAGAGGACCTATGACGAGCTCATGAGCGCGGCGCGCGATCCCTGGCGCGAGATGTGGAGTGTTGAATGGGGAAATGTACGGGCTGCACTGCAGTGGTCGCTGGAAACACGGCACCCGGAGATCGGTCTCTTACTCGCAGGCTTGTTGTGGGTGTGGTGCTGGCTGGACGGTCCCATCGAGATGCGGGATTGGGTGGAACGGCTGCTGGCGATTCCAGAGGCGCGGGAGCCGGCTCGCGCCCGAGGGTGGGGGCTGGGGGTGGCGGCCCTCCTGGCCTGGCACACCGGGGACCTGGAGCGAGTGCCGGAGCTGAGTGGGCTGGCGGTCGACACGGCGCGAGCCTCCGGTGACGAGAAGCTGCTCGCCGGAACCCTGTTGATCGCGGCCACGCTTGATGACTCGGCACGGCCGCTCGTCGAAGAGGCACGAGCCCTCTATCGCGCGCAAAACAATACCTTCGGGGTTGGGTTCGCGACCGTTGCGGGTGTTCGTTCGCTGCTTGCCGAGGGCGATGTGGCCACCCTTCAGGCCTGGCTGAGCGACGCGCTGAACGACTTCCGGCGCACTGGCGATGTCTTCGGGCAAGGACTCGTCCTCCGGACATTGGGAACTCTGGCGGTGCGTGCCGGGGATTTTGGGGTGGGACGGGAGTATCTGGGTGAGGCGCTGGATCGCTTCCGCTCCATGCGCGAGAAACGGTACCTCCCGCTGGCGCTCTTGACCCTGGGAGGCATCTCCCGCGTGCGTGGAGAAGACCAGCGCGCGGCGGATGAGTTCCGTGAGGCGCTGATCTTCGTGCACAGGTACACGGGGCGAGGGAATCTAGCGTCGTGCATCGAGGGTCTGGCGGCGGTGGCGATGGATCAGGGACACGCCGAGCGGGCGGCTCGGCTCCTTGGGGCAGCCCATAAATTGCGAGACTCGTCGCTCTCCGTGCCCTTTCCCGTGGGGGAGGCTCTCAATGCCGGCATCGAGGACACGCTCCGCTCTTCAGTAGACCCGGACGCCTTCGAGCGTTATACCTCCGAGGGGTACGCGATGGGGGACGACGAGGTGGTCGAGCTGGCTCTGTCATTTGCTCCCGAAGAGGTGCGGCAGCCGTGCGGCTAGAGCGATCCGCGGTGCGGCAGATCGGTCTTCCGTCTCGCCGCCTCGCCGTGCTTCGGTTTGCTCGACCTCACGTCGCCCTACTGGCGGGAATGTATACCGCCTTCGGCGCCGTCCTCGCACGGACCGACTGGCTTCGCTATGGGAGCGAGGTGCTTCGAGCGGCGATCGTCATCGGGTTGATCGTCGCCTTCGGCTTCATCATCAACGACTACCACGACGCCGATCTCGACAGGCGCAGCAAGCCCTACCGTGCGATCCCGTCCGGTCGGGTGTCCGAGCGCTTCGCCCTTCTCCTCGCCTGCATCGCTGCCGCGGCTGCACTGCTGGTCGCTGCCAGCATAGACGTGCGCGCGGCGGCCGCGGCCCTTGCTCTGGTGGCGTGTAGCGCCGTCTATAGCTATTTCCTCAAAGCCACGCTCTTGATGGGCATTGCCACGGTCGCGGTGCTGAACGTGTCAACCGTTCTGTACGGGTGTCTGGCTGTCGGCGCGGTCTCGCCCGCGGCGTTGATGCTGGCCGTCTTCGCCTTCCTCAATGCCGCGGCGCAGGAAACGCTCTATAACCTGGTGGATCGGGAGGAAGATGCGCGCTACTCCATCCTGACAACGGCCGTACGGTTGGGACCGCAGAGGACGATCCTGCTCTTTGCCGTCTTGACGCTCGCCTGTGCTGCTGCCTCCCTGGTGCCGTGGGTCATCCACCTCGGCTCACCGCTGTATATCTGGGCGGCGCTCCCCTGCACCACGCTTCCGCTCCTGGGGCTTGTGCTCTTCGTGTGGAGGGATCGAACGCAGGACAGCTATACCCGGGCGCACACGCTGATGAAGCTGGTGCGACTATCCAGCGTTGTCCCGGTGCTGCTGCTGCGCTGACACGGAGCCCACACCGGTCATGCCTCGCAGACCATCCCAGGACTGGGACGCGCGAAGGTAGGCCGCGGTTACTCCCACGGTTCCCACGAGAGCCCACCAGCGCGGCTGTCCGGTGTAGAAGCGCTCGGCCACGGCGCGCTTGAGGCGGACCGACCGCATGCGGTGCGAGGCTCGAACGTCGTCGCTGTACCGCGAGAATGAGTAATCGCCGCTGCGGAGAGCACGGACAGCAGTCTCCGCGGCCATGATGCCGGTCTCCAGCGCCGATGAAATGCCTTCTCCCAGCAGCGGCTCAATGCCTATGGCGTCGCCGGCCAGCAGCAGATGGGGAGCGCTGCAGGGCACGGAAGGGTCGTACATGTGCGCCGGATGGCCCTTGATCTGCTCCGGGGCTACCTCTATGTTTCGCTCGTGCAACGATCCGAGGAGGTACGACTTCAAGTTCATCCGTGACGGTCGGCCCCCGAAATGCGTATGGAAGACGCCGCGGTTGACCAGAGGGGACTGCTCCTCCCCCGCGGGGAAATCCCAGGCATACCCCTGGATCCCGGCGCCCACGCACGTAAAGTCAAAGACGGCGGTCCGGCGCTGTCTGGGAATGAGCTCCGGCAGAGTTGGCCGTGTGAAGGTCTCTAGGCCAACCATGGAGAGTCGCGGCCGGCCGGAAATAGCCACCTTTCGGGTCAGGCCATTGGCACCGTCGGCGCCGATCACGACGGTGGCCCGAAACCGCTCCTGGGGTGTGGAGACCAGAACGCCCTCGGGGCTGAGTTGGAGGTCGAGAACGGGAGTTCCCTGCCGTACCTGCACCCCTCTGGCTTGCGCGAAATGCAGGAGAGCGTCATCGAACTCCTCCCTGCGAACGACGCGGAACATCCCTGGTCTGCGGAGAGTGACCGTGCCGGAGGGGAAGACGAATGTGCCGGCGTCGATGGGTGTTGAGTGGACATGAAGATCGACACCCAGGCGGCGGAGAAGGTAGTCGCCTCTGCGGACGATGCCTCCACCGCAAACCTTCACGCGAGGAAAGCGGGCTCCATCGAGGAGAAGGACGCGAGAGGCGCGTTCGGGCCGGAGCTGTGCAGCACGAATGGCGGCGGCACAGCCCGCCGGACCCGCGCCAATGATAATCAGGTCAAATGGCGCCGGCGTCTCCAAATGCATCGCTCACTGCCTCCCTGATACCACCACCGCATTGTGCGCCTTACCGTGTGGAAGGACAAGGTCCAGCGAGCATCTGCTCCATTCCCTCAATTTGTTGGGTCGTGTCCGGGACCATAGGGGATCTGTGAGAGGCGATGGAGTTGAAATATCGGGGACTATTCTTCTCCGCATCTTGCATGTATGTCTAGTAACATAGCTACGGTTTCATTGCGATATGATTTCCCGACGAGTGATATCATGACCACTTATCACCGCAACATGACGGAAAGATCGCATCGAATAGTGCCGATGTACGGCGATGGTATACTCGCCAGGTAACAACGAATAATTGTTGTTTGAACGGAAGGAGAACAGATGAAGATACGACTTGTTTTCGGTTTGCTGATTGTGCTTGCGCAGGGCCTCGGCGCGTCTACCGCATTCGCCAGCGCGCCGAACTCAGCAACATGCACCGGAGGAACCATCGCGGCCGGCACCTACAGCAGCCTGACCGTGACCGGCAACTGCACCTTCGAGGACGGTGCGACGGTGATCGTCAACGGGAACGTGCGCGTTGCGGATGGCGCCGTCCTCAATGACCACGCCGGCTCGACGGCCTCGGTGTTCATCACCGGTAATGTGACCGTCGGCAAGGGCGCCGTGCTCGGTCTGGGCAGCTACAATCCGTTTACGACGTCGAC
This sequence comes from Chloroflexota bacterium, assembly GCA_025966365.1. Classification (GTDB taxonomy): domain Bacteria; phylum Chloroflexota; class UBA5177; order UBA5177; family UBA5177; genus JAICWV01. The sequence goes on along the minus strand of JAICWV010000022.1, from coordinate 27,699 downwards.
GACGGTTGTCAATGGGAACATCATTGCCAGCCAGCCCCTCTCTCTCTATCTGAGTGAGATGACGGTGCATGGCAATGTGGTGTCCAATGGCGGCGGTTCCGGCCCGGCGGGTGAGTTCCGCAACTTCCCGACCAAGGACGACGTCATTGACGGAAACCTGATCGTGCAGGGCTGGCAGGGCGGCTGGCTCGGTGTGATCCGCGTCCAGGTCGGCGGCAACCTGATCGTCTCCAACAACGCCAGTGTCCTCACCGAGGAAGGCCCCGGGGTCGACACTGACTCCACCGAAGTGATGACGAACGTGGTAGCCGGCAACCTGGTCTGCCAGGGCAACTCGCCCGCCGCGCAGGTCAATCCCCTGGACTTCGGACAGCCGAACGTTGTCGGGGGCCAGAAGATCGGGCAGTGCGCCGGGCTGTAACGCCATAGCGGACTGACCCAACGACAGACAGACTCACGGTGGCGAGGAGGCCGAGCCTCCTCGCCACCGTTGTCTGGTGCGCGGCGACTACGCGATGCTCGGCGGCAAAATCATCGCCCGTGTTACCAGCCAGACCTTGCGGCGGGTACTGACCGAAACGCGCCGCGGACGAACCCGTCCCAGGCCGTCGCGCTCTAATTGCCGCAAAATCTCACGGTACATCATGGCAGCGGCACGAACCTGCCTCCGGCCCCGCTGCAGGTACTCGAGACCGGCCAGGCCTCGCTCGTACCAGCCATCGGCGAGGGCGATCTCCAGCCGCAGTAGCTCTGTACGGTCGTCCCGGGCCAGGTCCCGGACGCCGAGCTTCTGCATCGTCCGTGTCGGGAGATAGACGCGGCCGCGCGCCAGGTCTTCATCAATATCGCGCAGGATGTTGGTTCGCTGCATGGCGATGCCCATCGCTCGCGCTGGTACCTCGGCTGCTGTGTCACTCACTCCCAGCATGCCGGCCATCAGCAGGCCTACCGTCCCCGCAACCCGGTAGGAGTGGAGGTCAAGATCCTCTTCGGTTTCGATGGACACGCCGGCCAGTTCGTCAAGCTGGCCCGTGCAGAAGTCGACCAGGGCCTGCCTCGGCATGGCCGGGTAGCTCGTGACGAGGTGGCGCAGAATGATCACTTCGCGTCCGGCTGTCTCCCCCGTTCCTGCTGCCCAGGCCTGCACCTCCTGAAGCCGTTGCTGCGCCTCGGGATGGGCCGTATCCACCAGATCGTCCAGAGTCCGGCATACCAGGTAGAGGAGGTAGACGTCCCGGCGGAGCGGTGCAGGCAGGAAGCGTATGGCGACGGAGAAGGTTCGTGCGACACGCGTGGTCACGTCCATGGCGGCGGGCAGCGATTCGGCGATGAGAGGGTCCGCGGTCATCGTTCCACTGTCTCCTCCCGCATCAGTCCGGTGGTCACCGCTGCCGTCATCAGCACTCCGGGGATGCCGGCTCCCGGGTGTGTCCCCGCGCCAACGTAATAAAGACCGCGCAGGCGGCGGTCGCGGTTGGGCTGGCGGAAGTAGGCGGACTGAAAGAGGGTGGGCTCCGGACCAAAGGCGTTGCCTTCGGCGGCACCGAAGCGGTCACGGAAGTCGAGCGGCGTCCAGGCCCGCTCGACCACGATGGAGTCCCGCAGGCCGCGCAGCCCCAGTCCCTCCTCCGCTTCCAGGATGTCGATCACGCGCTCGCGCATCATGGGCGCCAGCATTTCCCAATCGTGACCGTGCGAGAGGTTAGGGACGGGGAGGAGAACACTGATAGACTCCCCTCCCGGAGCTGCCATGGCTCGCTCGGTTCGTGAGGGGGCGTGCAGGTAGAGGCTCAAGCTCTCGGGTATGCGGCCGTCCACGGCGACGTCGCGGATAAAGCCGCGGTAGTCACGTCCTACCAACAGCGTGTGGTGCTGCAGCTGCGGGAACTCCCGGTTCGTGCCCAGGTAGAGGAGGTAGCAGCTCATGGTCAGCCGCGACTGCGGGGCTCGCCGGCCCAGCAATAGCTGCGTCGTCACCGCGTCCCCGTTGCTAACCACATAGTCGGCCCCAATCATTCCCCCGTCCGCCGTTTGCACTCCGCGCACGCGCATCCCGTCATGTAGAATCCTGACCACGGGGCGATTGCAGCAGAGCTCCCCTCCGGTTTGCACGAGTCGTGCCAGCGCTTCGACCAGCGAGTACAGCCCGCCTTCTGCATACCAGACCCCGCCCGCGATCTGGAGATAGGCAAGCGCGGCATAGACCGCGGGGACCCGGAAGGGAGCGCCGCCAATAAAGAGGGGATGGAAGTCAAAGGCCTGGCGCACGAGCGGATCGCGGAAGTAGCGAGCCACGAATCCGTCCACCGTGCGTAGCGCGCCCAGCCGCACCATTTTCGGCACCAGGGCGAGGAAATCGGAGAGGCGCAAGAAGCTCTGGTTTCCCGCCACCAGTATCGCCTCCTCGTGAATCCGGCGCGAGGCAGCCAGGAAGGCATCGTAACGCGCCCGGTCGGAAGGGTTGAACCGGCCAATCTCTTCCAGCATTGCGTCCCGATTGCCGGAGAAGAGGAAGGTGCGGTCGTCTCCCTCCCAGGAGATGCGATAGAAGGGGTCGAGCGCGTGCAGCCGCAACTCTCGCTCCGTGGTCGTCCCCGCCAGTGAGAATAGCTCCTCGATGACCTCGGGCATGGTGATGAGTGAGGGGCCGGCGTCGAAGGTGTACCCACCATCCTGAATACGCGTGGCGCGTCCTCCCGGATGTGCCTGGCTCTCCAGGACGGTGACCTTCATGCCCTGCGCGAGGAGGCGTACGGCCGCGGCCAGGCCGCCGAGACCGGCGCCCACGACGACAGCGTGCGGGGAGCGGGCCCGATTGTGGGGCCCGGCGGCCAACGGCGTGTCGTTCATGTCGGTGCCTCAGCCGAGAGCGTCCGACCTCGCCAGCGCGGCACCACGCCCCGCACGCCGTCGGCAGTGCTCATTGCCGCGAACAGCAGGGTGCCGAGCCAGGTGAGCGGGTGCAGAAGAATGGTCGAGAGCGCCTGTTCTTCGCGGACGGCAATCATGAGTCGCAAGACGAGCAGACCGGTCAGGCCGATCACGGATCCGGCTGCGGCAATTCGGTCTCCATTCACGAGAGCGATAGGCAGCATGAGGAGTGGAAGAAGGAAGACTGTCGCCATGCCCAGTAAGCCGAAGAGCGCCACCGCCAGCGAATGGCCCCCATAGGCATAGTAGGTGCGGCGCCAGAAACCGGCGATTCCGCCCAGCGTCCGATAGTGACGGGTGGAAGCCAGATCGACCCCGCGTACAAAACGCACGCGAAAACCGGCCGTGCTCATGGAGCGGGCCAGGTCCACATCCTCACGGTCAGAGGCACGGATCGCCGCGTGTCCCCCTCCGGCTGCGTATTCTTCCCGTGAGACGGCCATACACGGGCCATTGGCATAGGGCGGAGAGGGGCGCCGTCCTGCATTCATAAGGGCGATGGGCAGAAAGCAGAGCTGCATATGGGCAAAGGCGGGCATGAAGCTTCGCTCCGCCCATCCCTCCATTCGGTAGCGCGTCAAGATGGATAGAAGGCCTCCGGTCCATTCGACCTCCCTGACCAGCGCATGGAGGGCGATCGGCTGCAGCGCAGTATCGGCGTCCAGGAAGACCAGGATTTCGCCACGCGCCACATTCGCTCCCTCCTGCGCTGCCCAGCACTTTCCTGTCCAGCCCAGTGGCGCCGGACCCGGCTGCAGGATGCGGCTCCCCGGGCGCTCGCGCTCCCGAGCGGCCTCGACAGTCCCGTCCTCCGAGCCGTCATCCACCACGATCGTCTCCCACTCGCCCTCGTACCGCTGCGATTGCACGCTTTCCATGCATCTGGTGATGGTTTCGGCCTCATTACGGGCCGGGATGATCACGCTGACAGACGGCCAGCGGGCGAGTGAAGGGGCCATTCGCCGCATGCTCCATTGATTCACGGCGGTCATCCCCAGGATGACGAGGACACCGACGGCACTTCCCCACGCCAGCATCTGGAGGACGGTCACATTGTCGGCGCCCCACACCCGCAGCAAAACCTGCGTGATCAGGAATCCGGCCAGCAGGTTCAGGCCCAGGAAACTGTGCCAGGCGCGCCGTGCCTGCCGCTCCGTGTCTCTCCCCAGGCAGGAGAGGGCCAGAAGAACGTATGGAAGGAGCGCTGCCGCGGCGATAAGCGCGGGCCCTCCCCTGGACGCTACCAGCACGACCGCCGCGCTGTAGGCGCAGAGGGAGAAGAATGCGGTGGGACGGGCGCCGAGGGCGACGGCAATGGACCCGATGCCCGCATCGCGATCATAACGCACGTCCTGGATGGCACCGAGCGCGTGCGATGCCATGCCCCAGAGAAAGAAGGCGATGAGGATGCGCCAGGGCAACCCGGCTGGCGATGCCCCGGCCACCAGACCGCCGCAGACCGCGGGTAGGACGAAGTGCAAGGAACTGGTGGCCGAGTCCAGGAATGCGACCACTTTGGTCCGGATCGGCGGAACCGAGTAGGCAAGCGCAGCAGCGACGGTCAGAGCCAGCGCCCCGGCAGATGTCGGTCCACCAAGGCCGGCCAGGAGCAGGAGGAAGGGGAGGTTGGTGATGCCCACTGCTATCCAGAGCAGGCGAGAGAGGGAGGGCGCCACCAGACCGCCTTCGATCGCTCCACCCTTTCGGGGGTTGGAGCGGTCGGACTCGTAGTCATAGACGTCGTTGATGCCGTACAGCAGCAGGTTGTACGGGGCCAGGAAGTAGAGCGTACCCACGACGATCGCGGGCTCCAGACCGCGCCGGATAGTCCAGGCCATGGCCAGGAATGGGAGCGCCGTGTTGATCCAACTAAAGGGGCGGCTGGCGCGCCAGAGCTCACGCAGCATGCTCGCCGATCCAGGTCCAGACCGTCGCCGCGATCAGATAGAGGGCGAGCCCGTAGGCAAGATCTTCCAGGGGCATGCGACCGAGGTAGAGGCCGGCGTTGAAGTGTCGGTCGTAGGTATACACGCCGACGCCCGTCAGCGCGACATCGGCCGCGAGGGTCATGGCGGCGAAGACGAGGAAACCCAGCCAGAGCGACCGATCCCGCCAGGGCCCGGCGATTCCGACCGCCAGCAGAGCTAGACCGAGCGCGGCCAGTGCGGCGATCGTGTATTCCTTCATCGCAGCATCCTGCGTGCTCCCTGCCAGAGCGAGATAGACACCAGGGTGAGAAAGGCCAGCAGAATCGGCTCTTCAAGCGGAATGCCCGGAGGGACGATCAGCACGTTGAGATGAGGGTTGCTCGAGAACCACCCTCGCGATGCCCCCACGATGTCGAAGATCAGGAAGAGCGGAACGGTGAGAGAGATCGTCCAGATGAGGCGGCGTGAGAGGACGCCAGTGCGGAATATCCAGTTGAGTGCCAGGACGCCGGCGACGCTGACGAGGATGGCGACGAGATACAGCGGACGGGTGGGAATCATCCGGCGACGCGGCCCGAGGCAGCTCCCAGGTGCAGCAAGGGCAGCACCGCCTGCTCCGTGCCCTCCACCAGAATATCCACGTCGCGTCCGTTCACAGCGTCGAGGGTAAGGTTTTGGAAAGCGTATCCGAACCGCACTGTCTTAAACGCTCGCTCCTCCGCCCACGTCCCAATCTACCCGGTAGATCCATATGCGAAAAAATGAGCGCGGTCAAATGACGCCATGTGGTCGCGCGTTAGAAGTGGCTACAGCCGTGACGGACAGTCGCTAGTGCATCGCTGACGCTTCCTCCGGTGCGACGTCGGAAGCGTGTCCCTGTGGCGCTGTCGATCCGCGGTTGTACGACACCACGATGGCCGCGGCGGTAGAGGCGGCCAGGACCAGCAGCGCCGCCCGGCAGCCATTGGCGAACGTGTCCACAGATGCCGCCGAGAGATGCGAGAGGGTTCCGGCGTAGGCCTGGCTCTTGGCGGCGGGTGCCAGCGAGACGGTTGAGATGGCGAGGGCCAGCGCCGTGCTGACCACGAAGCCGGTGTTCTGGAGCATGGAGCGCACGCCGTTGGCGATGCCGCGCCGCTGCTTTGACACGGTGGACATGATGGAGGTGGTGTTGGGCGTCAGGAACAGGCCAAAGCCGAAGCCGGTGAGTGCCAGGCCGATCCCCATGGGCGGATAGGATGCGGTCGGCGTCAGGTTGAGGGCCAGAACCACCAGACCCGCGGTGCTACAGACCAGTCCCGCCGTGGACAGGACCCGCGCCGGATACCGCCTGCTCAGCGCTCCGGCGATGGGGGATGCCACAAGCAGACCCACCGAGATCGGTAGCACCTTAATCCCGGCGTCAACCGGACGCTCCCCGTGGACCGCCTGGAGGAAGAGTGCGGTAAGAAGCAGCGGCGCATTCCGCGCCACCGAGTTCAGGAAATTGGCCAGGTTGGCCATGGCGAAGTCTCGGTTCTGGAAGAGGGACAGGTCGACCATGGGATATGCGGCCCGGTGCTCGATCCAGAGAAAGACAGGCACCAGAACCACGGCCACGACGATGCCGGCCACCACCGGCAGGCTCTTCCAGCCCTGCACACCACCCTCTGACAGGCCGTAGAGGAGGCCGCTCAGCGAGAGCGCCATGACCACGGCACCGGGGAAGTCGATCGGCTCCCGCATCCCGGTTCGCGGCTCGCGGCGGAGCACGCGTAGCGCCCACAGGAGGCCCACAACCCCGACCGGAACGTTGAACCAGAAGACCCAGCGCCAGCCGAGCGAGGTGGCGAAGAACCCGCCCACCGGCGGACCCAGCAACTGGGCGACCGAGACCAGGGCAACGTTCAGCCCCAGGCCCTGTCCGAGCAGCCGGGACGGAAATACATCGGTGATGATGGCGGTGGTATTGGTGATGATGAGCGCTGCGCCCACTGCCTGGACCACCCGGAAGAAGATCAGTACGGCGACATTCGGTGAAACCCCCAGAAGCAAGCTTGCGGCGGTGAGGATGAAGAAGCCGGTGAGATACAGGCGCTCGCGTCCGACGATATCGGCCAACCGCCCGAAAAAGAGAATGAGAACGGCGTTGGCGAGCATGTACGACAGCAACATCCAGCTTGCCGCCAGCGGACTGGCGTGGAAGTGCCGCACCACCGTTGGCAGGGCGACATTCAGCGTGCTGGCGTTGAGGCCAACCACCAGAACGCCGATGCTGGTAACGGTCAGTACCAGCCAGTGATAGGGGACTATGCTATAGTCCTGCCGTCGGCGGGCTAAAGGATCGGAATGGGGGCGAATCACCAGAACGCTCCGATTTCGTGTTCGGGGTCTGACGAACACTACCAGCTATCGGCAGGTGAGATATGGAAGAACGCGGCCCGCAGGTCTTCTCGCTCCACGATGCACCCACACGCGTTATGCGCTTCGATCGCGGCACCATGATCCGTCTCTTCGGCGAGGAAAATGGCGCCCGGAACCTCGATCTGCACATAAACGTCATCAATGTTGACTCCGGACCCGGACCATACCATTACCACGAACGAGCAGAGAATGCCTATATCGTGCTGGAAGGCACGGTTGAGATCGTGGTGGAGGGAAAGCGCTATTACCTCCACAAAGATGACGTTGGGTTCATTCCTCCCGGCTTGCGTCACTATGCCGGCAATGCCGGAGATGTTCCGGCGCGCGTCATCGAGATCTATGCCCCGTCTGGAACGGACTTCAACATCGTTGACGATCCCGCCGAGATCGTGGACGCAACCCCGGAGAAGAAGCCCGCGGCTCAACCATGACCGGCATGCGATTTCGTTCCGGCGGGAGGCGTAGGGGCGATGTGCAATCGCCCGCCGGCACGCCGGCCGGCTTCAGTTCATGCCACCCATGGGTGGCAATCAACCGTGACGTGGTGCGGCGCCGTGCCCACTGGAACCAGGGTGTTGCAAGGCCAGACGCTGCCTGTTCGACCCACTGCGGTTCGTGCCCCGAAAGCAGCGGGCGATTGCACATCGCCCCTACAAGATGATTCCGGGTCATTCGGGGGACGTCTCCATAGAGGACGCCGCGAGCCGGGTGCTGGCCACGATCGACGAGGATGCGGTGGTGGACCTGGCGGTGCAGCTGGGCAGCATCGACAGCGCCGCCGGGGCCGAGCGGGAGGCCGCGGACTTCGTCTACGACTGGATGGACCGCGAAGGCTTCGCGCCACGGCGCGTGGGGCTGATTGCCGAGCGCTTCAACGTGGTGGGCCGGTTGCCCGCCACCGGCGCCGGCCGGTCCCTGGCCTTCAACAGTCACCTCGACACCTCCGTGGCAGTGGGCGAGGTCTGGAGCACCGTCCACGCCGACGATCCCATCTACCACACCGCCTGGCGCGACGGCGCCATGTGCTACGGCAACGGGTTGTGCAACGACAAGGGGCAGATGGCCTGCTGGCTGGCTGCCTGCAAGGCCATGAAGGACACCCTGGGCGCGCTCCCCGGCGAGCTGGTGCTGACCGCCGCCTGTGGCGAGATCGAGCTGGAGCCCATCGACGAGTTCCAGGGACCCGAATTCGCATCGCGCGAGCTCGGCACCCGCTACGCTATCAGCCATGGCGCCGTCGCCGATGTCGCCGTCGTGGCCGAGGCCACCGACTTCCATCTGGGGTGGGTGGAAGCGGGCAACATGTTCTTCAAGATCACTGTCTTCGGCGCTGAGCCTCCTATCTACAACCCCTTCGTGGACCGGTCGGTCTGGGACCGCAGTCCCAACGCCATCGTCCTGGCGGCGGACATCATCCAGCGGCTGGAGGAGTGGGCCGGGGAGTACGAGCCGCGGCACCGCTACCAGGGGCCGGGCGGCACAGTCACACCACGGGTGAACATCGGCGCCGTGCGCGGCGGCCTGCCTTACAAGATCTCGAAGACGGCCCAGGCAGCCGGGATCTACCTCGACGTCCGCATCACCCCGGAGCAACACCCGACCGATGTGCAGGCTGAGCTGCACGAGGTGTTGCGGCAGTCCGGCATCCCCTACGAGTTGGAGCTGTACACTTTCCGGCCCGGCCGGGAAGCGAAGGGCGTGGAGCCGCTGGTGGAGGCGATCGGCGCTGCCCACCGCTCCGAGTTCGGGACCGAGGTGGAGATGGCTCGCCCCGTGATTACCAGCATGTGGCGGGACATCAACTCCTACGCTGAGGCCGGCATCCCCTGCGTCATGTATGGCCCGGGCCCCACCACCGGCGCCGGGAACTTCGCCATGAAGGTTGAAGACCTGGTCCACGCCGCGCGGCTCTACGCCCGCATTGCCCTCAGTATCACCGCTCAGCCTCGCCGGGAGCCTCAGACCACTTCCTGACCCCGAACCGCCAGAGTGTGGCATAAGCCGTCTGAAAATGTCACACCCTGGGGGATACCGGGTGGCGTAAGCGGTTCTAGACTGTATTCATCGTTGCGAGCGGACGGGCCAGGTGGCGGCAGATGCCCGTGCCGGCCTGAGCGGAAGGAGCATTTCCATGCTCGATGTGGAGACGACCCCGGGACTGCGCGTGCTCCCGAACTATGTGGGCGGCGGTTGGCAGCCGCTGGAGTCGTCGGAATCCCTGCCGGTGACGAACCCGGCGACGGGCGAGACCATCGCCACCGTCCCGGTGTCCTCGCTGGACGATGTGGACGCGGCCGTTCGGAGCGCCCAGGATGCCTTCGAGGCCTGGCGGCACACGCCGCCGCTGGAGAGGGCGCAGAGCATGTTCCGTCTCCGCGACCTGATGATCAGGCATCGCGGCGACCTGGCTCGCACCATCACCATGGAGCACGGAAAGACGCTGGCCGATGCCCACGGCTCGGTGCAGCGGGCGATGGAGAACGTGGAGGTTGCCGCCGGGATCCCGACCCTGATGATGGGCTACGGACTGGAAAACGGCGCCGGAAGCGGGATCGATGAGGAGGCGGTTCGGCGGCCTCTGGGTGTCTTTGCCGCCATCTCCCCCTTCAACTTCCCCATGATGGTCCCCTTCTGGTTCCTGCCCTACGCCGTCGCCACCGGGAACACCTTTGTGGTCAAGCCGTCGGAGCAGGTCCCGCTATCGCAGAACCTGGCCTTCCAGCTGCTGGAGCAGGCCGGCTTCCCGCCCGGTGTCGTGAATCTGGTCAACGGCGACCGCAGCACTGCCGACGCGCTGGTCGATCATCCCGATATCCGCGGCATCTCGTTTGTCGGCTCGACCCCCACTGCCCGGCACATTTACGCACGGGCCAGCGCCGCCGGAAAGCGGGTGCAGGCCGCGGGTGGCGCCAAGAACATCATGGTGGTGATGCCGGACGCAATCCTGACCAAGTCTGTCTCCAACATCATCAACTCGGCCTTCGGCTCGGCGGGCCAGCGCTGCCTGGCCGGCTCGCTGATCGTAACCGTCGGCGGCGTGCACGATGCGCTTCGCGACGCGCTCCTCGATGCCGTCGGCCAGATCAAGGTTGGCAATGGCCTGGACCCGTCGGTGACGATGGGGCCGGTGATCTCCGGGGCAGCGCGAGACCGGATTCTGCAGGCGGTCGAACGTGGCGCCGCCGAGGGCGCGACGCTCCTCGCCGGGGGTGGGAAACTGCAGCCCGAGGGACACGCGGACGGCTACTTCGTCGAGCCCACCGTGTTCGATGGGGTGACGCCAGACATGTCGCTGGCCCAGTCCGAAATCTTTGGCCCCGTGCTCGGCATTATGCGGGCAGAAACCCTGGATGAAGCCATCGGGCTCGTCCAGAGCAGCCCCTACGGCAACGCTGCCAGCATCTTCACCGAGAACGGAGGATGGGCGCGCGAGTTCCAGACCCGCGTTGACGTCGGGAACGTGGGCGTCAATATCGGCGTCGCTGCCCCCATGGCCTACTTCCCCTTCGGAGGGGCCAGGCAGTCCTTCTTTGGAACGCTGCACGGGCAGGGACGCGACGCCGTCGATTTCTTCACCGATCGTCAGATCATCATTCGCCGCTGGTTCGGTGCTGACGGAACCGGCGTGCACTGGTAAGGGAGTGCCATGAAATTCGGGATGCTTTTACCCCACTTCGGCGAGCAGTGCCGGCCCGACCGCCTGACCGAGATGTCGAGGAAGCTTGAGGACTGGGGCTTCGACTCGGTCTGGGTCCGCGATCATCTCCTCTGGAAGCCGCACGGCATGGAGGGAACCAACACCACCTTCGTGGAGCCGTTTATCGCTCTTGCTGCCGCGGCTGGTGCCACCAGGCGCATTGAGCTGGGAACGGCGGTCGTGATCCCCATTCGCTGGCCGTTGAAAGTGGCGCAGGACTTCGCCAGCCTGAGCTACGTCGGGCAGCGCCGCGTCCACGCCGGCTTCGGCCTGGGGTCCAACCGCAAGGAGCTGGCCGCGGCGGGCTTCGACGTGGACGAGCGGGCCGCCATCTATGAGGAAACAGTGGATATCTGCAAGCTGGCCTGGACGCAGACGGACTTCGACTATCACGGGCAGAAGTTCCAGTACGAGAACGTCAACATCTCGCCCAAGCCCCCCGTGCCGCCCATGACCTGGTATGGCGGCACCAGCAGGCGCTCGGTGCGCCGTGCCGCCGATTCCTGTGACGGCTGGCTTCCCGGTCGCTTGCCCATGGCGACCCTCGACGATCGCCTCTCCTATCTCCATAAGCTGGAGCGCGAGCGCGGCATCACGCTGAAGGCCGGGGTCATTCCGCTGGTCAGCATTGATGAGAGCCGCGAGGCCGCCCGCTCCGGGATCGACGTGGATGCGCTGGCGAACAGCTCGGAAGGCAGCAAGGACTGGATCAAGCCACCATCCGGCAGGTTCGAGACCGTGGACGATCTGGAGGGCCTGCTCCTGGCCGGCGATCCGGACGACGTCGCCAGTGAGATCGGCAAGTTTGCCGACCGCGGCATCGATACCTTCATCTTCGATCTTCGGCTTCAGTTCGATCGCTACGAGGAGAAAGCGGAGCTGATCGGGCGAGAAGTCCTTCCGCGCGTCCGGACCGTCGGCGAGCCGGCCTCGGCCGCTGCGTCGTAGGCGCCGGTATGACCATGCTTGCTTCGGAAACCTGGGGACCGCATTCCTGGGAGGAGACCTTCGGGACCACCGCTCCCACCCGGCTGCTCGACAACTGGCCGCAGCGCACCCGCCTGGCCGTGCTCCTCACCTTTGACACCCAGGGAGATATCGACGCGGCCAGGCCCAATTACCAGACCACCATGCGCCGCGACGGCTCCATCAACTATGTCGACCAGATGGAGCGGCAGTATGAGATCAAGGCCGGGCTGAAGCGGATTCTCCGCATCCTCGGCGAGTACGGGGTGAAGGCGACCTTCCCGACCTGCGGCTCGACCGCCGACTGGTACCCCGACGTCATCCGCGCCATTCCCGAGGCCGGCCACGAATTGGCGGTCCATAGCTATGCCCACTGGCCCATGCACCAGATGGATGAGGCGGCCTTGCGGGAAGAAGTCGATCGGGCCACCGCCGCCATCGAGCGCGTCTCGGGCGAGCGGCCGCGCGGCTGGCGCTCCCCGCAGTACACCACCACCGGCCCGACCCTGGATGCCTTGATCGAAGCAGGCTATCAGTGGGACGCCAGCTACCCCAACGACGACCTCCCCTTCTGGATCGAGCGCCCGAACGGGCGCATCCTGGCCCTGCCATCCTGCATGGACGACTCCAACATGTACCTCATGCCCGTCTCCAGCTACACCACGCACGCGGGTGGGAACTTCTACGCCAGCCCCCAGCACGTTCTGAACAGCTGGCGCTGTGAGTTTGACGTTCTCTATAAGGAATCGGCCGACGAGCCCAGGATCTGCTCCATCACCATGCACCCGCGGGTCTCGGGCCGTCCCTTCCGCTCCTGGGCGCTGGAGCACTTCATCCAGCACGCACTGGCACATCCCGGCGTGTGGTTTGCAACCTGCGGCGAGCTCGCCGCGCTCTGCGTGTAGTCCGGCCATGGTGATCACCGACCGTCCCCGCCGCAAAGCAGCCCCCACGCGCCCGGTCGAGGCCTGGGAGTACGGACCTCGCATCGATCTGCTGGAAAAAGTGACCGGGCAGGCGCACTACCTCGACGATATTCCGGATCTTCCCGGCACCGTCTACGCCTGGCCGATCAAGAGCCCCTACTCGCACGCTCGCGTGGTCTCCATCGATTCCTCCCGCGCCGAGGCCCTCCCCGGTGTCCTGGGCGTTCTGCATCGAGATACCCTGGACGGGCTCGATCCCGGCGTTCGGGTCGGCGAGTATCGCGGACACACGCGCGAGCACGGCGAGACCGCGGACCAGCATTTCGTCACCACCGACAAAGCGCGGTTTGACGGCGACTTTCTTGGGATCGTGGTGGCGGAGGACCTGCGCACGGCGCAGCACGCGGCCGAGCTGGTGGACATTGACTGGGAGATACTTCCCACCGTCTTCTCCTTCGCCGAGGCCATGGCCCCGGGCGCCCCACTGATTCATGAGGACCTTGGCACCAACCTGGCGCACGAGGACAGCTTCGAGTGGGGCGACGTGGAGGCGGGTCTGGCTGCAGCCGACCGCATTATTGATGGGGCCTATTACACCGGAAACGTCTTCCATCACCCCATGGAGCCCTCCGGGGGCTGCCTGGTCAACTTCACCGACGAAGGGGTGGATCTCTGGTTTGCCACCAACAAGCCCTTCAGCCCGGCCGATCAGATCGCCGAGATCTTCGGCATCGATCCCGATCGCGTTCGCGTGCGTGTTCCCCCACTGGGCGGCGCCTTCGGGTCCAAGAAAATCACGCCCGCCATCATGGGCGCCATGGCGATGTCGCGCCGCATCGGACGCCCGGTACGGCTCTTCGCCACCGCCGAGCAGAGCTTCCGGGTGACTGCCCGGCACGCCGCACTCTATCGGGCGCGTGCCGGGGTTACCAACGACGGCAAGCTGACGGCGCTGGACGTGCGGCTCGAAGTGGATACCGGCGCCTATTTCACCGGCGCCCGTTTGGTGACCCGCAATATGTGCATCTCCTCCTGGGGCGCCTATGCCATACCCAACTTCCGCGTCCGCGCGCAGACCGCCTACACCAACAAGGTGCCTGCGGCCTCCTTCCGGGGAACCGGCAAATCGCAGACGACCTTCGGCGTCGAAGCGCTCATGGACCGGATTGCACGGGAGCTCAACATCTCGCCGCTTCAGCTTCGCCTGCAAAACGTGCCGCTGCGTGGCCGGTATATCGCCGACTCCTGGAAGGTGCAGGGGGTGGAATATCCGGCCGATACCCCGCCCATGGATGCTGACCTGGACCGCATGCTGCTGATGGCCGCGGAGTCGATCGGCTGGGACGGCAACGCCGGAGGGGAAGGTCCGATGGAGATCGGGGCTCGCCGGGTCGCACGGGGACGGGGCATCGCCCTCTCGCTGCGCCACGGCGCGCAGGGCGCCGGCCGGGCCTATGCCATGGCCACCATGTACGGCGACGGAACCGTCAAGATCTCGCACGCCGCCCCGGATCTGGGCGGCGGCACCTACAACATGATCAGCACCGTGGCCGCTCGCTCGCTCGGCATTCCACAGGAGATGGTCCGGGTCGGCGAGCCGGATACCGGCCACGACCTGCACTTCGAGGGCTCCTCCGCCCAGCGCACCACCGTTCAAATGGGCAACGCCGTCCTCAAAGCCTGTGAGAGCCTGAAGCGCGAGCTGGCAGATGGCGCTTCTCAGATCCACGGCGGCGACGCACAGGAGTGGACGGTGGCAGACGGCGCCGTCTCGCGCGGGAGCGAGCGCTATCCGTACGCCGGAATCGTCCAGGCCTTTGCCGCCGCGCCCTCCTTCGAAGGCGTGGTCTCACTCAAAGGGCTTGGCGCCTACAGCTACGCGCCTTCGCCCGACCGGGCCTTCGGTGGTCTCGATCACTGGGCGCCGGGAGCGGCAGCAGCGGAGGTCGAGGTCGATCTCGACACCGGCGAGACGCGCCTGCTCCAGCTGGCGGTGGTGGCGGATGTGGGCAAGGCGCTCCATTACGGCGCGGCCCGAACCCAGGCGGAGGGAGGAGCCGTGATGGGAATCGGGCTCTCGCTCTTCGAGGACTTGGTCTATGAGGAGGAGCAGCTGCTCAACGCCGATCCCTTCCAGTACCGGCTGCCGCTCATGCGCGATATTCCCGAGGCGTTCGACGCCATGCTCATCGAAAACGGGGACGGTCCCGGTCCCTTCGGATCCAAGGGGATGTCGCAGACGTCGCTACCGGCCACAATTCCGGCCGTTGCCAACGCCATTTACGATGCCATCGGCGTTCAGGTCACCTCCGTGCCATTCACTCCGGAGAAAGTCCTGAGCGCGGTGCGGCAGCAGGGTTAGGGGAGCCAGATGCGATTCGAGGAGCAGATACACGTACCGGCCTCCACCGAGGAAGTGTGGGCGTTTCTCTGGCAGATCCAGCCGGTGGCTGCCTGTCTGCCCGGCTGCGTGAGCGTCCGCGAGGTCGAGCCGGAACGGAGCTACGTGGCCCGGTTCGAGGACAAGGTCGGTCCCTACAAAGTGGCCTTTGATATGGATGTTACCGTCGAGGAGCGCGCGCCACTCTCCCTGGTTCGTCTGCTCTGTACCGGGGAAGACAAGAAGCTGCGGACATCCCAGCGCGTCACCCTCGAAGTTCGTCTTCACGGGGATGACACCGGGACGCGGCTGGAAGCGGCCGCCGACGTCGTTGTGCTCGGTGTCCTGGCGACCCTGGGCCAGTTCGTGGTCAAGCGCAAAGCGCGCGAGGTGGTCGAGGGCTTCGCCGAAAACCTCAGAGCGGCGCTGACGGAGGAAGAGCTGGAGGGGAGCCATGCTTAAGCCCTTCCGCCTTCTTCGCCCCGGGACTGTTGCCGAGGCCGGAGAGGAATTGGAGCGTCACGACGACGCGGCTGCGATATACGCAGGCGGCGCCGAGCTGTTGCTCCTCATGCGTCAGGGCCTGCTCCAGCCCGAGTACCTGATCGATATCAAGCACATCCCCGAGCTTCACGGAATCCGCCGCGAGAACGGGGGCATCTCCATCGGGGCGGCCGTGACCCATTGGGATCTGGAGCGGGATGGAGAAATTCGGAAGCATTATCCGCTCCTGGCCGAGGCGGAATCCCACGTCGGGAACATCCGCGTGCGCAACCAGGGGACCCTGGGAGGCAATCTCTGTTTTGCCGATCCGCACGCGGACCCGGCCACACCATTGCTGGTGCTGGATGCCGAAGTGGAGTTGGGATCGACGCGCGGCAGCCGCGTCATGCCGCTGGACGACTTTCTGCTGGGCATGTACGAGACGGCGCTGGAACCCGGAGAGATTCTGGCGCGGGTGCGCGTGGAGCCGCTCCCTCCCGGGTGGGGCGTCGCTTATCAGCGCATCGAGCGCTTCTTCCGGCCCACCCTCAACGCGGCCGTGGCGGCGCGGAGTGGGGGGAACGTCGTCAACGAGGTGCGGATGGCGGTGGGCTGTGTCGGGCCGCGGGCAGTGCGCCTGCCCGACCTGGAGGGCCGGATTCGTGGCCTGACCGTTGAGGATGCCGTCGAGGCGATCCGCGGCGCCAGGGAGTTGCTGGAGGAGGTACTCATGCCGGTGGACGATCTTCTGGGCTCTGCCGCCTACAAGCTGGATATCACGGTGGTGGCGCTGGAGCGAGCGCTCCGCACATCCATGATGGGAGGAATGGGTGACTGAAACCCTCGAGCCGGTGGCGACGGTACAGACCCTGCCGGTGTCTATCAGTGTCAACGGGCAGGAGTGGAGCGGAGAGGTTCCCGTGGAGGAGGTTCTGCTGGATTTTCTCCGGCTCAGGCTTGGCTTGACCGGGTCCAAGCGCTCCTGCAACTCCGAGGTCTGCGGCGCCTGCACCGTCCTGGTCGACGGGCGGCCGGTAAGCGCCTGCAATTACCTCGCCTTTGAGGCCGGCGGACGCGCCGTCACTACCGTGGAAGGTCTGGCAGTTGACGGACGGCTGGACCCCATTCAGGAGGCGTTTGTCGATCAGGTGGCGGCGCAGTGTGGCTTCTGCACCTCCGGGCAGCTGATGGCCACGCGCGCCCTCCTCGACGAGAACCCGACGCCGACCTATGACCAGATGGCGGAGTGGCTGAGTGGCAATATCTGCCGCTGCGGCACCTACCCGGCAATCGCCCGGGCGATTGCACAAGTAACCAGGGCAACGACTGCAGAACACGAGAGTATCCACGAGGAGGCATGACCGATGGCAGACACCCGCATCCGAAACGCGACCGTCCATACCCCCGCCGGACCGATTGAGGCCGACATCCTGATTACCGGAGAGCAGATTTCCGGTCTGGTGTCGCGCGACGACGAGACCCGGGCCGACCGGGAGGTCGATGCCGGCGGCAAGCACATCATCCCTGGCCTGGTGGACCCGCACGCGCACACGCGCGTGCCCGGATACGAATATAAGGAAGACTATTTGACCTCATCGCAGGCCGCGGCGGTCGGTGGCATCACCACCTACGTGGACATGCCGAACGTCGAGCCGCCGACCGATGACGTCGAGACCTATGAGTACAAGCGCCGGATCGCGGACGACACCTGCATCATCGACTTCGGCCACTTCGTCTCCGGCACCAAACTGGAGGAGATTCCGCGCCTGGCCGAGGCGGGCGCCACCGGCTACAAGATCTTCCAGGTGAGTGGCGGCTACCCCCACGATCCGCGTCTCGCCATGGGTGAGACCGAGAAGATCTACGCAGCCTTCGATCAGATCGCCAAGACCGGCCTGCCCTGCCTGGTGCATCCCTACAACCAGCCGCTGATGGACATGCTCTCCGCCCAGGCCGTGGCCGAGGGTGCTCCGCGCGATATCAACACCTTCGCCAGGATGTATACCAATGACATCGTCTGGAGCTCGGCGGTGGCCGTGCTGCTGCGTCTCCAGAAGGAGACAGGGGTCCGCCTGCAGCTGCTCCACACACATGCCGGCGAGAGCCTGAAGCTGATCAAGCGCGCCAAGGAAGAGGGGCAGCGGTTTACCTGCGCGGTGGACCTGAAGTACTACCACTTGACCAGCAAGGACATGCAGGAGCAGGGCGCTCGCGCGCTGCCCGGCGGATGCATCACCGAGGACGACGAGCGGATGGCCATCATCTGGGAGTCGCTGAATGACGGCACCATCGACACCATCGACTCCGATCACGCGCCCCACACCCTGCAGGATCTGGAAAAGATGTACGTGGACCCATGGACCGGCCCCTTCGGCAGTCCGCAGTACCAGGACATGCTGTCGGTCATCTTGACCGACGTCCACAACGGCAAGCTGTCGTTCCAGCGGGCAATCAAGCTGCTCTGTGAGAACCCGGCCCGCGTCATCGGGCAGTTTCCGAAGAAGGGCGCGATCCAGGTGGGCGCGGATGCCGACCTGGTGGTGGTGGATCTGAACAAAGAAGTGCACCCGCGGGACGAGGAAGCATACAGCAAGTGCGGCTGGACGCCGTATCACGGTTGGACGCTCACCGGCGGGCCCGAGATGACCTTCCTGCGTGGCCAGGTGATTGCCGAAAACGGGAAAGTGACGGGGAAGCCCGGGTACGGACGCTATATCGCGGGCGTGCCCCAGGTGCCCACCGCTATCACCAACCTGCTCTCGCCTGGCCTGGCTTTCGAGCCGGTCGCGGCCAAGGAGCGCGTGCCGCAGGCAGTCTGACGACTGGTACGGGAGCCGGGCCCTGTGGTCCGGCTCCATCTGTACTCACCGGGAGAACGATTCGTCGGTGGCAAGATGATGAAGCACCAGGGCCAGAAGCAAGGAGCGGTCGATCAGAGACGGGATCTCGATGTACTCGTGATCTGTCATGAGGTCGCCGCCGATCGGTCCCATGCCGTCGAGCACCGGCACGCCGGCTTCCCCGGCGAAAGCCGAGCTCCCCGCCGCGGGAGAGCGGATTACGTCGAAATGAACATCCGCCTCCTCGCCGGCATCGCGCGCGATGTCGATGAGCCGGTCGGTTCCCGCTGTCCAGCCGACACCGGGACGATGCGCCCTGATGCGCAGCCGGCTCGTCGTTCCCGGCAGGTCCTCGGCGGCCGCGATCGCGGCCATTTCCGCCTCGACGGACGTCCAGGTCGCCGCATCGGGCGTCCGCACGTCGATGATGGCGTGGGCGTCCCCCGGCACGACGCTCCTCCGCCGGCCACCTCCCACCTGGGCCACGGTGACGAAGACACCGCGGCCGGGATCGGTGACGGCATTGATGCGCGGAATCTTGCGGGCCAGCGCTTCCACGGCGCTAACGCCGCCAGCATGGTTGCTCCCCGCGTGCGTTTCCTTGCCGTGAACGTCCAGGCGGGCAACGCCGATGTGCCCGCGGGCACCCATCAGGCTGCCGCCGTTGCGGGCGCACTCCACACACAGGCACCAGTCGGCCCCGCGGGCTTCGTCCCGCACCAGCGAGCGCGAGCGGAGGCTCCCGGCCTGCTCGTCGGGACAGAGAACCACGGAGGTCTCCGCGGGCGTGGCGAGATCGAGGTCATGCAGGAGGCGCAGCGCGGCGGTGAGAACCACGAGCCCGCCCTTCATGTCGGCGATGCCGGGGCCCAGGGCGCGGTTCCCTTCTATCCGGTACGGGAAGCGCGCGTAGGCGCCCGGACCGTAGGATGTATCGAGGTCGCCCACCAGCAATCCTCGTCCCCGTCCGCTGCCCGGCCGCCGCGCCAGCAGCGCGGGACCGATCGGACCATACCTGCCACCCGGGAGCATCAGCTCTTCCAGCCACGCATCCTCCTCCGCGGGCATGGGGAGGCCCACCGCCTCGACGCTAAAGCCTGCGTCCATCAACTCGACGGCGACCGCCGCACGGACACGCTCGACACCTTCCGGCTGCACGGCATGGCTGGGCGTCCGCACCAACGTTTCCAGCAGTTCGAGCATCTCGGGCAGCCGAGCTTCCAATGCTGCCCGCATCTCCGGTACTGTATTCATCACACCCTGCTCCATCCTGGGCGCGGACGGGGAGTGACGCATAACTGCTGAAAGAAGGAGGCGCCAGCGGCAGGATTCGTTGTCCTGGTTGACGCAATCGCATTTAGGCTGAAGGAGAGGATTCCGTGGCTCACAAACACATTCGGCACATCATGCTACTACTGGGGGTAGCCGCGGTCATGATCGCGGTCACCGCCACGTCGGGCTACTCGGCCAGCGCGGCGCCGAGCAAGCTGACCGACGTGACCTTCGCGCTCGCCGTCAATCCCCCCGATCAGGGGCAGACGTTCGCTTACGTCCCGAAGGGGGCCGGGTACTTTGCCAAGAACGGTTTGAATGTTGCCTTCCAGCCCAACACGGGGGGTGGCGCCGCTCTGAAGCAGCTGGCGGCCGGCAACGCTCAGTTTGCCATTAGCTCGCCGGAAAATCTCCTCAACGGTCTGGCAGCCGGTGAGGACCTGCGCGGCGTGGCAACCATCCTGACCCATTCCATTTACTCGGTCGGCGTGCTCAAGAACAGCAAGATCAAGTCGGTCTCGCAGCTGCGCGGCAAGAACGTGGGCGTCTCGTCGTTGACCAGCGGGTCCTTCCCGACAGCACAGGCCGCCCTGGCCGAGAAGGGCATCGATTACAAGAGCGATGCCAAGATCGTGGTCGTCGGCAACGGCGGTCCGGCGGTGAATGCCCTGCTCACTCACCAGATTGACGCCATGGTGACCACCGATACGCAGTTCGCGATTTTCAAGGTGCTGGGCGCCGGCATCCGGTTCCTGCCCAAACCCGCGGTGACCAAGCTCCCAGGTGACCTGATCCTGGTGCAGACCTCGTACCTGCAGGCCCATCCCGACATCGTGGCGAAGTTCTCTCGCGCGGTCATGGAGGGCACGGTGTATGCGCTCGCCAACCCCAATAAGGCCATCGGCTTCTACCTCCAGCAGTACCCGGAGGTGGGGAACCTCTACACCAGGACCCATAACAAGCAGATCATGATGGCGCGCCTGAAGAACATGACGCTCATCAAGCAGCAGCACAAGAAGTGGGGGTACATTCCGGTTAGCCTCTATCAGAAGGTGCAGAGCGAGGATTTGCAGCTCGGAACCATCACCAAGAGCGCCGACCTGAAGACGGTCCTTACCAATCAGCTGAGCAAGCAGATCGACAAGTTCAACGTCAAGAAGATCCAGAAACAGGCGAAAGGTAAATAGAGGTGGCCGTCGGCACGAGGGGAGAAGGCTCCCAGCAGGCGCTGGATCCACACGTCCTACCGGTGGCGCGGTCCCGGGGCTATCCGGCCCCGGGCCGCATCCTGACCTGGCTGTACACGCCCATCGCCCTGGTGGTGGGAATCGCTGTGTGGCAGCTGGCCATTTCCATCTTCAACGTGCCCAACTACCTCGTGCCGACGCCTGGTCACGTCTGGGACGCGCTGAGGGACGGCATCAGTAGCGGCGTCCTGGTCCACCACACCATCGTTACCGCGCGAGAAATCGTGGTCGGGTACGCGACTGGATCGGCGGTCGGGATCGCCCTGGGCTTCCTCATCGCCCAGTATCGGGTGGCGGAGCGGATGATCTACCCGTACGTGATCGCGCTGAACGCGGTTCCCAAGGTTGCGATCGCCCCGCTCCTGGTGGTCTGGTTTGGCGTTGGCCTGACATCGAAGGTCATCATCGCGGCCACGGTGTCCTTCTTCCCGCTCCTGGTCAATGTGATCGTGGGACTGCGCTCCACTGACTCGGACCAGCTTCGGCTGATGCGTTCCCTGACCGCATCGGGGTGGCAGACGTTCTACATGGTCAAGATTCGCAACGCGCTTCCCATGGTCTTTGCCGGACTGGAGGTCGCGATCGTTCTCTCCGTGGTCGGCGTCATCGTGGGCGAGTTCGTGGCCGCGCAAGAAGGGCTGGGCTATTACATCTCGGAGATGAACGCCCTGGTCAACACGCCCGGCATGTTCGCGGCCCTTCTCATCCTCTCCGTCATGGGGTTTGTCATGAGCCAGATCGTGAAACTGGTCGCCCGCAAGGTCGTCTTCTGGAAACAGATGGACGACATCGTCGAGGGGCCATAATGACGGCTCCGAGCGACATGATCGAGCTGCGGAACGTCTCCAAGACATATCGCACCAAGCGCGGTGGGGACGTGGTCGCTCTGCAGAACGTCTCCGTCAACATGGAGGACGGTGAGTTCATCACCGTTGTCGGCCCCAGCGGCTGCGGGAAGAGTACCCTGCTCAACATGCTGGCCGGACTGCTGACGCCCAGCAGCGGGGAGATTCTGCTCCAGGGCACGCCGGTAAAGGGGCCGCGGCGCGACGTTGGCATCGTCTTCCAGTCGCCGGTGCTGCTTCCCTGGCGCACCGTCTTCCAGAACACCATGCTTCCGGTGCAGGTCCAGCACCGGGAACGCAAGGTCTACGCCAATCGCGCCCATCAGCTGATCGACCTGGTGGGGCTGGGAGGCTTCGCCGACAAGTATCCCTTTGAACTGTCAGGTGGCATGCAGCAGCGAGCCGCCATCGTCCGCGCGCTGGTCCACGACCCGGCCATCCTCCTCATGGATGAGCCGTTTGGAGCGCTGGATGCCATGACGCGCGAGCAGATGAATGTCGAGCTGCTGCGGATCTGGCGCGACTCCCGGAAGACGGTGGTGTTCATTACCCACTCCATTCCGGAGGCGGTGTTCCTGGCTGACCGTTGCCTGGTGTTTTGCCCGCGGCCCGGCCGGCTGGTCGACATCGTGGATGTCGAGCTGCCGCGGCCCCGAGACCTGCCGGTGATGAACACGCCCGAGTTCGGCCGCTACGTGCAGCGGATTCGCAGCGCCTTTATCGAGAATGAGGAGGCGCCCTCAGAGGGAGCCCTGGTCAGCAATCTGTGATGTAATGGCCCGTCCAGAAAGCTGTGATCGACGCGCGGGCGAGCGAACAGGAAAAGGTATCGAGACGCGGCTACTCGATCGCCGCCTACAGGCCGTTCCTGCGCGCCACGTTGCCGAGCCAGTGGGCACTTGGTTTCGGGGTGCGGACCTGCGTCCTTCGGTCAACATCGATCAACCCAAACGTCGGACGATACCCTGCCGACCACTCGAAGTTGTCGAGAGCCGACCAGTAGGTGTAGCCACGCACATCCAGGCCGTCGTGGAGGCACGCGGCGACACCTCGAAGCGCCCGCTCCACGTAGGCGATGCGTCGGCCGTCATCCTCAGTGGCGATGCCGTTCTCGGTGACGATGATCGGTATCCCCGCGACATCGGCGGCACGGCGGATCGTCGCTTCCAGCGCCTCGGGCCAGAACTCATACCCCATTTGGGTAACCTCGATCCCGTCGGCGGGAGGCACCATGCCCTCTGCTCCCACTCTCATTCGTGAATACACCTGCACGCCCACGAAATCGTCACCCCGGATCGCTTCCAGAAACACATCGTTCACCTCCCGGTTCAACCGTGCCGCGGTCGCTTCTCCACCGGACGCGGCATGAAAGTCCTGTAAGGCGAGGGTGACGCCCACCGGGAGGTCGCCACGCCCGGCTTTGATCGCGTCTACTGCCTGATGATGGGCAGCGAGAACAGTGCCCCGAGCGACGTCCGACGGAGCGAACTGAAACGGGGCGAATTGCTTCCTGGCCACACCGAAGGCCTCTGCCGCAGCCACCATGAACCGTTCGTGCCGCTCCGGTGAGAATGCCCGGCCTGCATTGCCCGGCTCTGCCGGACGGCGCTGTGCCGTCTGCCGAGTGGCGGCGAAGAGGGCGCCGGTGTTTGCCTCGTTTATCGTGCAGGCCACGTCGATGAGATCACCGAGATGCTCAGTCACGCGAGCGCAGTAGCGGGCAAACTTCTCCGGCGTCTCCGCTGCTTCCCATCCACCCTGGGCAATGAGCCAGCGCGGCGAGGTGAAATGGTGGAACGTCACCATGGGCGCGAGCCCGTGCTCGTGACACGCCTCGAGCATCCGGCGGTAGTGATCCAGCACGGCCAGGGAGAACTGTCCCTCCTCCGGCTCAACACGGGCCCACTCGATGGAGAAGCGGTACATGGTGAAACCGAGTTCCGCCAGCAGGACAATGTCCTCCCCGTAGCGATGGTAGTGATCGCACGCGTCGCCGGATGGCTGCGTATAGATGGTGGGGCGGAGGTGCTCCATCAACCACACATCGTTGTAGACGTTGTTACCCTCGACCTGGTGTGCGGCCGTGGCGGTTCCCCACAGAAACCCTTTGGGAAACATCGCTTCCAATGCGCTACTCCCTCCCACCGTCTGTCCTCTTCATCTGACCCTGGCAGGCGATCCCGCCGCTGTGTCGTTACTGATCTCCTGCCCCGTGGCCGTGTGCTAGTCCGCCCCGTGGGAGTTGTGCTGCAGCAGCTCGAGGCCGCGCAGTGCCAGGAAGAGGCGTGCCGACATTTCGGGCGCGTCCACGTCGTGTCGCAGGAGCGCCCTGATCCGATCCAGCCGGTAATAGAGCGACTTGCGCTCGATGTGCAGCGCCCTGGCGGCGACCGACTTGTTCCCGCTCGCCTCGAAGTAGGCGCGGAGAGTTGGAACCAGGGGAACCCCGTGCGAAGCATCATGCTCCAGCAAGGGACCAAGCTCCGATTCCACGTACTGCGCCAGGTCTGGTCCCTCACGGAGGCGAAGGAGAAGGCGCTCCAGGCCGAGGTCCTGGAAGTGCGTAACGCCGGTGTCCGGAGATGCCGACCGCGCCGCCCGCAGGGCCTCGCCTGCCTCATCGAAGCCCCGCCGCAACGATTCGATGCGCACCTCGCTGCTGGCTCCGGCCGCGATGCGCAGGCGTTCGTCGCCTTCGAGGACGCGGCGCCCGGCCTCCTGTGTGATCTCGTCGAGCTTGCCTCGCAGCAACTCCTGCCCGGGCACGCCGACAATGGCAATCACCCGATCCCCATCCAGCGTGGTGAGCCCGGCGCATCGCGCCAGACTGATGGCACGGCGGACCTCCTCCTGGATGCCTCGCAGGACCTGCGCCCGATCCTGCTCGGCCGCTCCTTGCCTGGTTCGAGCGGCCGAGCCGTCTCGCGCTCCCACCACCAGCGCGGCCAGCTGCTTGTCGGAGAGGTCGGCGCCGAGCGATCGCGCCCGACGCAGGATTTCCTGGGATGAGTGGTAGCGCCCGTTCAGAATGTCGCGGAGGAGGACCCCGCGCGCGTGGTGGCCGACCTGGCGGGCATCCCGCTCAGCCAGCAGGGTAAATCCGATGATCCAGCCGGCCTTGTCGATGAGCATCTGGTCCATGTCGTCGAGGTCCGTATCCTGTTCCAGGACGTGGAGCCGGAACCAGACCTCATCGCGCACCACGATCGGCATCCAGGCGCAGCGAGGCCGGGAGTCCAGGAGATTGACTGCCTCGCTCGAGGACCAGTCATGGCCGGACCGGGAGTGCAGCTCCCAGGCGCCGAGCAGGTCGTCGATGCTTCCCCGGTATGAAGCGCACTCGACCACCTGATGGGCCCGGTCCTCGAGGATTACCGGGTTCTGCAGGGTCTGGGCCACGCGGTTGATGATCTGACTGATACTCGCGCCACGGAGCGCCAGCTGCGCGAATTCTCGGGAGACTTTCTCGGCTCTGTCCAGAAGCTGATACTGCTGATTGATGATGGTCGAGTGGACTTTCTCCGTGACCTCCACGTACGGGATCTCACGGTGAACCAGGATCAGCGGCACGGCACGCCGTTCCGCTTCCTCGGTCAGAGCATCGGGAAGGTGCTGAAAGGGACGGCGCAGCCCGATGACGATCCCGGCGATCCCAACGTCGGCCAGCTCCTGAATGTATTGCCGGAGGACATCCGGATCGTCTTTCAGACCCATTCCCGTCGTTAGCAGCAGCTCTCCGCCGTGCAGCAAGCGGGCGATCTCCATGACGTCGGAGAGATGGACCCATCGGACGCGCCGGTCAAGCCCTTGGGCGCCCGCCACGACCTCGGCTTCGGCCTGGTGAAAGATCTCGAACTGAAGTATATCCTGCAGTGTCAACGGCATGGCCCGTCCCCCGTACACGGATGCGCGTCGCTCACTCTGCCCCCGAGGATCATCCCGCCCGTGTCCCTGGTCCTCAATAATGCGTCTGACTGTACCACACTGTGGGTCAAAACGGCCGGAAAGTGCCACAGTTTGTCCCTTGTTGCGGGTGAGAACCCTGGATAGACTGAGCCCACAACTTAGTTGCACTACAAAGGCCGGAGCTTTCACGCATGTCGGATCTGCTCATATCGGCTATTGGGTTCGGGCTGGTCACGGCTTCGATTCTGGCGCTCGCAGCCGTGGGTTTCACCCTCCAGGCCGGCATTACCAACATCGTCAACCTCGCCTACGGCAGCATGCTCACGGCCGCCGCATTCGCCGCCTATATCGGCGAGAGCCTGTTCAGGCTCAATATCTGGCTGGCGCTGGTTTTCGGTGCTCTTATCCTTGGGCTGATCGCCGTGGTGGTCAATCGCGTCTTCGTGATTCCATTCGTGAAGCGGGGAGCCGGCCATTTCAACATGATGCTGGTCACCTTTGCCGTCGGAATCATCCTCGAGTACATCGTGGTCGCGGTGTATGGGGAGAGCTTCTATGCCCTCACCGGCGTGCCTGAGTCGCCGGTCATCATCGGGCAAATCATCTTGACCCAGGCCGAAGTGGCGATCATTATCCTCTCCGTGGTTGCCATGCTCGCCACCCATGCCCTGCTCCGGTACACCAAGCTTGGGAAGGCGATGAGGGCCATGGCGGACGACAAGGAATTGGCCCGCGGGACCGGCATCAACGTCGATCTGGTGACGGATATCACCTGGTTCATAAGCGGTTTTCTCGGCGGTCTCGCCGGTGTCGCCCTGGGAATGGATGCCGGCAGCTTCAACGAGCTCGTGGGAGCGAACTTCCTCCTGGTGGTCGTGGCCGCTGCCGTCCTGGGTGGGTCGGGCAAGCCGTACGGAGCCATGATCGGAGCCCTGGCGATCGGTGTCTTTATGGAGGCCAGTACCGTGTGGCTGCCCTCCGAATACAAAGAAATCGTGGCTCTGGCGATCCTGGTGGCCACGGTCCTCATACGTCCACAGGGGCTCCTTGGCGGCCGCGGGCGCGCGGTGGTGATGCGATGAGCGTCGCGACGCAGTACTACGTCATCACCCTCGGTGTGTATTTCTTCGTGTACGTGATCCTGGAGCTGGGCTACAACCTCCAGTTCGGCATCGCCGGGATCATCAATATCGCCTTTTACGTCATGGTGGCGCTGGGTGGCTACATGGCAGCGGTTGTCTCCATGGGGCCGCATGACTACACCCAGGAGTACATCCTGGGCGCGCATCTCCCGTTTCCCCTCCCATTACTGGTCGGCGGGCTCACGGGAGCCTTCCTGTCGGCCATTCTGGGGCTCATCGTACTCCGCCGGCTTCGAGACCAATATCTGGCCATTGTGACGCTCGTGATCGCTCAGATGGCCTGGCAATTTGTCGGCAACTTTCAGCCGCTCTTCAACGGGTTTCTCGGGCTGGCCAATGTCTCGCGCCCCCTCGACACCGTCCTGAACCTTCCGCCCCTCCAGTATCAGTACGTCTTTCTGGTCATCTCCGCCGTTTTCGCGGTGCTGGCCTTTGTATTTATGGAGTTCGTGGCGCAGTCTCCGTTCGGCCGGGTTCTGCGGGCTGTGCGAGAAGACGATACCGTCGCGGCTACATTCGGGAAGGACGTATTCAAGCTGCGCATGATCGCGTTCATCGTCGGCGGCTTCATGGCCGGAGTCGGCGGGGGACTGTTGGGCGAATTCCTGGGGACAATCGCTCCGTCCATCTGGACGGTCCCCGAGGCGTTTGTGGTTATCGCAGCTCTGCTCATTGGAGGCAGAGGGAACAACTGGGGCGCGGTGCTCGGCGCCCTGATCCTGCCCGTCGGCAT
>JAICWV010000093.1 GCA_025966365.1 Chloroflexota bacterium | reverse complement strand
TGGCCGAGCTCAAGAAGAAGCTCAGCGAGTATCTGGCGCGCGCCAATGCCGGCGAAGAGATCGTGGTGGCGAGTCGTGGCCGTCCTGTTGCGCGCCTCGTTCCCCCAACACCAGCAGCAACGGACGATGAGGAGGAGCGGCGGCTTCTCGATCTGCAGCGGAGGGGACTTATCCGGCTTGGTACCGGGAAGATTCCCGACGATTTTTGGGACCGGGAGCGCGTGGAAGATCCGGAGGGCCTTTTGCTCGCGGCATTGCTGGAGGAGCGGAACGAGGGGTGGTAGAAGGTGCGCTTTGGGGACGCGTCCGCGGTAATTCCCCTTATCGTAAACGAAACATCAACACCAACCTTGCGTTCTGTTTTTGAAGAGGAGCCGCAGATAGCCGTGTGGTGGGGCACCTGGGTCGAGTGCCTTTCCGCTCTGGCGCGGAGGCGACGCGAGTCCAACGTCACCTGCATTGGGCACGTCACGGGGCGCCAGGAACTCGAGGATCTTGCCGCAACCTGGTTAGAGGTCGAACCCGTCAGCCCGGCTCTGCTCGACGCCGGCCGTATCCTGCGTGAGCTTCCGATTGCGATCCGCCCTGAGCGCATCTATGGTCCTTCCGCCTGGCATCTGGCCCTCGGGTATTCAGCTCAGGATGGCTTCGTCAGCGATGCTTTCCACGACGCGATTCATACGGATCACGTCCATCTGGGCTACGAGCGGACCATCATCACGGGATCGAGATGCGGGCCGTAGACGCAAGCTACATGATCGGCTCAATGCGGCGGACATGTGGCACTCGATCGAAGTCCTTGTCGTACGTGATCACTTCCTCGATCCCTGCGTCGTGCATGTGGGCCACGACGAGCGCGTCCTCGTAATCCAGCTGCGGATAGGTGACGAAGAGATCGAGTGCCAGCAGATACATACGTTTCCTGAGGAACTTCAGGCCCGGCATGGCGAGGATCGGTCGAAGGAGATAACGAATTTGCTCTCGGGGCAGGTTATACGTTCTCCGGCTGGAGAGGACGTAGACGGTCTCCGCGATCACCGCCTCACAGGTCGTGACCTCTTCCTGGACCGCGTTCACCCGCTGGAATAGCGCATAGCAGGCCGATGCCTTTGTCTCGTCGTCGCGGACGAGATAGCGAAGGATCACGTTCGTGTCGGTTCACGTTCAGGGGCCAACTCGCTACACTGAGGACACATGGGTTGTGCCAATGGCTGTGCAATCGGCTGTCTGGGGATTCTGGTGGCAATCGTGACCGCGAATCCCCTGATCGGCGCTGTCGTCTTCCTCGGCGGCTGGGTCGTCGATCGCATGCTGCGGCGGCGCAAGTAGAGGTACGTCCTGAGCCGCACCTGGGCTACGCGCGCGCCACGATCCCCAGATCGCCGTCCACCTGAACGGCATCGCCGGTTCGGATTACCTCGGTCGCATTGCCGCAGCCGGTCACGGCCGGAATACCCGTCTCTCGCGCCATGATGGCGGCGTGGGAGAGTGCTCCCCCCTCGTCGGTAACCAGCGCCCGAATGCGATCGAAGTAGGGAACGGTTTCGGGGAGGGTGAAACGGCAGACCAGTATCTCGCCGGCTTCGAGCGCGTCGAAGTCGCCCCGGTGTTCCACCACCCTGGCCACGCCGGTGACGCGCCCACCGGAGGCGGCGATGCCGCTGCACAGAAATTCCCCCTCGATGGGTCCGGTTGCCGGAGCGTCCCGGTAGCTGTCGAAGAGACGGAGCAGGTTGCCCGTCCACGGCTGCTGCTCCTCCCACTGCTCGCGCTTTCGTTCCAGCCGCACATGCATGATGCTGACGCAGTGGTCGAAGAGCATGATCAGATCGTGTGCCGGAAGCTCGGTCCAGGTGTCTTCCAGCAGGTTGAAGTCACTCTGCTTATAGGCAGGCAGGAGCGGACGGAACTGCATCAGCCGCTCGATTGCCGGCGCCATCGCCGCCCGCAAGCGAATCTCGTTGCGAGGAGTGCGCTCACGCTGAAAGCGGAGAATCGATGCATACACGGCGTCCAGAACCGGCTTCAGATCCTCGACCTCGCGGGCCATGGCTTTACGGAGAATGTTCATCGCGTGCGATCATACCCCGGCACATGGCAGCGGTTGACATCGATTCGGCGGTAATGGACCAGGTCTGGAGGGACTTTCCTCGAGACCAGCAGCACGACGCCGCCGCGGCACTCGCCACCTATGGCACGGAGCCGAACGAGCGAGAGGTCGTTCGGGTTCAGCTGGCAATCCTTCATCTGGCTCGCGGCGACATGGAGCGGCTGCTTCATTTCGTGGAGGTCGCCAGGCGCGACTACCGCGATGTCCTTTGGTGGAGCGTCCAGAAGACGTAGGCAGGACCGAGTTCCTGCCCCATTGCGTCCATCTCAGGAATGGGCGTCGACCCACTCGTCGGCGCTCACCACCTCAGCCTGCCGGGGGAACACCTTGGTCGTCAGCACCCGATGCACCTCGTCATCTCGATCCGCGCAGCAATCGGCGATGACGGTGAGCCGGTAATCCATGTCGGCGGCGGCGCGAAGGGTAGAGAGAACCACCCCGCTGGTGGCGATGCCGGTGAGGATTAGCTCTTCGACCCCCTGAGCCCGGAGCACCACCTGCAGGTCGCTTCCCGCAAAGGCGCTCACGCGCTTTTTGGTCACCACGATCTCTCCGTCGCGCGGCCTGACCGAGGGATCGATCTGACTGCCGGGGTCTGACTCCAGCAGCCGTCCCGACCCCTTGATCTGGGAGAAGCTCTTGTTGCGAGGGCTGACTTCCGGGTACCCGTCGTGGAAGCGCACGACCACGTAGATGACCCGAATGTCGGCCCGCCGGGCCGTATCCATCACGCGGCCCAGACGATCGAGATAGGCTGGGCCATCGGAGAGGCTCGCCGTCATGGCGCCCTGCACATCCATGACGAGCAGAGCGGCCGCCGGCGAGCCCGGGAACGTCACCTCAGGCGGCGCTTTCCTTGCGCTGCTTGAAGCAGTCGCTGCAGTAAACGGGGCGGTCGGTGCGTGGCTGGAAGGGAACGGTCGTCTCCTTGTGGCAGGAGGCGCAGGTCGCCGGATACTGCTGTCTCGGCCCCCGGTCAGGGCGGCGCCGCGGCGGGCGGTTGCCGGTGCTGTTCTCGGGCCGGCGCTGCATTGGACGGCCATCAGCTCCTCTGCGGTGAGAGGCCGCCTCGACAGCTACTTCGACCGGAGCGGGCACCGGCTCGCCACCCCAGCGCTCGCGCTCGATCTTCAGACCCAGCTCGCGCTCGATGGCATGGAACTTCCCGGCATCCGCCGGAGTAACCAGGGTAACCGCCGTGCCGTGGCGGCCCATGCGGCCGGTCCGGCCCAGCCGATGGGTCAACAGCTCCGCCGACTCCGGCAGGTCGAAGTTGATGACCTGCTCGATGGAGGTGATATCCAGCCCCCGCGCGGCAACGTTGGTGGCGACGAGGATGGGCGGGTTGCCGCGGCGAAAGCCGCGCAGCACGCGCTCGCGCTGGCCCTGGCCCAAATTCCCCTGCAGCGAGGCAACGCCATAGCCGCGCTCGCGCAACTGTCGATCCAGCTTCTCGACGCCGATCTTGGTCCTGCAGAACACGACCACGTTGCCGCGGCCCCGCTCATCCAGCAGCGAGCAGAGCGCATCGATCTTGCGGTTCTGCGCCACTTCGATAACCGTGTGCTCGACGTTCTCCACCGGACGGCTGGCGTCCACGCTGATAATGGCGGGATCATGCAGCCGGTGCTCGATGATGTCATGCACCCATTGGGGCAGGGTAGCGGAGAAGAGCGCCATCTGAGGGATCTCGGGCGCGCAATCCAGAATCAGATCCACATCGGGACCGAAGCCCTGGTCGAGCATCTGGTCGGCCTCGTCGAGGACCATGATCCGGAGGTCGCGCAGAGACAGCGTGCCCCGGTAGAGATGATCCAGCACCCGGCCGGGGGTGCCGATGATGATCTGGGGTCCGGTGTTCAGCAGCTGGATCTGGTCGGACATATCGCGGCCGCCGTAGATCTGCGCGGCCCGAAGACCGATGCTGGGCGTCAGCGAGTCGATGACGCGCGCCACCTGGCCGGCAAGCTCACGGGTGGGGACCAGAATAAGCGCCTGCGCCGCGGCCAGCGATGGATCGCAGATGGAGAGCAGGGGCAGGCTGAACGCCAGCGTCTTGCCGGAGCCCGTCTGGGCCTGGCCCACCACGTCGCGGCCGGCCATGAGCTCGGGAATCGCCGCTGCCTGAATAGGACTCGGCTCGGTCACGTCCGTACGGCGAAGCACCTCGACCGTCTTTCGGTCGAGGTTAAGGTCAGAGAAATTCAAGGATGTGTCCTTTCGATGCTGGGTGGGCATCCCACCACCAACACCAGGGGACACCCTACAAAAAAGGCCGGTAAGCCGTTTCGGCTTACTGGCCGTCTACGCGTGACTCGTATTCAATTGGGGCTTGCGGGCCTTTATGCATACGCCCAAGTATAGCCGAAAACAGCGAGGCCGTGGGGAACGGGGCGCGCATGTGTCCGACAGGTCGAGAAGCAGAGGTTCTGTCCCATGCATTGAAATCCTGGAAAAGCATGTCGTATGCTGCTCGTACTTATGCTCAATTCACCCTGGAGGGGGAGGGACATCATGAAGCGTTTCGTTCTCACACTGGCATTCCTCAGCAGCCTGGTCCTGGGCACATCCAGTGTTGCGGCGTCCGGAAGCAATCGAGCCGGGAATCAGACAGGTCCCCAGCCGACCGCCACTTCGACCGTGCTACCGACGGTTACGCCCACGCTTCGGCCCGGTCCCTCGACTGCCTTTTTCGTACTCGGCGTGCGTTTCGAGCACAACTGGGCGGGAAAGGCCTGGAACGTCAACAAGACACCGCAGAAGTCCATCAAGCTCGGAACCAAAGTTCAGCTCAGTGTCTACTTCAACGTGAGCGCCGTTCCCGCCGGCTCCAGGTCGGCGATTATCTTCACGCTGAACCGAAATGGGCGGGTCATTTACAACAAGACCTACCAGGAGCCGGTTCCGCGGCCGGAGAACTACAAGTGGTACCTCAAGGACGTTCCCCTGCCCACCGTCGGCACCTATAAGCTCACCATCCGCGTGTCGATCAACGGGATAACCGACGGGGGATCCGCCAGACTCAAGGTGAAGAAGCACTAGAGACAGGTTGCGGGAGGTTCGGCTAAACGCGGTGAGCTACCACTTGTGTGATGCCGACCGGATACCTCTGGCGTCGGGGTGCCGAGTTACGCGGTCTCTACTTGCTCCCGCGCTGCTGATACGGTTGCCCGCCGAGCGAATTCTGTAGCGGTCACGGCTGACCGCTCGGCCGCAGCGGCAAGACCTTCGAACTCTGTGGCAGAAAGACGGATGCCCACGACCACTCCCGCCGCGGGATTGCCGGGAAGGGTCTCAGCCTGATCCCAATCCCAACTGTCCGCCTCTTGTAACTCGTCGATACTGTCTTCATTCATGTGTAGAATCACCGGAGCCTGGCCTCCTCCGAGGTCTTGTAGGGCCAGGCTGTGACGGGACGCCAGATAGTCGGCTCGGTCGTTGCTTCGAGCGGTATCGCGATGCAGGATCCGGCGTGATCTCGGCCCATGAGAAGGACCTCGGCGGCCCTTGCGGTTCGGTACCACCACATGCTCATTTTGCAGCACCTGCAGTACCTCGCGCGAACGCAACCCATGCCGCGCGAACTTCTCCTCGTTGTCTTCATCGATGAGCAGATCGAGGACCGACCTCCGGGGCGCGCCGCCACGATATGTCACATCGGCAGTCCATCACCAGCGCAAGTAGCGCGCTCTTGCGAGTAGACCAGATGTAGTACATTCGCGCCGGGGCGTGGTATATCTCCACGCCCTTGATCCAGTCCCCACACAGGTGGGGGTGATCCATAGCGCGCTCTCGTGAGTCCCACACTGAGATCGCTGTCCCCATGGAAATGGGGGTCAGTCGGGTACTGGGATGTAGCGCGCTTCGTTTGACTTTTGCTACGTCAGCAGGGACCATAAGGCCCGTTGCCGAAGCTTGCTCGATGAGCACACAGAGGAGAACTGGATGAACCTAGCAGAGAGGCTTGGTCCAGATCTCATGGCCCTATGGGCTAAATCCCGCAGTGAGGACCCCAACCAACACGGCTACCATCCGCTCCTGTACCACCTCATCGATGTGGCCATGGTAGCGGAAGCGCTGTGGGAGAGTGTTCTCACGGAGCACGAGCGGCGGGCGGTGGCGGAGAGACTTGGGCTGGACATCGACGATGCCAGGTGCTGGACGGCTTTCCTGGCCGGAATCCACGACGCTGGCAAAGCTAGCCCCGAGTTCCAGCAGAAGGATCCGGGCGCCCGCGATCGGCTTCGCGGCGCCGGTTGGCCCGCGACGCCAGTCGCCGGCTCCGCGCCGCACGGGACAGTCAGCGCGAAGGCGCTGCGGGGAATCCTCGCCAACTGGGGTATGGACTACGAGACCGCCGATACTCTCGCCGTAGCTATCGGAGGGCACCACGGCGTGATTCCCTCCGATGCCGACATCGACAACATGTCCTCTGACGCGATCGGCAGGAAACCCTGGTCCTCCGCCCGCGAGGAGCTCGCTACCATGCTGGCCGAGCTCCTCGACGTTCCCCTCGACCGCAGGCCACGCACAGACGATGCTACTGCACTCTGGCTTGCCGGATTCATCTCCGTGGCCGATTGGATCGGCTCCAATCAGACGATATTTGGGTTTGCTGCCCCATCGCCGGATGTCGCCCCCACGTTCGACCCCGACTACATTCACACGTCGCGCCAGCTGGCGCGGCGGGCACTTCAGTCCTTCGGATGGCTGGCGCAGCCTCCTCGGCGTGCCGAGCCCATAAATTTTGAGGAGATGTTCCGGTATCCACCCAACGCCATGCAGGAGGCGGTGATAGGGCTGGAGGAGCGGCTCGATGAGCCGGGGCTGGTCATCATCGAGGCGCCCATGGGCGAGGGGAAGACCGAGGCGGGGCTCTGGCTTGCGGATCGCTGGGCTGTGCGCCTCGGTCAGCGCGGATTCTATGTTGCCTTGCCTACCCAGGCGACCAGCAATCAGATGTTCGATCGCGTCACCGCCTTCCTCGAAAAGCGCTTTCCCGCCGAAACCCTCAATGTCCAGCTCCTACATGGTCATGCCGCCCTCTCAGCCGCATTCAGCGAGCTGAAGCAGGAGGGATATCGCGTATTCAAGCCGGTAGGTATCGGCGCGGAAGGATCCGGGCGAGAGGATGCCTCGATCGCAGCGGCCGAATGGTTTACCTATCGCAAGCGCGGGCTCCTGGCTCCGTTCGGCGTGGGCACTGTCGACCAGATTCTGCTGGCCGCGCTGCAGACCAGGCATGTCTTCGTGCGACTCTTCGGTCTGGCCCACAAGACCGTGGTCATCGACGAGGTCCATGCCTACGACACCTACATGTCTCAGCTCCTGGATATCCTTATCCAGTGGCTCGCCGCCCTGGGGGCGTCGGTCGTGCTGCTCTCGGCCACACTTCCCGATGCCAGACGCCGGGAGCTGGCCAGGGCATACATGCAGGGCACAGAGCGCGGCGCTCTAACCGACGTGCCGGACGCTCGTTATCCCCGTATTACTGCCGTGGGAGCCTCAGGCACAGCATTAGTCGTGGAGATCCCCACCCCGGCGGGCGTCCGTCGGGAGTTCGAGATCGTCCCCGTCCCTTCCTTGCTGGCCGACGGATTCTCGCTCGGTCCACGGCTTCGTGCCAAACTCACAGGCGGCGGCACTGCAGTGGTGATCTGCAACACCGTACAGCGTGCCCAGGAGGTGTACCGGCTTCTCAAGCCGTTCTTTCCGGAGATCGCCAGTGACGGCGCACCGGAGCTCGACCTACTCCATGCCCGGTTCCTCTGGGAAGACCGCGCTGACCGGGAGGCGAGGGTGCTGCGGCGCTTTGGTAAGCCAGAGGCAACGGTGGGGGATCAGCCGGTGTGCCGGCCGGAGCGGGCCGTTCTGGTGGCAACCCAGATCGTCGAGCAGAGCCTCGACCTGGATTTCGACCTGATGGTCAGCGATCTGGCGCCGATTGACCTTCTTCTCCAGAGATCGGGACGCCTGCATCGCCACTCTCGACCGGGCCGGCCAATCGCGAAACCGGAGCTGTGGCTCACTGAGCCAGAGAGCATAAAAGGCGGCGTGCCGACCTTCGACTCCGGTTCGAGCGTCGTGTACTTCCCGCACATCCTTCTCCGCACCTGGCTGACGCTCCGCGACCGAGGAACTGTGCGCGTTCCCGATGAGGTCGAGGAGCTCATCGAGGCCGTGTACGGAGCGGGGGAGCGGCTCAGCGCCGGCCCGCTCCAACGGGCCTGGGACGACACTTTCCGGACCATGTCGAGTGCCGAGCAAGCGGACGTGAGGGAGGCCGGAAACCGGCTCCTTCGCCCTCCCGGGACGACCGAGTACCTGTATCAGATCGCGGCCTCGCCGCGGGAGGAAGAGGCGCCTGAGCTCCACCCCGCCCTTCAAGCAATGACGCGGCTGACCGAGCCCAACGTCTCACTGGTCATCCTCGGAGCGGTAGAGGGCAAACCCCAGCTCGATGGGCGCGCATACGGCCTCGACAAGCCGCCATCACTGCCGCAAATCGAGCAGCTCCTGCGCCGCTCGGTTACGATCTCCGACCGGCGGGTACTCTACTCCTTGCTGCGTGAGGAAGTTCCCGCCGGCTGGCAGAAATCCCCGTTACTACGAAATCTTCGACTTGTCGTACTTTCCGCGGACGGCGGGAAACAGATAGAGGGACATACACTCCGGCTCGATCCAGAGCTGGGTGTCTTGATTGACAGAGAGGAGGAGAGATGACGAGCTTCAACCTGATCGACGAGCCCTGGATACCCTGTCTGGCGCAGGGCGACCTGCGGGAGATGAGCATACGGAACGTCCTGCACCGAGCGGAGGCTATTGAAGCGATCGAGGATTCATCGCCGCTCACCACTGTGACGATGTACCGCCTGCTGATCGCCATCCTGCACCGCGTCTTCGGTCCCAGCGATGACACGGCGTGGGGGACGTTATGGCGGGACGGGTGGAATAGAGGAGACCTGGACGACTACCTGAGTGAATGGCACCAGCGATTCGACCTTTTCGACCCGCAACGGCCGTTCTATCAGAACGCGGAGATACAGGCGGAGCCGGCCTGGGCCAGCAAGCTCACGCACGAGCTTGGTCCGGCCAACCGCCCGCTCTTCTCGCACGTCGATGTCGGCGTGCCGCACGCGCTGACCCCGGCGCAAGCAGCGCGCTATCTACTCGCTTACAACAGCTTCTCCCCGGGCGGACTGATCACACCACCGAAGAATCTAGAGAAGTCTCTGGTGAAACACTACAAGTTCGCGCGTGCCGCCCCCCTTACGGCGAGCGCGGTCTCTCTGGTTCAGGGAGAGAACCTGAGGGAGACGCTCCTCCTCAACATGGTGCCGTACAAACCCGAGGCGGCCTTGCCGTTCGCAGTCGCCGGTGAAGACCTTCCGGCATGGGAGCGCCACGACGCTGTCCAGATGGAGGAGAGACGGCCGGACGGCTATCTGGACTGGCTCACCTGGCAGAGCCGGCGGATCACGCTGATACCCAGCGGGGCCGAAAGCGGGCCCGTGGTGGAGCAGGTGGTCATCATGAAGGGGAACCAACTCCCCGCGAACGCCTACGAGTATGAGTACGAGCAAATGGTCGCGTACCGTGAGAACAAGAACGCGAAGATGGGGACGGCTGATTCTCCCTACTGGCCAATAGGATTCCGCCCGGAGAGAGCTGTCTGGAGAGACAGCGAGACCCTCTTTCATCCCAGAGATGGTCGGCGACCGCGCACCCTGACCTACCTGGCCCAGGGCCGCCGTCAACATGCCTTCGGCACGCGGCGCCCCCTCGACCTGTACGGCGTCAGCCTGGACCAGTTCAACGCTCTTTTCTGGCGTCACGAGCGGCTCCCGCTCCCTGCCGCTTACTTGACCGATGACCAGTTGCGTGGGCGCTTGCAGACCTCATTGGCTCTCGCTGACGGTAGCGGTCGGGTGCTGCGAGATGCCGCGAAGAAGCTCGCGACAGAGCTCCTGGCTCCAGGCGACGAGCGAACACCGGACCCCAAGGCCGTGGCGAATATGCTTCAGGAGATGGCGCCGGAGCGCCGCTACTGGGCGCAGCTCGAGGCGCCGTTCGACCGCTATCTGCTTGATCAGGCGGACGAGCGGCGCGAGGACGCGGGAGAGGACGCGACGTACGGAACCCTCTCGCTGTGGATCTGGGCCGACACAGTTCGCACGGCGGCTCGCGAGAGCTTCCGCCAGGTGGCGAACGGTGCAGGTACGGGGGGCTGGGCACTTAAAGCGGCAGTGGAAGCCGAGGGCCTGCTTCGCGGCGGGCTGGCCAGGGTACGGAAAGAGCAGCACGTGGATGAGCAGGCAGAGGAGGCAGCATGACTGACAGCGGCAGAGACGCGGCATTCATCCGCGACCTGGAAGGGCTCGCGGAGCGTGAGGACCGTGGCGCCCTGGCGGCCCTTCGTCGAGGGCTGGGCAAGCAGCCCGGTGCAGCTCCGGAGATGTTCCCGTATCTGGCGCCATGGACGCAGCACGAGCACGGGTGGGGAGAGGAGT
The DNA here is from genome assembly GCA_025966365.1 of Chloroflexota bacterium. GTDB lineage: Bacteria > Chloroflexota > UBA5177 > UBA5177 > UBA5177 > JAICWV01. The sequence goes on along the minus strand of JAICWV010000093.1, from coordinate 3,237 downwards.
GCATGTACCTGGTGGCGTCGCTCTTTGCCCTTCACCCTGTGCCCTGGCATCCAGCGGACGGTGAGCGCGTCACCAACCTGGGTGTGTCGCTACGGCGAGCTGGCGAGGACAACGGACGCGAAGGCATCGAACGAAGGTTCGTAGCGTTGCTCAGCAGCCATCGCGAGGACCTGCCCGACCACCTTCGCCACGGAATATCGTTCTGCAAAGCGCGCGAAGTGCCGGTGAACTGGCTGCGTCTGCTGTGGGATCTGCGGGCGTGGGATACCGAGGGCCGGCGCGTCCAGCGTACCTGGGCGCGTGGCTTCTGGCAGAAGTCGCCCGTCGCAAGTGGAGCGGGCGCGTCCGACGAGCCGACGCCAGACCAACAAGCTGAACCCACCCAATAGAAAGGACACCAGAATGTTTGTCGAGCTTCACATACTCCAGAACTTCGTTCCCTCGAACCTCAACCGTGATGACACCAACGCACCCAAGGACTGCGAGTTCGGCGGCTACCGGCGCGCGCGCATCTCCAGCCAGTGCTTCAAACGTGCTATTCGTACCGCCTTGTCAACTCAGGGTCTGCTGCCCCCCGAGGATCTCGCAGTCCGGACCAAGCGGCTTGCCAGGGCCCTGGTCGGGCGAATGACATCGGCAGGGCAGCCGGCTGAAGAAGCGGAACGGGTGGCGGAGGCCGCGATCTCGGCGCTGGGCCTTAAGCTGGACGGCGATGAAACCCAGTACCTCCTCTTCCTGGGCGATCGAGAGATCGACGCCATGGCAGACGTGTGCTTGCGCCACTGGGACACGCTGCGGGAAGCCCCGCCGGTGGACGTGGCCGGCAAGACGGCGAAGCAGGCGAAGCAAGCTGGGAAGGAGAATGTGAGTGCGGAGGTAGGCAATGCACTCAAAGGTGCGCTGAACGGGGGCCAGGCGGCCGATCTTGCGCTGTTCGGCCGCATGCTGGCTGACCTCCCGGCCAGAAATGTCGATGCCGCCAGTCAGGTCGCGCACGCCATCTCGACGAACCGGGTTAGCACCGAGTTCGACTTCTTTACGGCCGTTGACGACCTAAAGGCGGGAGCAAGCGACCGGGAGGATCTCGGGGCCGGCATGCTGGGGACGGTGGAGTTCAATTCGGCCTGCTTCTACCGGTATGCCAACCTCGACACCGACCAGCTTCTTAGCAACCTTGCAGGCAACAGCGAGCTTGCCCGACGAGGGATCGAGGCATTTCTCCGCGCGGCGATCATGGCTATCCCGACCGGCAAGCAGAATAGCATGGCCGCCCACAACCTGCCTTCCCTCGTGTTTGCCGTAATCCGCGACCGGGGTCTGGAGAACCTGGCAAACGCGTTCCTGCAACCTGTGGAGCCTGACCGCGGTGGAGACCTCGTGGCCAACTCGGTACGGCAACTCGGCAAGCACTACGCCGACCTGCGCGGCATGTACGGTGACAACGGTCTACTCGGCTCGTGGGTCGCGACGACCCACCCCGAGTTGGTGGGGAGCCTCGCCGAGCACACAGTCTCCATTGATGAGCTCGTGAAGGACGTGACCGACGCGACAAGGCTCAGCGAGGCCGCCTGATGGCTACGTTGCTCCTTCGGCTCTCGGGCCCCATGCAGTCTTGGGGAACCCAGAGCCGCTTCCGCGACCGCGACACTGGCCTCGAACCATCCAAGAGCGGTGTTATTGGGTTGCTCTGCTCTGCGCTGGGCCGGGCCCGGGACGAGCCAGTCGATGATCTGGTGGCACTGCGCATGGGGGTGCGGGTCGATCGCGAAGGCACAATGAAAATGGACTGGCAGACGACTGGCGCCAACTACCCAAAATTGGGCAAGGGCGGAAAGGTCATCGGCAGGACCGACGCCGTCATCTCGCCTCGGTATTACCTTTCGGATGCCGACTTCCTGGTGGGCCTCGAAGGGCCGAATGACGTGCTACGGGAGTTCCTCACCGCGCTGCAGCGCCCCCGGTGGCAGTTGTTTCTGGGCCGCAAGGCGTTCCCACCTGGTGAACCCGTGTACGTGCCCGATGGCCTGCTAGAAGCTCCTTTGGAGGAGGCGCTGCTCCGCTATCCAGTTCGGCACGCGACCAACCAGGGAGAACGGCTCCGCGTCGTCATCGACGCAACACGGGGAGAGAGCAACGAGATACGTGGAGATGTCCCTGTCTCTTTCGCCGAACGCCGGTTCGCCACCCGACACGTTCGGACGGACTGGTGGGAGGTGGGGTCATGACGTACCTATCCCGCCTCGCGCTGAATCCCCGCGACCGGCGAGTGCAGCGGGATGTTGCCGACTGCCAGGCACTTCACCGCACGATTCTCTCGGCCTTTCCCCGGGTTGACGGAGATGCCCGGAGCGGCTGCGGTGTCCTGTACCGACTAGAGGTTGGCCGCGGGGAGGTAACCGTGCTGGTGCAGTCGCGCATTCGCCCAGGCTGGTCGTCTCTGCCGACCAATTACCTTGCCGCGGATGCGGGGTGCAAGTCAGTTGAAGAGTTGTACGCAGACATACGCGACGGTCAGGCGCTACGCTTCCGGATACGGGCCAACCCGACCAAGCGCATCTCACCGAGCAACCCCGGCAGACGGACCGGCCCGCGCGTCGACCTGCAACGCGAGGAAGACCAGGTCGACTGGCTGAAACGGAAAGGCGACGCGGGGGGCTTCGAACTGGTAACGGTCAGAATGACCACCGGTCTCGGTGCTGGCCGAGGCCCCCAGCTCAGCGAGGTTCCCGATGTACGAGTCGTGGCCGGCGAGAAGGTCCATGGTTGGCGAGCCACGCCTGCCGCGGGCGGGGCCAGGTTAACCTTCGGATCGGTTCTCTTTGATGGCGAGCTTCGCGTGACCGACGCCACCCGGTTCCGCGAAGCGCTGCTTGGGGGCATCGGCTCGGGCAAAGCCTACGGCTTCGGGCTCCTCTCGGTTGCTCCCGCGCGCTCACAGTAAAACCGCGCACGCACCTTAACAACTGCATAGTCCAGATAGGGGACAGACTGATGAAAGACCTCCACCTCCTCCCAAAGGTCCGGGATAGCTGGACCTACCTGTACGCCGAACACTGCAAAATTGATCAGGACATGAAGGCGATAGCCCTGCACGATGCCAACGGAAAGACGCCGGTGCCATGTGCCTCACTCACGCTCCTCATGCTCGGACCGGGAACGAGCATTACGCACGCGGCAATTCGAACGCTGGCCGAGAGCGGCTGCCTGGTGCTGTGGACCGGAGAAGAGGGTGTCAGG
>JAICWV010000176.1 GCA_025966365.1 Chloroflexota bacterium | reverse complement strand
GATGCCTTCAAACTGACGCATGTGGCGGGTGCGTACTGGCGCGGGAACGAGCAGCGCCCCATGCTGCAGCGCGTCTACGGCACGGCCTGGGAAACGCGTGAGGATCTTGAGCAGCACCTCTGGCGGCTGGAAGAGGCGAAGCGGCGCGACCATCGCGTGATCGGCCGCGACCTCGACCTCTTCAGCATCTCCGACGAGGTTGGTCCCGGCCTGGTGCTCTGGCACCCCAGGGGCACGGTGCTGCGCATGGCGGCGGAAGACTACCTCCGCCGCGCCATCCAGGAAGCGGGCTACCAGTTTGTGGTCACGCCCCACATCGGCCGGGCGGGGCTCTGGGAGACGTCCGGCCACCTCGACTTCTTCCGCGAGAGCATGTACGCTCCCATGCAGACGGACGGGCAGGACTACTACGTCAAGCCGATGAACTGCCCCTTCCACGCTCAGATCTTCAAGAGCCGGCAGCGGTCGTACCGCGACCTTCCCATCCGCCTGGCCGAGAACGGGACGGTGTATCGCTACGAGCGGAGTGGCGTCCTCCACGGCATCACGCGCCCGCGGGGCTTCACCCAGGACGACTCGCACATCTTCTGCCGTCCGGAGGACGTGGAGCGGGAGATCGAGGGAGCAGTTCGTCTGGCCCTCTCCATCCTGGCGGCCTTCGGGCTCTCCGACTTCTCCTTCGAGCTCTCAACGAAGCCGGACAAGGCGGTTGGGTCCGACCGGGACTGGGACCGTGCCACCGAAGCACTCCGTCAGGTGCTGGAGCGGCTGGAGATTCCCTGGCGGCTGGATGCAGGCGGAGGTGCCTTTTACGGCCCCAAGACCTCACTGCTCCTGCGCGACGCCATCGGGCGCGAGTGGCAGGGTGGGACCATCCAGTTCGACTTCAACCTCCCCGAGCGCTTCGATCTCTCCTACACCGGCGAGGACGGCAAACCCCATCGTCCCGTCATGGTCCACCGCGCCCTCATGGGCAGCGTGGAGCGCTTCCTTGGCGTCCTGATCGAGCACTACGCTGGCGCCTTTCCGCTCTGGCTAGCGCCAGTGCAGGCGGTGGTGATCCCTGTCTCCAACGAGCACCATCTGTCCTATGCCCAGAGCGTGGGAGCGAGGCTGCGCGCCGCGGGCTTCCGCGTCGAGGTGGATGACGCCAACGAACGCATGGGCGCCAGAATCCGCCGCGCTCAACTGCAGAAGATTCCCTACATGCTGGTCACCGGAGCCCGCGAGATGGAAATCGGAGCGGTATCCGTACGCCTGCGCTCAGGAGAGGACGTCGGAAGCATGCCGATCGGCGACCTCCTCACCCGCCTGCGCGAAGAAACCGACGCACCCACACATGGTGCAAACTCCGGATCGGAGTTATGGGACACCCGCTGCTGCTAAGGACAACGCCGGAGGTCACGCATCTTGTAGGGGCGCAATTCTATTGCGCCCTCCACGCACTCGCCCTCCATGTGCCGCGGAACGGCGACCGGGCCTCAATAACGATCGGGCGTGACATCCAATTCGGTCCTCGAACACTGGGCACGGGCACATGGAGGGCGCGATGAATCGAGCCCCTACAAATATCCAGTTACCCCACTGGCAGTAGGTTCTCCACCATGCGCCGCTCTCCTTCCAGCTCTTCGGTGGTGGCCTGGATGCGGCGGCGCGCCTCCTCGTCCAGATCCAGCCCCTCGACTACCTGCCAGGACCGTCCGCCGGAGGTCACCGGATAGCTGAAAACGAGTCCCTGGGGAATCCCGTACTCGCCGTGGCTGACCACGCCCGCCGAGGTCCAGTCGCCGGGCGGCGTGCCCTGATTGATGGAAACCACGGAGTCGATGGCGGCGTTGGCGGCCGAGGCAGCGGAGGAGAGGCCGCGGGCCTTGATGATCTCGGCGCCCCGGTTCTGCACTTTGGCGATGAACTCGTTCTCCAGCCAGGCGTGATCCTTGATGACGTCGTAGGCCGGCTTCCCGGCTATGCGCGCGTGCTTTGCGTCCGGGTATTGCGTCGAGGAGTGGTTGCCCCAGATGGTCATGTTGGTGACCTCGGAGACAGGCACGCCCGCCTTCTGCGCCAGCTGGGCCTTGGCCCGGTTCGCGTCCAGTCGGGTCATGGCGAACCAACGATCGTCGGGAATATCCGGGGCGTTGGCACGGGCAATCAGGCAGTTCGTATTGCACGGATTCCCCACCACCAGGATGCGGACATCCGAGGCGGCACCCTTGGCAATCGCCTGCCCCTGGGGGCCGAAGATGCCGCCATTGATGGTCAGGAGGTCTCCTCGCTCCATACCGGCTTTACGCGGCATCGCGCCCACCAACAGGGCCCAGGACGCATTGTCGAAGCCCTCTTCGGGATTGGAGGTCAGGACCATATCCCGGAGCAAGGGAAAGGCGCAGTCGTCCAGTTCCATGGCCACGCCCTCCAGCGCCTGCATGGCCGGCTCGATATCGAGGAGGCGGAGGACGATCGGTGTCTGCGGGCCGAGAAGCTGCCCGGAGGCGATGCGAAAGAGCAGGGCGTAGGCGACCTGGCCGGCGGCGCCGGTGACGGCGACATGGACGGGTGTTTGCGTCGACGAATCTGAGCTGGTCACGGAGATCTCCTTCCGATTGCGAGTACCACCAGATTCTAGTGATACGGCACGTGGGGAAAGAGCCGGTCCACCACCGGGACGGCCCGGAGGAACACGGGCGCAAGAACACTGTGCTTGATGGCCAGGTGCAGGGCGTGGTTGGGCACGCGCTTGCCCAGATAGAGGAGCAGCTCGAGCAGAAGGGCACTCTGTAGCACACCGAGAACCGCGCCGCCCAGACGATCGAGCAATCCCAGCATGAGGAAGCGCGCGGCGGTGCGCGCGATCCGGGCCAGGATCAGGATGGCCGACCAGACGATGAGAAAGACGCCGAGATAGGAAATCGCCGACAGCCACGGAGACTTGGCCGCCACGTGCGCCAACTCGTGCCGGACACTGGGATAGGCTAGCTTCGCCACTGCCAGGGCAACGACTGCACCCGCGATGACCGCGACCTCCATGATGAAGCCGCGGCGAAAGCCGGTGATCAGGCCGAACACCAGGCCGAGGATGATGATCAGATCGATGATGTTCAGGCCGTAAATTTCTTCTCTCCCGCCTCGATTCGGACCGGTAGCCGGTTCTCGGCCGGCGCCAGCGGACAGACCCAGCGGTAGTCGTAGGCACAGGAGGGATTGTAGCCGTAGTTGAAGTCCAGCTCGACCCGCCAGCCGTCTAGCGATCGCTCCAGGATCCTGAAGTCGCTTCCCTTCACTGTGTCGATGAGATAGCGGCCGCCTCCGTATGTCTCATCCGGCGCCGTGGCGTCCACGAAGGGAAGAAAGAGGCCCCCGCCGTAGACATCGATCCAGTACAGCGTCAGGGCATAGTCCCGGCGGCCAAGATCGAAGCGAACGGTTCCCACCCGCTCCATGGGCATGGCCTCCTCCCCACTCGTCGCCACCTCGCGCCGCTCCGGCTGGACCCCGGAATCCATCACTCCCTCAACGCACATGGCCGAGTTGTAGGGAAAGTAGTCGAGTCCTGTAAATGCAGCTCGCTGCTCGGGCGTCAGGGCCGATTGAGGATGACGCGCGAACAACCGGTCGCGGCTCGCAACAAAGCGCGCATGGGTTGCAGCCGGGTCCGCACCGCCGTCCAGCGCCTGGTTTCGCTCGCGGTACATAGCCGACACCCGCAGGCGAAAGTCGTAGAGATCGAGGAAGCTGCTGGAGGAATCCATTCGATCACCAGTGTAGATGGAGCTCTGACCAGACCATCGGTAAGAAAACCTGTGAACCTCCATCGTCGCTCGTGGCGGGGCCGAACAGTTCCCACCAATCGGTCGTTTTCGTAGTTCGCCCAATTTACTGGGTGCCGCGCCGCAGCGTGGTCCACGTCCCGGTGAGTCCTGGGCTGAACGGCCCTTGAGCATGCTCCTGGAAATCACCGGATTCTTCCTGGGTAATCCTCCCTCTCCGTGGGAAGAGCTCGGTCGCGGCATGCACCGTTAACCGTCGCCCGGTACCCCGGCATGTCCTAGACTCGGTAGAGAGGGCGATGGAGTCCGCCCAAACCGCCTCCGGGCTGATGGCTCCTACCATACTGCAAGCAGGAGTCGGCGCGATGCGGGTCATGGTGGGCATTATGGTGGCCGGGGCGATCGGTGCCTGGCTGCGCTATACCGTCGATGGGGTGGTGAGCCAGCGTGCCACCGGCCTCTTTCCCTGGGGCACCTTCGTCATCAATGTCACCGGATCCTTGCTGCTCGGGCTACTCTTCACCATCTTCACCGAGCGCATGACGGTCGTCCCCTGGATGCGCTCGTCCATCACTATCGGATTTCTCGGCGCCTACACCACCTTCTCCACGCTCTCCCTGGAATCGGTCCAGCTGATCGAGGAGCGCGTCTACGGCCTGGCGCTGATCAACGCCGCGGGAAGTCTGGCCGCCGGCATGGCCGCGGTGTCGGTCGGCATCATCCTGGGAAGAGCATTCTGATGCGACTGGAAGGCGAAGGGAAGCTGCTGCGGATATATGTCGGCGAGTCGGACCGCTGGCACGGAAAGCCGCTCTATGAGGAGATCGTGCGGCTGGCCCGCGCGGAAGGGATGGCCGGCGCGACGGTCCTGCGCGGACTGGAAGGCTTCGGCGCCGACTCGCACCTCCACACCGCCCGGATCCTGCGCCTCAGCGAAGACCTGCCCATCGTGATCGAGATGGTGGACACGGAGGAGCGCATCGACGCCATCCTGCCCTTACTGGACCCCATGATCCTGGAAGGGATGATCACGGTCGAGCGCGTACATATCGTGTCCTACCGGTCATCGAAATCCCCCGACCATTAGGCGGGAGCCGATTGCTGCTCCTTGCGGAATTCGGTCACGAGGTTATGGGCCAGGCGGGTGGGCTCAGGGAGGAAGTGATTGTCGCGGTGACAGGCCATGACGATCTCCACTGCCATTTCCACATCCATCCGGTCTCCGGGTGAGACGAACAGGGGCGCGTGCCCGATTTTGGTTCGCAGCACCGCTCCCACCAGCTCGCCGCGATCGATCAGAGGCGTCCAGGCGCCGGCCCGGTCGGGCGGCTCCTCATAGCTGCCGACCAGGCGTGACTTGGCCACGCCGACGCTCGGCCGGCCCAGCACCACGCCCATGTGCGCGGCAAATCCCACGCGGCGGGGATGGGCGATGCCCTGGCCGTCGAAAAGAATCACGTCCGGCTGCACCTTCACATGCCCGAACGCGTCCAGGATGGCCGGTCCCTCACGGAAGGTCAGCAGCCCCGGCACATAGGGGAAGGTCACCGGAGCCCGGCCGTAGACAACCTCGAGCGTCTCCATCTCCGGGAAGCTGAGTAGCACCGCGACGGCAAGGGCCAGGGGCGGATCGCCTTTGAGGTGATAGGCATTGTCCACGCCTGCCACCACGCGGATCTCGTCAAGCGCAACACCCGGCTCGGAAACAAGCTTCTGCCTGACCTCTTCCTGGATGCGCCGGGCCTCCGGAGCATCAACGTCCCATGGGTGCGGTGCGGCTGGATTCACCCCTCACCCCAACCGCAGCTCGTCGTCGAAATCCTGGGTCCTCACCTCGTGCATATTTACGTGCTTCATGGACTTAGCCTAGCCAAGCCGAAGACAGCAGGCAATACAGCCTGGCGGGATGCGGGTTTCACGATCCTTGTCGGGACCATATGTAGGGGCGATGTGCAATCGCTGGATAGGGGGTGTATGGGCGATTTCCAAACGTGGGCCTGAGACGTAGGGGCGACGTGCAATTGCGGGCCTGAGATGTCGGGACGATGTGCAATTGCGGGCCTGAGGTGTCGGGGCGATGTGCAATCGCGTGCCCGAAATGTAGGGGCGATTTGCAATCGCCCGCTGTGCCTCAGCACAGCTTCCGGTGCTCGCCACCCAGGGATATGGGTCTCGG
>JAICWV010000026.1 GCA_025966365.1 Chloroflexota bacterium | reverse complement strand
TTGCACATCGCCCCTACATTTCAGCCGATCGCAAATCGGCCCCTACATCTCAGCCGATTGACAACCGGCACCACATCTCAGCCGAGTGCAAATCGCCTCTACATCTCAGCCGAGCGCACATCGTCCCTACATCTCCAATTTGTATATCGGCCGCAGCACGGCGATTGCACATCACCCCCGTGTCTCCAACCGAATTTGCACATCGGCCGCAGCACGGCGATTGCACATCGCCCCGCGCCTGAGGCACGGCACTAAACCCATCCTTCGCGCCCGGCTTCGACGGCGACGTCTACTACCTGCCTCTGTGCTAGGCTGAGGCGCAATCGCATACAGGTGGAGGGACTGGGCAAGTCCGGTGCAATACCGGCGCAGTCCACGCTACTGTAAGTCGGGAAAACTCCCCGGCGAGCCAGAAAACCAGCCTCCGCCGATGCCCGCGCACCTTCGTTGGCAAAGGGGGACGGCATGGTAGCTCAGATGTTCTGACCCCAGTCTCTTCAGACGGGGTTTTTCATTTTCTGCGGACTCGGTCCGCGCCTTTCAAAGAGAAGAGGAACATCGTGCAGCGCGTTACCTATGTGATTGCGCTTCTGGCCGCACTGGGATTGGCGTTCCCCGTACAAGCCGGAACCGCGCACAAGCATCACTTCCCCATCACCGTCGTGGACGATCACGGGAACCGCGTCCACATCACCAAACAGCCCAAGCGCCTGATCACTCTATTCCCGGGACAGACCGAAATCCTCTTTGCGCTGGGCCTCGAGAATCGCATCGTGGCCGACGGCAGCCAATCGGCTGAGGGCGCGCACGGAATCGTCAACGCTGCCGGCAAGCCCAGAGACTTCAAGTACCCGTCCGAGTGGCCGGCGACGCTGGGACGCGACTACCCGGTCAAAGCACCCAGACTCACCCACGTGGAAGGCGGCTGCTGCGGTACGGACTATAACCTCGAGACCATCGAGTCGGCCAACCCGGACCTGATCTTCGCCCCCTACAGCGCCACCGAGGAGCCGGTGTACGCGAAGCTCCGGTCGCTGGGGCTCAAGGTCATCATTCTCGACCCCTCAACCTTGAGCGGCGTCCTCCACGACATCACGCTGGCGGGAGCCGCCACCGGGACGACCGGCCGGGCGGCGAAACTGGTCAAGACCATCAGAGCCAGTCTGGCATCCATCACTCGACGGCTGGCCTCGGTGAAGACGCGCCCGCGCGTGTACTACGAGGTGGATGCAACCAACCCCACCGCTCCCTACACCGCCGGCCCTAAGACATTCATTGACGACGCCATCAACCGCGCCAGGGGCCACAACGTGGCGGACGCCGTCCGTACTTGCTCGGGCACTCTGTGCTACCCGCAGCTCGACCTGGAGTCGCTGGTGGCGATGAATCCGCAGGTCATCGTGCTAGGAGACGCCGAGTACGGAGTTACGCCCGCGGACGTGCGCGCACGCTCCGGCTGGGAGACAATCTCCGCCGTCAGTCACAATCGCATCTACAAATTTGACGACGACCTGATCAGCCGTGCCGGGCCGCGCATCGCAATCGGCGTTCTGCACCTGGCGCGCAACATCCATCCGCAAGCGTTCCGGACCAGGTGAGCGCTAGGTAGTGTCGTCGGAGTCCTCGGGCGGCGGGGCGGCCTGCACCTCGGGCGTGCCCGTGCCTGACCCGGTCCGCATGGCCAGATCGTCCAGCTTGCGCATCAGGATGTTGAGCTTGACGTTCATGGCATCGATCTCGCTCTTGCTGGGAATGTCCAGCTGATCCCGGATGTTCCGGCTCAACATGTGCACCGAGTCCCCCACCCGATTGGCCGGGCGCATGGACTCCCAGTGCGCGTCCTGCGCCTTGCTTTGCAACTCGCCCTGAAGCTCCTCCCCGCGTTGCACCAGCCGATTAACGGTGTCGTCCCAACCGTCCCAGACCATGCCGACCGCACCGAGCATGGCGAGATACACGTTGCGCGCGAGACCCTCGTTGCTCATGGTCGAGTCATCTGGCATCTGCATGGTATCCGGGTCACTTCCGTTCATGTCTCGCTCCTAACTGGCGTGCCGCTGTCTTTGACCATAGCAAAGGGCACGGTATGCTTCAACCGGCGCGACGGGCGCCTTCCTGAGCGGGCACGAGTCGGCTCCACTCCAGGCGCAGCAGATCCAGCGCCCGATTCAACCGGGCGCGATTGTCGGGCGCGTTCAGCCATCGGGAGGCGCCGGATGGGTGCGGAAGCGGAATGAAGCTCATGCCGTCTCGCTCGAAGCGCCGGCCGATAAGGTCTACCAGCGGTGTCCTGGGAAAGTAGCGCTCGATGGCCATTCCGCCCACCAGCAACACCACCTCCGGCCGGATCAGCGCGAGCTGCGCATCCAGAAAGGGCCGGCACAACTCGATCTCACGTGACGACGGCCGCCGGTCGCCGCTTCCTGAGCGGGCTTTGCCGGGAAAGCACTTGGTGATGGACGTCATGTACACCTGCTCGCGGAAGGTCTCCTCCTCGATACCGATCGACCGCATCCATCCGAAGAGAACGCGGCCCGCCGGTCCGGCGAAGGGACGTCGGCGGGTTAGCTCCGTCTGTCCGGGTGCCTGGCCGATCAGCATGATGCGATTGCCCGACCGGCCGCTTACCACCGGAGCGGCCAGGGGGATGTGGCCCGCATCCTGACAGAGCCGGCAGGCGAGTATCCGTTGATGGAGCGATTCCACCGCATCCATGACGGGGCATTCTACCGCCCTCGTCGCGTTCGACCCCGGCTATCATCGGTGTACTACGGAAGCGGGAGCTAGGAGCCATGACCGAGCGATCAGCGGACGATGTCCTCAAGCAGGCCGAAGGGGAAGACGTCCGATTCGTCAACTTGCAATTCACTGACATCGTCGGCGTCGTCAAGAGCGTCACTATCCCGGTGCACCAGTTGGCTGACTCTTTTGAGCATGGAACCTGGTTCGACGGCTCGTCGATCGAGGGCTTTGCGCGCATCGCCGAGTCCGACATGTATCTCTCACCCGACCCCTCCACCTTCCAGGTCATCCCCTGGGAGCGCGATGGGAACGTGACCGCGCGCGTCATCTGCCGTGTCTTCATGCCCAATGGCGAGCCCTTTGCCGGGGACCCGCGCGAGGTCCTCATGCGCGTGCTCCAGGAGGCGCGCGACATGGGCTTCGACTACTGTACCGGACCGGAGCTGGAGTTCTTTCTGCTGTTACCCGGCGCCAACGGCGGCGACATGCCCCTCCCGCACGATCGCGGCGGCTACTTCGACCTCTCCACCGACCTGGCCATCTCGGTCCGCAAGGAGATGGTGAATGCGCTACAGGACATGGGCATCCAGGTCGAAGCGTCTCACCACGAGGTCGCCATCGGCCAGCACGAAATCGACTTCCGCTACGGCCCAGCTCTGGCCACTGCCGATAATGCCGTCACCTTCAAATACACGCTGAAGGCAGTGGCACAGACCCACGGATTGCATGCTACCTTCATGCCCAAGCCCATCTTTGGCGTCAACGGCTCCGGCATGCACGTGCACCAGAGCCTCTTTCACACGGATTCCGGCGAGAACGCCTTCGTCGATCCCAACGACGAGTACGGCCTCTCCAACACCGCGCGTCAGTTCATCGCCGGCCAGCTTGCCCATGCCCGCGGCATGTCGGCCGTCCTGGCCTCGACCGTGAATTCATACAAGCGGCTGGTCCCGGGCTATGAGGCGCCAGTCTACATCAGCTGGGCCCGGACCAACCGCTCGGCCCTGATTCGTGTGCCCCGCATCTCACCGGAAAAGCCCAGGTCGGCCCGGATCGAGCTGCGATTCCCGGATCCTGCCGCCAACCCGTACCTCGCCTTCGCGGTCATGCTCAAAGCCGGCCTGGACGGAATCAAGAACAACACGCCGCTTCCTCCCCCCGTCGAGGAGAATCTCTATCACCTCGGAGAAGAGCGGCGACGCGAGAGCGGCATCAATGTCCTCCCCGGTTCTCTGTTTGAGGCGGTGGAGGATCTGCAGGAAGATCCGGTCATCCAGGAAGGTCTGGGCGAGACCCTGTACGAGCGCTTTGTGGAAGCGAAAATCGAGGAGTGGGACGAATATCGGATGCAGGTCACGCCCTGGGAGCTCGGGCGCTACCTCCCGATCCTGTGACTCCAACTTCTCCATAGCCGCGTACACATCTGTGACGCAGCGACTCGACGGAGGAAGGGCTCTGGAGCCACTGTGGGTTGAAGTTCTCCGCTACGTGATCTCGCCCTCGCGACGATTCACACGTAGCCGAGGGCTTCAGCCCGCTTTCCCTGCAATGTCGCTGGTAACCCGTGTTCCATCCGACCCTTCAACCGTGACGGTGCGGTTCACCGCATCCACGGCGATCACGATCCCATCCTGCTCGGTCGTGCCGAGAGGCGGCACGTCCGCGCCCCCAAGCTCGGCGCACCGGCCGTCGATACGGTTCTTCTCCATAACGCGCCGTACCCGCCCAGAAGCCTGAACCGGTCGAAGCAGCGCTTCAGGCGCGACAATCACCTGCCCCTGAAGCTCCTTGCCTCCGAGGTCCACGACGACGTTATCCAGTGGTCGCACAGACACCCCGCCAGCTTCCACCCACACCACCTGGCCGCTGGTCAGGCGCACTCCAGCGGTGCTCATGCCGCCGAAATCAGGGCAGCTTCCAGCGATAGCCTGGGATCGACGTTCTGGTCAATGCGCTCCATGGCTGCTTTCAGCGCCGCCATACGGCCGTGAATCTCTCTCAGGCTCAGTCCCGCACCGCGGCTCCGAAGCAGGTCCGCTTCGTCGGTCCCCATAAACCAGGGAGGAAGTCCCTGCGTGATAAACAGCAGGTCGCGAGTCAGGATCATCATCAGCTCCAGACTGCGGCGCACGGCGGCCCGGTCCTTCTTGTCGGTCAGCGACTCGATCAGGAGCAGCCGGCCATCCACGTCGAGCGACCACAGGTCCGCCAACCGCACTGCCAGCTCCTGCTGCTGCGTGGCCAGCTTCGGTTGCCTGGCCGCTCGTAGCGCCCAGCCCACACGGCCACGGGAGAGACGGGCCAGGCGCGCTGATGAGGCTTCGTCCTGACCCGCCGCGCGGAGGGCTGCGGCAATGACCTCGGTCTCCACCTGCTGGAGCGGGATCACCCGACAGCGCGAGACCACCGTCGCCGGTAGGCCCTCCGCTTCCGACGCCGTCAGAATCATCGTCAGCTGCGGCTGCGGCTCCTCCAGGGTCTTCAGCAGTGCATCCGCGGCCTGGTCGGTGAGCCCCTCCGCCCCGGCGATGATATAGACCTTCCGGCGACCCTGAAACGGCCGTAACGACGCCGCATCACGAAGCTCGCGTACCTGGCCGATGACAATACTGTCCTTGCCGTCCGCTCGCTCGACCACCGAGACGTCCGGGTGCGAGTCGATCTCGGTCTGGTGGCAATGGATGCACGACCCACAGGGTGGGTCTTCGCCGGCACAGTTGAGCGCCTTCGCCAGCTCCAGCGCCAGATGCGTCTTCCCCACCCCCTCGGGTCCCGTGAAGAGTAGCGCGTGCGGCAAGCGGTTTGTCTCCAGCGCCCGCTGCAGCGCACTCACCGCCCGCTTGTGTCCGATCACATTCCACATGGCGTCCGATAGTATGCTCTACACAACGCCTGGAGCTACTTCTCGGGAGCTTCGGCACAGAGGGCGATCGCCCCTACGGATAGGTGTGCGAATCATTGACAATGGTTGTGTAAAGGCGGTACATTTGGGCAGATTAGCACTCCCCAGAACCGAGTGCTAATCTGTGTCTTTCCCGAGTAATAAATCTGATGGAACTTACAGAACGCCAGGAACGTATCCTCCGAACGGTCGTCGAAACGTACGTCGATACCGCTCATCCCGTCGGCTCGTCGGCGGTGGTTGGGCAGTCCGGGCTGGCCGTCAGCTCCGCGACCGTGCGCAATGAGATGGCCGTGCTGGAGGACCTGGGCTACATCCATCACTTCCATACCTCGGGTGGCCGGGTGCCGACCAACGCAGGGTACCGCTACTACATCGAGCATCTGATGGAGCGTCAGAACCTCTCCAACTCCGAGGCGCGCACCATCAGGCACCAATTCCTGCAGTCACATACAGAGATGCAGGAATGGCTCCAGCTTGCTGCCGCCATAATGGCTCGCCGCATCCATAACGTCGGCCTCGTTACCGCGCCCAAGTCGGCCGAAGTGCGGCTGCGTCATCTCGAAATTATCGCGATCCAGAACACGATCGCCCTTGTCCTGGTTGTGCTGCAGGACGGAACGGTACTGCAGGAGATGGTGACGCTGCCCGAGTCCAGAAATCAGGAGGAGCTGAGTCCGCTCGCCGATCGGCTCTCAGCCGAGTTTCGATCGCTCAGCTCGGACGCTATCGAGACGCGCGTGCCGAGTCTTCTGCCACTGGAAGCCGCGGTGGCCGGCACTGCCGCACGGCTGCTTCGCCGCGGCGAGGAACGCCGCGCCCAGGTCTATCACGCCGGACTGGCCGACATGATCCGGCAGCCGGAGTTCACAGCCCTGCGTCATGGCGAGTCACTCTCTATCATGAACGAGCGGCTGCGGAGCATGGTTGAGTTCCTGCACCAGGGTTTCGCCGTCGAGCGCCTGCTCGATGGGCTCGATCAGCACGGGAGCGTGCAGATAATCATCGGCGGCGAGACATTGGTGGCCGAGCTAAGAGACTACAGTTTTGTCCTCGGCCGCTATGGTGACCACGACGACAGCAGCGGCTTCGTGGGCGTGGTTGGCCCCACACGCATGGAATACCCACGCGCGGTGGCGCTGGTCCGGTACATGACCGACCTGATGAGTCATCTCACCTTCCGCGGCCCCGAAGCGTAACTGACCAGCAGGGAGATCACACGCATATGACAGATGAGTCCGAAAAGAAGGACGAAGGAGCCACGTCCACCGCCGATCCGTTTGAGGTGAAGTGGCGCAAGAAGAACGAGCGCACGTCGACGGCGGAAAGCTCGGTGCCGGCCACCGAGGCCGCCGATACGGCCGGATTGCAGCGAGAGCTTGACGATGCCCAGCAGCGGATCAAGGATCTGCAGGACCGGTGGCACCGCGCGCAGGCCGATATTGCGAACCTGCGGCGCCGCACCGAGCAGGAACGCGGTGACATGGAGAAGTTCGCCTCCATGATGCTTGTCGCCGACCTTCTTCCTGTCCTCGACAACTTCGAGCGCGCCATCAGCACCATTCCCGGCGACCTCGCCATGCTCACCTGGCTTCAGGGCGTGTTGCTCATCGAGCGTCACTTCCAGGCGATTCTCGAGCACCAGGGACTGCAGCCGATCGACGCCGTGGGGCAGCAATTCAATCCGCAGCTTCACGAGGCCATCAACGAGATTCAGACGGCAGACCATCCCGCCGGAACGGTGGTGCAGGAGTATCAGAAGGGATACACCATGCACGACCGCGTGATCCGGCCCGCGCTGGTCGAGGTGGCGGCAGCTCCGGAGAACAGTGAGGAGACGCCACAACCTGAGGAGACCGGCGAGGCGCAGACGGAAACCATTGCCGATGAGGCAGAAACCGACAACGTTGGCCCCTAAACAGCCGCCGGTTCAGTAGAATACGGGCATCCCAGAAAAGGCGATCTATTGGTAACCAAACGCGACTACTACGACATCCTCGGCATCGACCGAAGCGCCAGCGAGGTTGAGATCAAGCGCGCGTTCCGCACGCAGGCTCGTAAGTATCATCCCGACGTCAACAAGGACGACGGCGCCGATATCCGGTTCAAGGAGATCAACGAGGCCTACGAGGTGCTGAGCGACTCGGAAAAGCGCCAGATGTATGACCGATTCGGCCATAACGGTCCCGGCGCGGGGTTTGCCGATTTTGGCGGCTTTGCCGATATCTTCGAGTCCTTCTTTGGCGGCGGCACACGGCGTGGCGGGGCGCGCGGCCCGCAGCGCGGCTCTGATCTCCGTTACGACCTGACCATCACGTTCGAAGAGGCAGTCTTCGGCACCGAGAAGGAGCTGGATATCCCGGCGCTGGCCATCTGCGAGCGCTGCGCCGGCAAGGGCGCGGAGCCGGGAAGCGGTGCTCGCGTGTGCCCCCGCTGTCAGGGGAGCGGCGAGTTGCGGCGAGTTCAGCAGTCGGTATTCGGACAGTTTGTGACCGTGGTCATGTGCGAAGCCTGCGCCGGTGAGGGCCAGGTCATGGCGGCACCCTGCACCGAGTGCCACGGTCAGGGTCGCGTGCGCGGCAGCAAAAAACTGGAAGTTCGGATACCGGCAGGCGTCGATCGCGGCCAGCAGATTCGCCTGGCCGGCGAGGGCGAGATTGGCCCGAAGGGCGGTCCGCCCGGAGATCTCTACGTGGTGCTGGACGTGACGGACCATTCCCTCTTCACCCGTCAGGGGTACGACATCTACTATGACCTTCCGCTGAACGTGGCCCAGGCGACGCTCGGGGCGGAGCTCGAGATTCCTACGCTGGACGGCGACGAGGGTCTGAAAGTTCCTCCGGGCACCCAGCATGGGAAGACCTTCCGTATCCGGGGACGCGGCGTTCCGCACCTTCGCTCGGAGGCGCGCGGGGACATGTACGTGGTCGCCAGCGTCGAGATTCCGAGCAAGCTCTCACCAAAGCAGCGCGAGCTCTTCCGCGAGCTGGCCCGCGAGATGGGTGTGGAGGCGCCTGACGAGAGCCTCTTCGACCGTGCCAAGGGCATGTTTGGCGCCTAACACCCTTCTATGCACTGGGTCGAGCTGAGCGTGGAAGCGCATCCGGAGGCGGTGGACGCTATCGCCGACGTCTTTCGGCAGCACGGAACCAACGGCGTGGCGGTGGAGCAGCCGATCCAGAGCCATATCGAAGGTGAGGAGCCGCCGGTCAAGTCGGGAAACCCCGTCATCCGCGCCTTCCTGCCCGCCAACGACCGTGTCGAAGCGGAAATCTCCGGGATCGAGTCCGATCTCTGGCATTTGCAGGCGTTCGACCTTTCTCCCATCGGTGCGCTCCAGCGTCGCGATGTGGAAGAAGAGGACTGGGCGCACGGCTGGAAGGAGCACTTCCACCCGCTCAAGATCGGACGCGTGGTCATCAAGCCCAGCTGGCGCGAGTGGGAGGGGAAGCCGGATGAGATTGTGGTGGAGCTCGACCCCGGCATGGCTTTCGGCACCGGCCTGCATCCCACCACCAGGCTCATGATCGAGGCCCTGCAGGACCGTGTCCGCCCCGGTATGGAAGTCCTGGACCTCGGAACCGGCTCCGGCATCCTGGCCATACCCGCGGCGCGACTGGGCTCGCAGGTGACTGCCCTCGACATCAGCGATGTGGCGGTAGAGGTCGCGCGCGAGAACGTGACCATCAACCGTGTCGAGGGTCAGGTCTCGGTGGCGGAGGGAACCGTCGAGGCGGTGACCGGCCGGCGCTTCGACCTCATTCTGGCCAACATCATCGCCTCCGTTCTGGTACATATCGCGCCAGATCTGGCAGCGGCTCTCAAGCCGGAGGGCGAGGTACTGGCTTCGGGCATCATAGACGAGCGCGTCGACCTTGTGCGCACAGCCTTCGGCGACGCCGGATTGGAAATCACGGACGCCACCCGCGACGGCGACTGGTGGCTCATCGTGGCCCGCTCTCCCGCGGCTTGACGGTGCATCGCTTCTTCCTCCAGGCCGAGAGCATCAGCGGCGACGAGGTTTCCATTCCGTCCGATCAAGCGCGCCAGATCCGAAGCGTCCTTCGTCTGTGCCCCGGCGACCGCATCATCATCCTCGACAACACCGGGATCGAATATGTGGTCCGGCTCCTGTCGCCCTCCCAGGGCATTATCGAGGAGCGGCGCCGTACCGTGGCCGAGCCGGCAACACGGCTTGTGCTCTACCAGGGATTGCTCAAAGGGCAGAAGATGGACTTCGTCCTGCAGAAGGGCACGGAAATTGGGATTTCGGCTTTTGTTCCCATCATCACCAAGCGCTCGGTGGCAGGAGAGCCCGGAGAGGCGAAACGGCGCCGCCACCAGATGATCGTCAAGGAGGCAGCGGAACAGAGCGGCCGCGGGCTCATTCCAGAGGTGCTGCCGGCCATGCCGCTCCACGAGGCGCTGACCCGGGCTGAAGGCATGCTCGTGGTTCCGTGGGAAGGCGAGCGCGAGATGCCACTGGCGTCAATCTCGCCATCACCCGGCGCGACCATGAGCCTCTTTATCGGCCCCGAGGGCGGCTTTTCACTCCCTGAGATCGAAATGGTGCAAGCGGCCGGCGCGCACGCCGTCACTCTGGGACCACGGATTCTCCGGGCCGAGACGGCCGGGTTGGTCTCGGCGTCACTCCTCCTGGCGGCGGCGGGAGACCTCGGCTGAGGACCGGTTGATCACCCCGTCCTCCTCCACGGCTTGGGCGCTGGGGACTGTTTCCTCCGGAACCCCGACATCCCGCAATCCTGCGTCCTCCGGGTCCTGCGACCGAACTTCCTCGATCTCCTCCTTGCCTCCGAGTCCAGCAAAGGTTTTGATTGCTTCCTTGAGCGGATTATCGTCTTCGCTCATGTGACTTGCTCCTTTCAGGTCTGATGGCCCACTCACTTCCAGCGCGGCAAGAGCCGTGCCCGTAACCATTCCCGCGCCAGTTGACCGATTCTCGAAGCGAAGCCTATAATCAAACGCAAATCGGAGCCAGATTCGAGTGCCGCGATCCTCAGCACACACGGGGGTGCTGAGGGTTTTTCACGCAAGGGCGGCTCTATTCACAGGATGAGGGGGCCTTTTATTCGGCCATGAAACGTACATATCAACCGAAGCGAATCCCGCGGAAGCGCGAGCACGGATTTCGCGCTCGCATGGCCACGCGCGGGGGCCGGCGCGTCCTCAAGATGCGACGGCTCAAGGGGCGCCATCGCCTGACGGTTTAGGCGGCATGACATGCTGCCAAAGCAGCACCGGCTCCTCCGGTCGCGCGACTTTGCCCGCGTACGGCGGCGGGGACGCTCGACAAGCGGCCCGTTCGTTGCCCTGTACGTCGCGTCCGTGCGCCCACCGGATATCCGCGTCGGCTTCTCTGTGAGCAAAAAGGTGGGTAAAGCGGTTATCCGCAATCGCGTCAAGCGCCGTCTGCGCGAGGCGGTTCGCCAGGAATTGCCGTCGATCCGCCCGGGGACCGATCTCGTCTTCATAGCGCGCCCGTCCGCTGCGGAGGCGTCCTACTGCGAAATTGTCGCGGCTGTGCAGTTGTCGTTACGGCGAACCGGGGCCACGAGGCAACCGGCCGAGGCTACCCATGCGTAAAGTAGCCGTGGCGCTTATAGTGATGTATCAGCGAGTGATCTCGCCGATGTTGGGGCCCGCATGCCGTTATCAGCCCACCTGTTCAGAGTATGCCCGTGAGGCAATCGAGCGATACGGCCTGGCCCGGGGAGGGTGGTTGAGCGTAAGACGGATTGCTCGGTGCCACCCCTTCCATGAGGGTGGGTACGACCCCGTCCCGTAAGACTGGAGACCTCGTTGCAAAACATTCTCGGATTCATCATCGGGCCGCTCGAGATGGGCATTGTCTGGCTGGCTCTGGCCGTCGGCAATGCGGGCATTGGAATCATCCTCTTCACCGGCCTGGTCCGCCTGATCCTTTCGCCCCTCCAGATCAAGCAGCTCCGCAACGCCAAGGCCATGCAGCGCGTCCAGCCCCTCATGACCGAGTTGCGGCAGAAGCACGGCAAAGACCGCCTCAAAATGAACGAGGAGATGCAAAAGCTCTATCGGGAGCACGGCGTCAACCCCGTTATGGGCTGTCTGCCCATGGTCCTGCAGATGCCGATCCTCTTCGGCCTCTTCTACGCCTTCTCCCATCTCGGCTCCTCACCACCGCACTATCCGCACCCTGACTGGGTCAACGTCACCTGCAACGGCGTGGCCGTCCACGGCTGGCAAGCCTGGTTCCACAGCTGCTATGCCGTCAACAACATGCCGGGCAACGCGCAGCACGTATTCAACCTTTTCCATGCCAAATTCCTCTGGCTGAGCAACGGCCTCGGCGAGCCGGACCCGCTCTATATCCTGCCGGTCCTGGCAGGCATCACCCAGTGGATTCAGTCGCGGATGATGCTCACCCGCAGCACCGATCCTCAGCAGCAGATGATGAACACCATGATGAACTTCATGCCGCTGATGATCGTCTTCTTTGCCACGCATTACGCCTCCGGGCTCTCCCTCTACTGGGTGACCTCGACCATCATCGCCATCCTGATTCAGGTGCGCATCACCGGCTGGGGGCTGCTGCCGGTCCTTGGCAATAAGCCGCTGCCGCCGCTGAAGCCAGTCCGCGCGGTGGCGAGCAACGGCTCGGGCACTAAGCAGGCTGCAGCACCCAGGAATGCCGAGTCCGGGGATGGGGCAGGAGCGAAGCCGGCGGCGCAGGCCGACATGAACGGCGGAGGAGGCACCGTGGAGGGAAGTAACGGGAAATCGGCGGTGGTACGGCCGCGCAAGAAGGCGAATCGCGCCAGAGGAGGAAGAGGTGGTGGACGACGGGGCTGAGTTTTCGGGAAAGACGGTCGACGAGGCAGTCGCGGCGGCCGAGGAGCACTTCGGAGTCGAGAAAGACGCCATGACGGTCGAGGTGCTGAGCCAGGGGAGCCGAGGGGTATTTGGTCTCGGTGCCGAAAACGCGCGCATCCGTGCTCGCGTTGATCATGCACCGGTGGCCGGGGCAGAGGACCAATTCGTCGCCGGCGAGGACGAAGATATCATCGAGCGGGAAATACCGGAGGAGCCGTCTCCACGCGAAGCGGCAGCACTGGCGGAAGAAGCGCGGCAGGTCCTGAGCGAGCTTCTCACCAGCATGGGCTTCAATGCCGATGTGAGCATTCGGGGCACCGAAACGCCCATTATGCTGGCCATAACCGGCAGTAATCTCGGCGTCCTTATCGGGCGGCGAGGCGACAATCTGGCAGCGCTTCAGTTCATGCTCAACCTCCTGCTCTCCAAGAACAGGCGTCAGTGGCCTCGGATCGTGATCGACATCGAGAACTATCGCGCCCGCCGCGAGGATTCGCTGCGCACCCTGGCTGACCGGTTGGCCTATCGCGTTCGCCGCAACGGCCGCCCCTTCACGCTCGAGGCCATGCCCGCCAGCGACCGTCGCGTGATCCATCTGGCGCTCCGCGACCGGCCCGATGTTGAGACCTACAGCATCGGCGAGGGCCCGGCGCGGCGCGTGGTCATCGCGCCCAAACAGCGCGTCCAGACCTAGCCGTCGAGGCCATGGAAAGCGACACGATCGTCGCCGTGGTAACGCCTCCGGGCGAGGGCGGTGTCGGCATCGTGCGCGCCAGCGGCCCGCTCGCGGCGTCCCTCCCCGCGGACCTCTTTCCGGCGACCCGCGGCACCTGGGAATCGCACCATATGCGCCACGGTACCGTGATGGACGCCGGGACCGACGAGCCCGTGGATGATGCACTGGGCTGCGTCATGCGTGCTCCACATAGTTACACCGGCGAGGACGTCTTTGAGATCCACGGGCACGGCAATCCGCTGATACTCGATCACATCGTTCACCTCTGTCTGCGGGCCGGCTGCCGCGCGGCCCGCCCCGGCGAGTTCACCCTGCGCGCCTTTCTCAACGGCCGGCTCGATCTCAGCCAGGCCGAAGCGGTTCTGGACGTCGTGCGCGCGAGAACAAACGCGGGACTTCAGCTAGCCTTGCGACAGCTCTCCGGCTGGCTGACCGAGCGCGTTGAGCCGGTACGCCAGGATCTTCTGGGCACCCTTGCCCACATGGAAGCGATGGTGGACTTTGTCGAGGATGACATTCCGCCGCAGCTCGATTCCACGTCGCGGCAGCGGCTGGACACCGCCCGCGCGGCAATCGAAACCCTCTTGATCGGCGCCGAGGGCGGCATCGTCCTGCGCGAGGGGGCGACGCTCGCCATCGTGGGCGCCCCCAACGTGGGGAAGTCGAGCATCATGAACGCGCTGCTCGGCCTCGACCGCTCGATCGTCACGCCGATCGCCGGGACCACCCGCGACACGGTGGAGGAGGTGATGCAGGTGCGCGGCATTCCCTTCCGCACCATCGACACCGCTGGAATCACCGAGACCAATGATGTGGTCGAGCGGATCGGCGTGGAGCGGAGCCGCAAGACGCTGGAGGCGGCGGACGTCGTCCTCCTGGTCCTCGACCGATCTCGGCCCTTGTCCGGGGCAGACGCCCTGGCGATCGAGGCGGTGGCGGCGGCAGCGAAGGAGGACGACGGACCCCGGGTCGTGGTGACGCTCAATAAGTGCGACCTGCCGGCCGAGCTGAACGGGAACGGATCGCTATCCCGGCTGCGGCCGATGGCGGTCGCCGAGAGCAGCACGGTTAGTCCCGATGGGCTGGAGGATCTTCGCGCCGCGCTGGAAGGTACGGCGCTGGGCGGAACCCGCCAGGAGTTTGTGGTGGGAAACGTCCGCCATGTGGATGCGCTGCGACGCTCGGCCGCCGCGCTCCATTGCGCGGCAGCAGGTCTGCAGGCGGGAACCCCCCTCGATCTGGTGTCGTTCGACGTCCGTGCCGCCGTGGCGGCTCTGGGCGAGATCACCGGTGCCGGCGTGGATGATGAATTGCTGGACCGCATCTTCCGCGACTTCTGTATCGGCAAGTGAGCAGACAGCGTCTCCACGTCATCTTTCGGAAGGCGGAGAACGCCCGCTTCCTCTCACACCTGGACCTGCAATCCACGCTGGAGTTTTCGATGCGCCGGGCGAGCCTTCCCTTCGCACTCTCGGAAGGTTTCAATCCCCGGCCCCGAATGTCGCTCGTCTCTCCGCTCCCCCTGGGCTACACCGGGGAGCGGGAGATCCTGGAGATCATGCTGAACGAGCCGGTGCCTCCCGAAGAGGTGCTGATCCGGCTGCGAGCGACGGTGCCCCGCGGCATCACCATTCGGGAGGTGATCGAGGTGCCGGCGGAGGGAAAGTCGGCGGCGTCGAAGCTTCACTCCGCCTCCTATCTGGTGGAGCTGGCGGAACCGCTGGAGGAATTACCGCACCGTCTCGATGCGATCCTCGCCCGAGACACGATCGAGGTCGAGGAAGACCGCGACGGCGCCATCCGTCACCGCGACATTCGCCCGGCGATTCTGTCTCTTGAAGCGGACGGAAGCTCGGCGTTCGCGCTGATCGCAGGCTACGACCGGGGCACGGTCCGTCCGGAGCAGATTCTCGATCTCCTCGGCATCTCGCGAGACGGAATTAGCATTACCCGCACCGAAATCACGGGTAGCACGCAGGTTTAACCCCGCGGCTCGACCAGATCGGCTCGAACGTCGGTTACCACGGCAACCGTCCGGTAGAGCGGTCACCTTCCTTTGAAGCGCTCTACCAGGTGCTCAGCCTGAGCGCGCGTGGGACCGGCCATGGCAATGGTCAGGTCAATGTGATCGAAACGATGGAGCTCGTCCTTCTTACGAAAGGCCTCGATGGTGACGCCGGCCTGCTGCAGCGGAATCCCCTCCTCCTCGGCGAAGTCTTCGAAGAGATGGACAGCGCAGGAGGAGATGCCGGCCAGAAACGCCTCCATGGAGAAGACCTCTTCTCCCGGCCTGGTGGGCCCGTCGATGATGAAGTGATGTCCGCGGGCCGAGTTCAGCGTGCGGCCATGGACGCGCGTGGTGGTGGTATTGACGGTGCTGGAAACGAAATCCTCGTCCGCCATCGCCGTGCTAGTGTCCACAGCCGCACGAGCCGCCGCAGCAGCCACCGCCAGTTCCGGCTTTGAAGTCCGAGGCTGTAAACTCGTCGTCGAAGCCGCCCACCGTGGCAAACGTCGAAACCAGGCGGTGCACGTTCGCGCCCGAACAGGACGTGCAAGGCACCTGGTCGGCTACCGCCAGGCTCTTGACCAGGGCATCAAACCTCGTATCGCAGTCTCGGCATTGATACTCATAGATCGGCATGTTTCTCTTCCTCTGGGTGGTCGTGGCGCATTCTACCGCGTGGGGACGCCGATATTCACTGATATAATTGTCGGATGAAAGAAGGGGCAACCGCCCAGGGGCTCTGGACAAGACTGGGCCACGTCTTGAGGCCGCGACGAGACCCACCCGCGGCACCTCCGCCATCGGCCCAAACCGCTCCGGCGCAAACCGAGCTTCCCCGCTCCCTCCCCTCATCGCAGCGTGTCAACGCTCTGGAAGCGAGCCTCGGGATCGAGTTCAATGAGCCCGAGATTCTGCGCGAAGCGCTCACGCATCGCTCGTACCTCAACGAGGCAGAGATGGCCTCACAGTCCAATGAGCGGCTCGAGTTCATGGGGGATGCCGTCCTCGGGTTGATCAGCACCGACTATCTCTTCCATCGCTTCGGCCGGCTCGAGGAGGGAGAGCTGACAAACCTGCGCTCGGCCCTGGTCCGGACCGAGACACTGGCACGCTTCGCCCAGGAGATCGACCTGGGACAGTATCTCTTCCTGGGCCGTGGTGAGGAGATGAGCAAGGGCCGGCAGCGGGCCGGCGGCCTGGCCTGCGCTTTCGAAGCCCTCATCGCCGCCATCTATGAAGACCAGGGGTACCTCGCGGCTCGCGAGTTCGTCATGCGTTTCCTGGAGCGCGAGCTCGAGGACGTCGTGGTGGGCCGCAAGCACAAGAACGCCAAATCCATGCTGCAGGAGCTGGTGCAGGCGCGGATGCAGCAGACGCCCACCTATCATCTGATAGATGAGTCCGGTCCCGACCATGCCAAGTCCTTCACGGTCGAGGTACGGGTCGGAAATCGTGTGCTGGGACGTGGGCACGATCGCAGCAAGCGCGGAGCGGAGCAAATCGCGGCCGAGAAAGCGCTGGAGCGTCTGAACCAATCGGACAGCAAGCAACAGGCGACTTCCGGCTAGCGGGCTCGCGCCATGATGATCTTTGCAACGGCCATCCTGGTGTTCATCATCCTCGTGGCCTTTCTGATCTTCTTTGCCAGTTACGAAGCCAGGAGACTGCAGGAGCGGCGGCGGCAGTAAGGTGAGCCGGACCAACGTCCCGCCGTTGAACGACGCCGAGTGGAAACGCGCTCTGTGCGGCCTCGCCCTGTGCCTGGAGCCGGGCGGCGCGCTCCGCCGCACCTGGCCCCTTCTGGGCGGCCTCTCCGCCCATATGACCGTGCTGGAAATTGCTCGCCCCGGCGAGGCCGACCTCCGCGCCGTGCTGCGCATTCCATCTCAGCCTCTGCTGGCGCGGCACCCGGGCGCTGCCGGTGACGAGTTCCGGACCGTTCAAGCGCTCTTTCGGACGGGCGTGCGCGTCCCCGAGCCGCTTCTCCTCGACGAGTCCCGCACGCTCCTGCCGGTGCCGTATCTCGTGCTCGACTACGTCGAGGGAAAGCCCGACTGCGACCCCCCAGATCGACACGCCTACGAGCGGCAGCGGGCGGAGCAGCTTGCGCGCATCCACACCGTGGATACCTCAGAACCCGAACTGGCCACACTCCGCCGCCGCGGCCACGCCTTTGCGTCGGGCCTCCGCGACCGCACCGTCGATCCCACCAGCCGGCTCGACGAGTCGAGAATCATTGAAACCCTACAGCCCTTCTGGGCCGCGAAATCCCGCAACATCCCTGTCCTCCTTCATGGCGATCTCTGGCCCGGCAACCTTCTCTGGACCGACGGCACGGTGGCAGCAGTGCTGGACTGGGAGGATGCTTCTCTCGGCGAGCCGCTGGCCGATCTCGCTATCTGCCGGCTGGATTCCCTGCTGATCTTTGGCCGCCAGGCAATGGAGACCTTCACCGATCGCTACCTCTCCCTCAGCCAGGTCAACACCGAGCAGCTTCCCTACTGGGACCTCTGCGCCGCCCTTCGTGCCGCCCCGTCCATCGGCGATTGGGCGGCCGCGTTCCCTTTATTTGACCGCCCCGATATCACGGAAGAGAGGCTGCGCGCCGCGTTGGAGGAGTTTACCGAGGCCGCACTCGGAAGGATCGATCCGCGCACTGCGGGCTGAAGCGCTCGGCTACGGCCACTCCAGCATGATCAGCTCACCCGGCTCTTCGGCGTTTGCGAGCAGGCGCCGGACTTCCGCGCAATCCTGCTCCATCTCCTGGATAAGCGCGTCCAGACTCTCGAACTCGCGCTCGTCACGCACGCGATCCACGAACTCGATCCCGATGACACGGTCGTAGATATCGCCCTCCCAGTCCAGAATGTGCGCCTCCACTTTCAGCGCCGTTCCGCGAAAGTGGACGTTGTACCCCACGCTGATCGCGGCGGGAAAGCGCTGACCGTCGAAGCGGACGTACCCGGCATAGACGCCGCTGGCGGGAATAATCTGGTACTCCGGCGGCTGGAGATTGGCTGTGGGAAATCCGAGCTCGCGGCCACGTTGGTCGCCGTGGACCACCAGTCCCTGCCACCCATGCCAGTACCCCAGGAAGCTCGCGCCCCCCGCCACATCTCCCTCCGCGATGAGCTCGCGGACGACCGTGCTGCTGATAGCGGTGCCGTCCAGCGGCTGCCGTGGCACCACATGAACTGCGAAGCCGCTCTGCTGCCCGCTCCGGATAAGCATGTCCACGTTCCCGCCGCGCTTGTGGCCGAAGGCGAAATCCGCCCCCACCCACATCTCTGCCAGATTCACGTGCTCCAGAATCGCCAGCAGGAACTGGCCGGCCGGAACCTCGCTGAATTCTCGGGTGAAGGGGATCATGACCAGCGAGTCCACGCCCAGCGCGGAGATGATGCGCGTCTTGGCGTCCCCACCCGTCAGCTGGAAAGAGTCCGGCCGGAAGAGCACCTCCGGCCTGGGATCGAAAGAAATCACCACCGTCTCGTAATCGAGGCGGCGAGCGCGGTCCACTGTCTGCCGGATCAGAAACTGGTGGCCGCGGTGGACCCCGTCGAAAGCGCCGATAGTGAGGACGGCCGGCCGGCCGCGCTCCATCTCCGACAGGTCAGCGACCGTCCGCACTCGTTCCCTCTCCAAACACTCGATACGGCTGAATCTGCCCCGATACCACGCGCCCCAGCGCCACCAGATCGCCGGACGAACCATACAATCTTACGCTGCCCTCTGCCCCACTCTGGTGCTCGATGGGGCGTCCGGTCACGATCAGCGCCGCTTCGGGCCCATCCAGCAGCAGCGCCGGCCAGTCAATCACGGCGCGATCCGGCGGCAGCAGCGCCCGCTCGACGTCGTCTCGGTCCCGCAGCCCGTCGAGCGGCATTGCCTCTTCCAGTCCGATGGTGCCGCTGCCGGTGCGGCGAAGCGCGTGGAGATATCCCCCGGTGTCCAGGACGTCCCCGATATCCCGGGCCAGCGACCGGATATAGGTCCCGGCGCCGCAGATCACTCGCAACCGGAGGCGCGGCGCCTCCCAGGACAGCACATCGATGCGCTCCACCACAACGCGACGCGGCTCCGGCTCAAAGATCTCTCCTCGCCGTGCCAGGACATACAGCCGCTCGCCCCCCTTACGCACAGCCGCGTACCGCGGCGGCACCTGCTCGATCTCTCCCACGAACCTCAGTACCGCGGCATCGATCGCCTCCGGGCTCACTCCCTCCACCGGCACGTGCCGGAGCATCTCTCCCTCGGCGTCGTCGGTCGCGGTGGAAGCGCCCAGCACGACCTCGGCGCAATAGACCTTGGTTGTGCCCATCAGCTCGTTGGAGAGACGAGTCGCCTTACCCAGCACCAGTACCAGAACCCCGGTAGCGAGCGGGTCCAGCGTACCCGCGTGTCCCACTGCCTTCTGCCCGGCTACCCGCCGGACCCGCCCCACCACGTCGTGCGAGGTCCAGCCAAGCGGCTTATCGACGGGCAGGATCCCGGTGATCACCGCGGATTGAGTCGGTCGTAGGTCTCGATGAGCAGATCGTACGCCCGCTCGCGCGGGCCGGGGAGGGTGGCGCCGGCCGCCTGGGTATGTCCGCCACCGCCGAGGGCGCTGGCAATGGCGGAGACGTCGATCCCCGGTTTGGAGCGAAGGCTCACCTTGACCTCGTCCTCTTCCGTCTCCTTCAGAAACATGACCACATCCGCCTCTTCGATCCCTCGCAAGTACGCCGCCGTGCCCTCGATCTCGTCCAGGGTGGCGCCGGTGGCGCGCATCATCTCCTGGCTCAGCCACGCCGAGACGATGCGCCGCTCGTGATCGAGTCGGATGGTGTCGAGCACGTCGCCGAACAAGCGGGCGGCGTCGAAGCGCTTGCGTTCGAACTGCTCGTAGGCAATCCGCTGCACGTCCGCGCCGTGACGGAAGAGGTCGGCGGCCGCCTCGAAGGAGCCGGCGGTGGTGGCTCCGTTGCGGAAGGAGCCGGTATCGCCCATGATGCCGAAGAGCAGGGCCGTGGCCGTACCCGCGTCAATGGGCGCATCCATCTCCTTCAGCACCCGAAAAGAGAGCTCCGAGGTGGAGGAGGCATCCGGGACCACCAGGTTCACGGTGCCGTACCCGGGGTTGGTGCGATGGTGGTCCATGTTGATCACGGGCGTATCCGCGAAGCGCTCGCGGTTGTCGGTGTACAACCGTCCCACCCGGGCGATATCGGCGGCATCGGCAAAGACATAGACATCGAACCGGCCTTCCGGCCACTGGAGGACGACGTCTCCGGCACCGGCTAGAAACTCGGCGTAGGGAGGGATAGGATCGCTGAAGGCGGTGGTTACCTCCTTGCCCAGCTGCCGCAGACCACCGGCAAGGCCCAGAGTGGACCCGACAGCGTCGGCATCCGGCTCGATGTGGGAGATGACGGCGATGCGCCGGGCATCGCGGAGCAGCCCCGCAGCCTCCTGCAGGGAGGTCTGAGCTATTTGCGTCACGCTTGCTCCTCGTGCTCGAGCGTCTTCATGATCTCCAGAATGCGCGCTCCGCGCTCCAGCGACGTATCCAGCCGGAAGGTAATCTCGGGCACCGTTCGCAGCTGCAGCCAGTCGCCGATGTCGCGCTTCACCAGACCCCTGGCCCGGCGAAGTGCGTCCATGGTCGCTTGCTGCTCGGCCTCATCCCCCAGCACGCTGACGTGGATGACAGCATTGGTGAGATCGGAGTTGATATCGACGCCTGTCACGGTCAGGAAACCGAGCCGCGGATCCTTCAGCTCTTCGCGGATGAACTGGCTGACACGCCGCTCGATCTCCGCCGCTACGCGCTGTTGACGCCGGCGGTCGCTCATTAGCGGATCGGCTCAGGCGCCACGCGCTGCTGACCATAGGCCTCGATGACGTCATCCTCCTGGAATTCGTTGAAGCCTTCCATGACGATGCCGCACTCGTAGCCCATGCCCACGTCGCGCGCATCTTCCTTGAAGCGCTTGAGCGAGGTGATGCGGCCGGTGGTGACCACCTGGCCGCCGCGGATGACGCGTGCCTCGGCGTTGCGCCGCATCTCGCCGTCGGTGACGTAGCACCCGGCGATCACGGTTCGGCCCGCCTTGAAGGTGGCCCGCACCTGCGCGTGTCCCAGCACGACTTCCTCGTACACCGGCTCCAGCATGCCGGAGAGGGCATTCTCGATGTCCTCGACCAGCTTGTAGATGATGTCGTAGTAGGTGATCTGGACCGCTTTCTCCTCGGCCGCGCGCCGCGCGCCCGGATCTGGCCGCGTGTGGAAGCCGATGATCAGCGCCTGGGAAGCATCGGCCAGCAGGACGTCCGATTCGGTGACGGCGCCGGTGCCCACGTGGAGCACGTTGACACGCACCTTCTCGCCGTTTAGCTCCTTGAGGGCGTGCTCGATCGCCTCCAGCGATCCCTGGGTATCCGCCTTGACGATGAGGTTCAGCTCCTTCACCTCACCGGCCGAAATCCGGCTGAGGATGTCGGCGGAGGAGTGGGTCGCGTTCAGACCCTCGACGCGCTTCTGACGGCCGCGTTCCAGCGCCACTGTCCGTGCCAGCTTGTCATCCGGCAGCACCTGGACGCGGTCTCCCGCCTCAGGCACTTCGTTCAGGCCCAGCAGCGCCACCGGCGTTCCCGGGGGCGCCGACTTGAGCGTCTTGCCGCGATCGTCGTAGAGGGCGCGCACCTTGCCGAAGGCGCTGCCCGCTACCACCACGTCGCCCGGACGCAGCGTTCCCGCCTGGACGATGACCGTTGCCAGTGGGCCGCGGGCGCGGTCCATCTTGGCCTCGATCACCGAGCCGACGGCAGGGCGCTCGGGGTTGGCGCGGAAGTTGGTAATCTCCGAGGTCAGATTGATGGTGGTGAGCAGGTCGTCGATGCCCTCGCCGGTCTTGGCCGAAACCGGTACCAGCTCGATGTCGCCGCCCCACTCCACCAGATTGAGCCCCGCCTCGCTGAGCTCGGCCTTGACCCTGTCCGGATTGGCATCCGGTTTGTCGATCTTATTCAGCGCCACGATCATGGGCACATGGGCCGCTCGGGCGTGGCTGATGGCCTCGACCGTCTGGGGCATCACGCCGTCGTCCGCCGCCACCACGATGATGGCGATATCGGTGACCTGCGCCCCGCGCGCCCTCATGGCGGTAAAGGCAGCGTGGCCCGGCGTGTCGAGGAAGGTGATGCGGTGACCGCCCTTCTCGACCTGGTAGGCGCCGATGTGCTGCGTGATGCCGCCTGCCTCGCGCGCCACCACGTTGGTGGAGCGGATCGAGTCCAGCAGCAGCGTCTTGCCATGGTCGACGTGACCCATCACCGTCACCACCGGCGGCCGCTCCTGGAGCAACGACTCATCCTCCGCCTCGGCCTCGGCGCCCTCCTGCTCCTCGATCTCGGCCAGGACCGAGGGAGCCTCCGTGACTTCCCAGCCCATATCTCCGGCGACGATCGCCGCCGTGTCGTAATCCAGCTCCTGGTTGATGGTCGCCAGGACGCCGTTCTTCATGAGTGCCTTGATGATGTCAACCGGTGTCAGGCCCATGCGCTCGGAGAGATCCTTGACCGTGATTGCCGCCGGAATCTCAACCGCGCGCGGCCCGGCTGGAGCCGCCGGTGCTTGCTGTACCTGATGCGAGGGCCGCTTGTTTCCGCCGCGGCCTCGTCCGCCTCTCTGCGCAGGGCCGCGTCCTCCGCGGCCTCGATATGTTGTAGCCATTAACTACCCCTCTCTGGCAGCGACCTGCGCTGCCGGGGACGTTGCCGTCCCGCGTGTCTTCGCGCCTTTCACCCGGCGAGCCGCCGTTGCCGGCACCCGCGTGGGCACCTTTTTCTCCGGCAGCGTCTCGCGGGCATAGCGCAATAGTTCATCCCAATTTTCGGGAGTGACCGCCGCCTTGAAGACGTGATTCAGCGCCCTCTTTTTCTGGCCAAGCTCCCAACATTCCTGTGCGGGGCAAAAATAGGCCCCGCGTCCATTCTTCTTTCCGGTCCGGTCGACCTCCACCGGCCCCTCCGCCGTGTGAACCACGCGCACGAGCTCGCGCTTCGGCTTGGTCTCCCGGCAGGCGATGCAGGATCGAAGGGGAATATGCTTCGGCATCCTACGTCTCCTCTCCGGCTTCAATGGGAACGTCGCCCAGCAGCTCGGCCATGGTGACCGGCCCCTCGTCCTCGACGACTTCCTCGACGATAATCGGCGCCGGTGCCGATGGTTCCGGCTTGGGCGCTGTTTCCGATTGTTTCTTGATATCCACGCGCCATCCGGTCAGCTTGGCTGCCAGCCGCGCGTTCTGTCCCTCTTTGCCGATAGCGAGCGAGAGCTGAGAATCCGGCACCCATACCACGGCGCGCCGCTCCTCCGGGTGCACGTCCACGTTAAGGACCTGCGCCGGCCCCAACGAATTGGCCACGAACTTCTCGGGCCGCTCGTCCCAGTTCACCACGTCAATCTTCTCGCCGTTCAGCTCGTTCACCACGTTCTGAATGCGCACGCCGCGCATGCCCACGCAGGCACCGACGGCATCGATACCCTCCTGGCGCGCCTGCACCGCGACCTTGGTCCGCGAGCCGGGCTCGCGTGCAAGTGCCTTGAGCTCGACCGTGCCGTTGAAGATCTCCGGCACCTCAACCTCGAAGAGACGCCGGACCAACCCGCGGTGGCTCCGAGAGACGATCAGCTGCGGCGTACGAATGCCGCGCTCGACCTTGACCAGATAAACCTTGAGCCGCTGGCCGATGCGATAGCGCTCGCGCGGAACCTGCTCCGGCGGTGGCAGGAGCGCCTCGGCCTTGCCCAGGTTGACGATGATCCCGCGCGGCTCGACGCGCTCGATCGTGCCGGTGAGGACCTCACCTTCTTTGTTGGCGAACTCGTCATAGATAAGGTCGCGCTCCGCCTCCTGAATCCGCTGCAGAATGGTTTGCTTGGCGGTCTGAGCGGCGATGCGGCCGAAATTGGGAGGCGTCACCTCCACTTCCACCATCTCGTTGAGCCCCGGCTTGCTCGGAAGCTCCTGCGCGTCCTTCAGCGAGATCTCGGTGGCCTCGTCGCGTGGCTCGATGACCACTTGCTTCTCGGCATAAACCCGAAACTCCTCGGTCTCGGTATCCAGCCGCACCTTGACGTCCGGCACCTGACCGTATTGCCGCTTGTAGGTCGCCTCGAGGGCCTCCTCGACGGCATGAATGACGGTATCGACGGGAAGATCGCGCTCGGCTGTGAGCGCACGAATCGCGGTGACCAGTTCTCCCTTTGCCATCTCATGCCTTCCGTGTACGGGCGTGCAAAAGGCTAGTCCGGCAATCGAACTAGCCCTCCGTCTCTTCTCTGAAAACGAAAGAGAAGTGGGCCGCTCCCACTTCTCCCCATACGGACCTTCACGCCCAGATTCTGCGCTTTCAAGTATAACAGCTTGGATTACTCCCCTGCACGAGTTATGTCTACAAAGTGTCGCCCCTCCCTGGTATACTGGACCTGGTAGCTCGCCCCGTACGGGCGGGCTTTTTTTGACGCAATGATTGACTCCACACGCCTCCGCTCTGTCCCCACCCGTCCTGGCTGCTACCTCTTCAAGAATGTCGACGGCCAGGTCATTTACGTCGGCAAGGCGGCTTCCCTTCGGGCCCGCCTACGCTCATACTTCGCCCCGCCCGACACGCAGACGGCCAAGACGCGGGTGATGATGAGCCACGCCGCCGACTTCGAGACCATTGTCACCGACTCGGAGCTGGAAGCCCTGATCCTCGAGAACAACCTCATCAAGGAACAGCGGCCGAAGTACAACGTCCAGCTCCGCGACGACAAGCAGTATCCCTATATCTGCGTCACGGTGACCGAGCCGTTTCCACGTGTTTTGAAGGTGCGGCAGGTACGTAGGGACGGGAACAAATACTTTGGACCGTATGCCGACGGCGGAGCGCTCAACGAGACCATGTCGGTCTTGAAGAAGCTCTTCCCCTACCGCACGTGCGACCTGACCATTCCCGCCGAGGGTGGGCCGGTGCTGGAACGGCCCTGCCTGGAGTTCTTCATCAAGCGCTGCACTGCCCCCTGCGTCCGCCTGACCACCACCGAGGAGTACGGCAAGATCATCGAGCAGGTGCTCCTCTTTCTGGACGGCAAGCACGAGCAGGTGCGGGGCCAGTTGACCGCGGCCATGGAGCACGCCGCCGACGACCTCGACTTCGAGCGCGCGGCCCGCATCCGCGACCAGATCGCGGCGGTCGAGCGGGTGATGGAGCGACAGAAGATCACCTCCACCCGGGGCGCCGACCAGGACGTGATGGCGGTGGCGCTGGACGGCGCCGAGGCGGCCGTCCAGATCTTCCACATCCGTGAGGGCAAGGTGGTCGCACGCGACACCTTTCTGCTGGATACGCAGGAAAGCGAGCCGGCCGAGGCCCTTGCCTCCTTTGTGCAGCAGTTCTACGAGCGCGCGACGCACGTCCCCCGCGAGATTCTGCTGCAGCACGACATCGAGGGAACGCCGATTATCGAGGAATGGCTGCGCGGTCTGCGCGGCGGGGCGGTGAGCATGACCGTGCCCAAAATCGGCGAGAAGCGGCACCTGGTGGAAATGGTTGCCGAGAACGCCCGCGAGGCGCTGGAGGAGCACAAGCTGCGCTGGATGAACGACCAGCAGAAGACCACCGGCGCGCTCAAAGAGCTGCAGGACGCACTGGATCTGCCGGAGCTGCCGGCACGGATCGAGTGCTACGACATCTCCAATATCCAGGGCACCAGCGCCGTCGGCTCCATGGTGGTCTTCGAGCGCGGCAAGCCGAAGAATGCGGAGTATCGCCGCTTCAAGATCAAGACGGTGGAGGGCTCCAACGACTTCGCCATGATGGCGGAGATGCTGGGCCGCCGCTTCAAACGGGCTGACGCCCAGGACGAGAGCTTCGCCGCCCTGCCCGACCTCATCATCGTGGACGGGGGCAAGGGACAGCTGCACGCCGCCCAGGAGGTGCTGGCCGAGGTGGGCCGGAGCGACATCCCGCTGGTCAGCCTGGCCAAGCGGCTGGAGGAGATGTTCGTGCCCGGCCGCAGGGAATCGGTCCTCCTGCCCCGCACCTCGCAGGCGCTCTACCTGGTGCAGCGCATCCGCGATGAGGCCCACCGCTTCGCCATCACCTACCACCGTACCGTCCGCCAGAAAGCCACCGTGCGCTCGCAGATCGACTCCGTCCCCGGCATCGGCGACACCCGCCGCAAAGCCCTGATCAAGACCTTCGGGAGTGTCCGAGGCATAAAAGCTGCCGAGATAGACGAAATCGCCGCCGTCCCCGGCATGAACCGGAAGTTGGCGGAGACGGTGAAGGAGCATTTGCACTGATCGGCCCCCTCACCCCCTAACCCCCTCTCCCCTCCGAGGGAGAGGGGGAACTGACGTGGGAGTTGATGGGCATACAGTGTGGTCATGGACAGGGGGCGGCTGGGGTTGCCGGCTAAATTGCAGCGGCGGATGGTGGAAGTCGCCCGCGAGTTTCGCCGGCAGCCAACACGTAGCGAGGACCTGCTCTGGCAGCGGGTCCGTGGTGACAAGCTGAGAATTCGATTCCGGTGCCAGCAACCAATCGGCCCCTTCGTGGTGGACTTCTTCTGTCCGGCAGCCAATCTGATTGTCGAGATCGACGGGTCAATTCATGCGGGCCAGGTTGACCGAGACGCAGAGCGGCAGGCGCTGCTAGAAGCATGCGGTTACCGTGTGCTGAGGATCACCGCTGAGGCTGTGGAGTCGGACGTCGATAGTGTCATATCCGGCATTCGACAAGTCCTTGTCGGATTGGCTCCCCTCTCCCCTTGAGGGAGAGGGGCTGGGGGTGAGGGGCGACCCGCATACACTTTCTTGGAGGTACATCATGGCTCATCGCGTGCAAGGGGTTATCGCGCGCTCAAAAGGCGCGCCTGTAACGCTGGAGACCATTCTGGTGCCCGATCCCGGGCCGGGCGAGGCGCTCATCGACGTCAAAGCGTGTGGCGTCTGCCATACCGATCTGCACTATCGCGAAGGCGCCATCAACGACGACTTCCCCTTCCTGCTCGGCCATGAGGCGTCCGGAACCGTTGCCGCCGTCGGCGAAGGCACGACCAATCTGGCACCCGGCGACAATGTGGTACTGGCCTGGCGCGCTCCCTGCGGGGAATGCCGCTCCTGCCTGCGTGGCCGGCCGTGGTACTGCTTTAACAGCCTGAACGCGAGCCGGCCCATGACCCTGGAAGACGGCACCCCGCTCTCACCCGCCCTCGGCATCGGTGCCTTTACGCCGAAAACGCTGGTGGCGGCAGGCCAGGCGGTGAAGGTCGACCCACGAGCGCGGCCCGAGGCAGCCGGCCTCGTCGGCTGCGGCATCATGGCCGGCTTCGGCGCCGCCGCCAACACCGGAAACGTCTCTCGCGGCGACACCGTGGCCGTGATCGGTTGCGGCGGCGTGGGCAACGCCGCCATCGCCGCTTCCAGCATCGCCGGGGCACGGAAAGTCATCGCCGTGGACGTGGACCCGCGCAAGCTGGAATGGGCCAAACAATTCGGTGCGACCGATACGATCGACGGCAGCAAGGACGATCCGGTGGAGGCCATCAAGTCGCTGACCGACGGCTTCGGCGCTGACGTGGTTATTGACGCCGTGGGCCTTCCCGAGACCTACCGCGAGGCCTTTTTCGCCCGCGACCTGGCGGGAACGCTGGTCCAGGTGGGTGTGCCCAGCCCAGAGATGTCGATCGAGCTTCCGCTCATCGAAGTCTTCGGTCGCGGCGGCGCCCTGAAATCGTCCTGGTACGGCGACTGCCTTCCCACGCGAGACTTCCCCATCCTCATCGACCTCTATCTGCAGGGGAAGCTGGACCTGGACGGCTTCGTCTCGGAGACCATCGGGATCGAGGACGTAGAAGAGGCGTTCCACAAGATGGAGCGCGGCGAGGTATTGCGGTCGGTGGTGGTTCTCTGACCTGTACCATGGTCCATGTCTGA
This sequence comes from Chloroflexota bacterium, assembly GCA_025966365.1. Lineage (GTDB taxonomy): Bacteria > Chloroflexota > UBA5177 > UBA5177 > UBA5177 > JAICWV01. The sequence continues at coordinate 3,204 of JAICWV010000026.1, read as the reverse complement.
AATCACCATCCGTCTCCGGGTGCCCGCCGATGACGAGCGCTATCTCGCCATCCGCAACGCGATCGCAGCCGACCGAGCACCGATAACCGTCGACGAGTACCGCGGCTTCATCGAGCTCGAGCCGCAACGCGCCGGCCACACGATTGTCACCGCCGAGCGCGCCGGCGAGGTCCTGGGAGAGGCGGCATGGTCGCAGCGGGTCTTTACCACCGACGAGGACACCTACTGGATGGACATCCTGGTGGACCGCGACCACTGGAGACAGGGCATCGGCAGTTCGCTGTACGAGTACGCCATGCAGCATCTGGTCGACCGGGGCGCGAAGAAGGTGTACGTCCAGCTGCGGGAAGACCTGCCGGAGGCGGAGGCATTCGCCGTCCGCCGGGGCTTTGCCCGCACGGGGCACGGCGACCGCGTCTCGCGGCTGGATGTGAACAACGCCAACCTGGCGAAGGTACGCGAGGCCGCAAGGCGTGTCGAGGAATCCGGTATCCGCATCACCACGCTGGACCAGCTCCGCGTGGACGAAGCGCTGCTGGAGGAGCTTCGCGCGCTGGATCAGGAGACCACGCGGGATATTCCCGGCGAGGAGAAATATCTGGCGCCGCCGCTCGACGAATGGAAGCTGTGGATGGAACTGCCGGGGATGTCGCACGACATCTTCTGGGTGGCGATGGACGGCGACAAGATCATCGGCATTGCCCCTCTGCAGCGGCGCGCGGGCGGTTACGCCGACAATGCCTTCACTGCCGTCCTCCGCGCCTACCGCGGCAGGGGCATCGCCCGCGCCCTGAAATTGCGGACCGTCGAATGGGCTCGGGAAAACGGTATCCGCGCCATCATCACCGGCAACGACCCCGCCAACAAGCCCATGCTGGCCATCAACATCGACCTCGGCTACCAGTTCCTCCCCGCCAACATCGAGCTGGCCAAAGAGCTGTAACGCACATGGCAGCACGCACAATGCGGGAAGATCTCTACCGTCGCCGTGACCCGGCACATTGAACCCAACCGTAGCCGAGCGCTTTAGCGCGCATTCCGAGCCTCCCATCACACTGGAATCGCCCGCATGACATCCACGTCCATGAAATCCCTCGCGCGCCGCGTCCTCGACCACTACGACCTCGACATCACCCGCATCAGCCCCGGCCGCGAGCTCTGGAATACCATCTTCGAGGTCCGAACGGCCGACGGCGGCCGCTACGCCTTGCGCATCAACCGCCCCGGTTACCGAACTGAAACCGAGATTCGCTCCGAGCTGCTCTGGCTGGACGCGATCCGGGCGGAGACCGATCTGGTAGTTCCGCGCGCGGTCCCCACCCGCGACGGGAATCTGGCCGTCACCAACCACCTGGATGGCGAGGCGCGCTATGCCGCCCTCTTCACCTGGCTGCCCGGCCGGCACGTGGCCCACACAAGCCAACCGTCGCGCCGCTCCGCTTACCTCCTGGGCCGCACCACAGCACGGCTCCACAACCACGCCGACACCTTTCGGCCGCCGGAGAACTTCAGTACCACCCGCTTCGATCGCATCTGCGCCCTGGGCGAGCGTTCGCGTGGCAGTCGCTCGGCCATCCACTCAGACGAGCCCAACGAGATCCTGACCCCGGAACGCAAGGCCCGGCTACGCGCAGCCGCCGCCGAAATCCAGGAAGAAACCAACCGGCTCTACGCGAACCCCTCCGGTCTGCGCTTCTTGCACGCCGACATGCACTTCGGCAACGTCAAGTTGATTGACGGCGACATGGGCGTCCTTGACTTCGACGACAGCCTCTGGTGCTTCCCCGTCCAGGACATCGGTATCGCCGCCTACTACCTGCAGTTCCGGAGTAATAAGGATGAGCTCATGCAGGCGTTCCGCGAAGGCTACCAGAGCACCCGCCCCTGGCCGGAGGAATATTCCGGCCAGATCTGGACCTACGTCCGCGCCCGCGCCCTGGACTTGATCAACGTCTCCTTCGAGCTTGACGATCCTGGATATAGAGCTCGCCTGCCCGACGTGATTGAGTTCAACGAAAATCTCATCCTCGGCCTCAAACCCCCCAAAACTCCGTAGTTACGTCAACTTCATTGACGTCTGCGCCGCAGCGCAGCTTTGATCTTCGCACCTGCAATGAATGGGTTTCGCGAACGGTGGGCACTCCTCTCACGCCATCCCAGGGCTCATCGTGCAAAAGCATCTCCGAGTCCACCACTCTCAGCCACACCCTGGGTCGCCAATAGTGAAGCTGCGCGGCGGCGCAGTCCCCAATGAATTGAGAGAACGACGAAGACGGCGTTACGATGCGTGCAGGCAGAAAGCGCTCATGCTTCCATTTTTGGCGGCAACACGCCTCATTGACCGGCTCTCGAAGCCGCCGATATACTCAGAGGTTGCGCGTGGGCGGCTAGCTCAATTGGCAGAGCAACGGACTCTTAATCCGTGTGTTCGGGGTTCGACTCCCCGGCCGCTCACCAGAAGATTGGCTTGTAGAAGCGAAAAGAGGACTCAGCGAGAGCCCTCTCCATTGGTGGAGAGGGCTTCGTACTGCAACCCGTACTGCAACGGGTCGGACAACCGGGTTCCGTCGTGTCCGGGTACGGTTACCGAAGTCTGCCCGTCCACTACCAGCGCAAGAGATTGACGATGTCTGTAGGCGGCTGTATCGTAGAACCACTTTGCTGAGGAGGCTGCTACGGTGAGCGATAAGTACGTCGTCAAACATGATCCGGTCTATGGCCGAACGGAGATTTCTCCCGGTCCATTCGTTGAGAGCGACCGGAACTTCTTTACGTTTGTGATGTTCGTTTTTGTGATGGCTGCTGCCGTGATCTTTTTCGTTCCGCTGCTGGCAGTGAAGACAATCAAGGGAATCGGATCACTGAGCGGAACCGCCGAAGAGGGCTTAGGCCTTGATCAGCGTCTCACCGTGTCTGCCATTGGTATCGTGCTCGCCGTCGTCGTGTTGATTGCGGGAAACGCCGCTTTGCTAGTTCCCGTGACACTGCTTACTTTGGGAGGGGTCGCGATCCTGTCGGCTCACAAGTCCGCGCAGTCCAAGGCTTATTTCAGGAGCATGGCGGTAGAGGCGAGCAGGGAGAGAGCAGCAGAGTCGCGGAATAATTTATCTGCACGTCAAGCCCCGACTCGGGCGGCACCTCCACCCGTTCAAGTAGGACCAGTGACGCCTGCTGATGCGCGGGACTGCGTGCGGTGTGGGGCCG